>MEXE01000035.1 GCA_001775555.1 Candidatus Amesbacteria bacterium RBG_19FT_COMBO_48_16 | reverse complement strand
ATGACATTATTAAAAAGGCTTAAAACCCGCCACACTGAGCTTTATTTAGTTTGGAGGTGAGATTAAATGTCAAGAGTTAATACTGAGCCTGGAAGTGCTTGGACAACCTTGATGCAAAAACTCGCTGGCTATGGTGTTAAAAATCCAAACAAACGATTTGGAGAGGGTGGCGAAGATATAGGAACATTTTTGGATCACTGGCATGGTCCCTATGGGTCTTTTGAAGTTATCTCCCAGGCTCTTATTAAGACAGTTGCCGAAAGCCAACTTTCCCAGAGAGAAAATCCATAATGCAGAAGAGTCTTTTTAATAACGTCATATAACACGGGATATCCAACATTAAAAAACGTCGGATCACCCCAAAACCTTCATACATCGGGGGTGTGATGCCCGTCTAACCCCAGGGCAACTACTACTCTTTGTCTCCCCTCATCGTCTCCTGCCAATGCTTGTGCCAACCCCGTCATTCTCATTCTTAATTCATCTGGTTTCCCCAGTCCGGACGATCGCCTCACCTTTCTTGCGGAAGTACCATCCTCTCTTAATAGATACAATCCCATCACCCCCAGAGTCTCCAGAGCCAGACAATCATCTTTAGTCCTGGGTTTCCAAAAGACCCCGACCACCTCACTGCTTCTCAAGCTTACTTTAGTCACTTCCACCACCCCATCTGCCCCATTGAAGTATTCAAAGAACAATAATACTGCAACCATGTTCAAAGTCGAAAAGGTATTGACATATCCCCCCCGGGGGGATATAAATACAAGGTATGGATCACACCCATCATCATGTCTCACATCGCCTGAAAATAGCCCGCGGCCATCTGGACAAAGTTATTCAGATGGTGGAGGAAGGGCAGTATTGCATTGATATTCTGACCCAATCCCAGGCTGTCCAGGCCGCTCTCAAGGAAACTGATGCCCTCATTCTTGAAGATCATCTCAAAAATTGCGTTGCCGATGCCGTTCGCGGCGGCTCTGCCAGCGCCCGGGATACCGCAGTCTCTGAAGTTGTCAAAGTTTTTCGCAAAAACCGCGCCTAAATTTATTATGTCTCTGGACAAAATTATTATATTAATTTCCTCGGTAGGTCTAATCGGATTTATTTACTGGTTTTTTCTGTCTCGCCGCCCGGATGACAGCCCGATGGTTACCACAGCTGCCATTTCTGTCTCCGGAGGTTACTCGCCTTCGGTCACCAAAGTTCCGGTAGGCCAACCCGTGACCTTGACTTTTACCCGCACCGACCCCAACCCTTGTCTTGAGGAGTTAATTATTCCCGATCTTAAGATCAAAAAAGATCTGCCCCTCAACACCCCCCTAGCTCTTACGCTTACTCTTACCCGTCCCGGCGTTTACCCCTTTCACTGCGGCATGAACATGTACCATGGCAAAATTATTGCCGTCTGAATATAGTATGCCTACCCGATCCATAACTATTCCCATCGCTGGTATGCACTGTGCCAGCTGCGCGGTCAACATTCAGCGCTTACTCCAGCGTAACCCTGGGGTCAGTACAGCTTCTGTCAATTACGCCACTGAAAAAGCCTCAATTGTTTACGACTCTGCCCAAACCGACCCTCAGCAAATCTCCGCAGTAATAGAAAAATTAGGATACAAAGCCCTAATCACTAATCCGGATGAGCTCGTCGATGTCCGGCAGCAAGCCAAAGATCGGGAAATAGTTGTATTGAAAAATAAGTTTCTTCTTTCCGCTCTGGTCTCCGCCCTGCTTCTCTGGGCAACTCTCCCCCTGCTCATGCAGACAGCCCCCCTCCCGCTGAAAAATTCTTATCTTCATTTTTTCTTGGCCTCTCTGGTCCAATTCTGGGTCGGCCGCGATTTTTAT
The DNA here is from genome assembly GCA_001775555.1 of Candidatus Amesbacteria bacterium RBG_19FT_COMBO_48_16. Taxonomy (GTDB): domain Bacteria; phylum Patescibacteriota; class Microgenomatia; order CAZETR01; family Amesbacteraceae; genus UBA12042. Next base: position 5,823 of record MEXE01000035.1, on the reverse strand, counting down.
CGCTCCACCTGGGCCAGTTTAAAAAATCGCACCGCCAACATGGATACTTTAATAACTATCGGTACCACCGTAGCTTATCTTTATTCGGTCCTGGTTATCTTTTTACCCCAGGTCATTTCCCGGTTAGGCGTTACCCCGGAACCTTATTTTGACACCAGCGTTACTATAATCGCCCTTATTATTTTAGGTAAATTTCTGGAAGCTAGAGCCCGCGGCCAGACATCTCAGGCTATCAAAAAATTAATTGGTCTGCAGCCCAAGACCGCCCGGGTGGTCAGAGCGGGCAAAGAAGTAGATATCCCAATAAGCGAGGTTGTGGTAGGGGATCAGCTCCGTCTCCGCCCGGGTGAAAAAGTCCCCGTTGATGGTGTGGTTCTATCCGGGGAAACATCTGTTGACGAATCCCTGGTTACCGGTGAAAGTATTCCCGTCTACAAACATGCTGATGACACAGTTATTACCGGTACTCTCAATACTACCGGCACCATACTAATCCGAGCCCAGAAAATCGGCCGCGACACCATGCTGGCCCAGATTATCCGCTTGGTAGAACAAGCCCAGGCTTCCCGTGCTCCTATCCAGAAATTAGTTGATGTTATCTCTTCTTATTTCGTTCCCGTAGTCCTCATGCTTTCCGTTACCACTTTTGCTGTCTGGTATGCTTTCGGTCCTGCCCCCGCCCTCCTTTTTGCCCTTCTTAATACAGTCGCCGTCTTGATCATCGCTTGCCCTTGCGCTCTCGGCCTGGCTACCCCGACAGCTTTGGTAGTAGGCACCGGTTTGGCCGCCCAGCATGGCATCTTGGTCAGGGATGCCCAAAGCCTGGAAATTGCCCACAGGGTAAATCATGTTATTTTTGACAAGACGGGAACTTTGACCGAAGGCAAGCCCGTCGTCACCGACATAATTTCGGTCAACGATAAACGATTAACGACCAACCAACTGCTCTCTCTGGCCGCTTCTCTGGAAACCGGCTCCGAGCATCCCCTGGCCCAGGCTATTCTGCAGGCTGCCGAAAAATCCGCCGTTACTGTTTCTGCAGTTACCCATTTCAAAAGTTTAGCCGGTAGGGGAGTGGAGGGAAAAATTCACGATACCAAATACCTTTTGGGTGCTCCGCAAATGTTTTCTTCAATTCCCCCCCAGGTCAGCCGGCTGGAAAAGCAGGGAAAGACGGTGGTTTTAGTCGGTACTCCCACCCGGGTTTTGGGGATTATCGCCATCGCCGATACTTTACGCCCTTCCGCCAAACACGCTATCAATCTTTTGCATCGCCAGGGAATAGAGACCTCCCTGGTCACCGGGGATAATCCCAGGACAGCTTCCGCCATTGCGTCCCAGGTCGGCATTACCAGGTTTTTTGCCCAGGTGTTACCGGCAGATAAGGAAAAAACTGTCAGGCAGCTGCAGGCAGAAAACAAAATAGTTGCCATGGTTGGTGACGGCATCAACGATGCCCCGGCTCTGGCCGCAGCCGATGTGGGTATTGCTATGGCCTCTGGTACAGATGTGGCTATGGAATCCGCGGGTATCACTTTGGTTAACAAAGACCTGACTACGATTCCCCTGGCTCTCAAACTCAGCCGGGCGACTCTGCGGACGATCAAAGCCAACCTTTTCTGGGCTTTTGCTTACAACATCGTGCTTATCCCCGTCGCCGCCGGTGTGCTTTATCCTTTCACCAGAATTTTATTAAGCCCCATTCTGGCTTCCGCCGCCATGGCCACCAGTTCCGTTTCCGTCGTCGCCAATTCCCTGTTACTCAAGCGTATTCGCCTCACGTGAACCCTAAAATTATAATTGCCGTTATTATCTCTTCTTTGGGATTAGTAATCGGCGGTGTTGTTTTGGCCTCCCGCTTACCTACCAATCAAAAAGCCGAAGTGGTCAAAGACGACTCTGCCAAATTGTTTGTCGATCACCAGAATTACGACTGGCAGAATATCAATTATTCCGGCGGTGTGGTCACTCATTCTTTTCCGGTAGGAAACCAAGGTACCGCTCCCCTGACTGTAGCTAATATGAAGACCTCCTGTATGTGTACCACGGTCAAGTTGATTTCTACCTCCGGCACCAGCCCGGCTTTTGCTATGCATCAGCAGTCGGACTGGAAAGGCACGGTTCAACCGGGGGAGACAGCTCAGCTGGAAATCGTTTTCGACCCCGCTTTCCACGGTCCCCAGGGAGTCGGTCCCATGGAGCGCATTATCAGTCTGGAAACCAGCGACCCCCTGCATCCTTATGTTGAGTTCAATCTCAAGGGGGAAGTTACTAAATCCTAAAAATTATATGTCCAAATTTTTCCCCAAACTGTTACTTATCCTCGCCGCTTTTCTGGCCGGTTCGTTTTTTTCCCGCTACCGCGCTTCTACTCAAGTCGCCTCCCGAGTCTCTCCCACTTCCTCCCCCGTCTCCGTGGCCCAAATCAACCAACTCAAAATCCAGGTTCTTCCCCCCCAAGGCTTCACTTTTGATATTGCCTGGGGTGACTTAGGCCAGCGTTTGGTCAAAATCGGGGTCATTGACCGGGCCAAGTTCGACAAGTTGTTTGCCGGTCAGCCTGACCTGGTAAAAAAATATCTGGACGGCTCAGACGAGACTTCAATCACCATTACTGCCGACTCCGCCCAATTCTGGGTGGATCTCTTGTGGGCGGCAGGATTAGCCCAAAAAAGCCCGGTTCTGGACTCCGGACCGATGCAAGCTTCCGGCGATCCCGGCCGGTTCGCTTCTACCGGCGGCTGGACGTTAGGTAAAAAAGATGCCATGACATATTATTCCCAGTCCCAGCTTATTCCTTTAACTCCCGACCAACATGAGCGCGTCAAATCAATTGCTGAAAACATCTATCGTCCCTGCTGCGGCAACTCTACCGCTTTTCCCGACTGTAACCATGGTATGGCTGCCTTAGGGTTAGTGGAGCTTATGGTATCTCAGGGAGCGTCAGATGACCAAATTTACAGAACTATTTTGGCCTTCAATTCCTTCTGGTTCCCCCAGACTTATTTGGAGCTCGGTTATCACTTTTCCAAATCCGGGACCAGCTGGGACCGGGTTGATCCCAAACTGGCCTTAGGCAAGAGTTTTAGTTCCGGTCCGGGCTACTCCGCTGTCAAAAGACAAATCGGCACCGTTCCTGGCCTAAACGACGCCGGCGGCGGCGGCTGCGGAGTATAAATGACCGGCCTTCTTCTTCCCGCTTCGTTTATAGCCGCTTTCTTAGCCGGTCTGGTGGCTTTGTTTGCCCCTTGCTGCATTACCTTTCTTCTGCCTTCCTATTTAGGCAGTGTGTTCAAAACCAGAAGCCGGATTCTGTTCATGACTTTCGTTTTCGGCTTGGGTATTTTTGTCATTCTTCTGCCGGCTGTTTTGGGTATTTCTTTTGTCTCCCGTTTCCTTTTCCGTTATCACGACCTGGCTTACTACACCGGGGGAGTAGCTATGGTCATAGCCGGGCTTTTAGCTTTGTGGGGCGTTAAATTTGCCCTGCCTCGACTTCCCCGTCCCACAGCACCTCAAGGACAACCCGACATTTTCTCCGTTTTCGTCCTGGGGTTAATTTCCGGTCTGGCCAGCGCCTGCTGCGCTCCGGTTTTGATCGGCATTTTGTCTCTGTCTTTCCTGTCCGGCTCTTTTTGGGGAGCCCTGGCTCTGGGGGCCACTTATGTTTTGGGTATGGTAGCTCCGCTTTTTATCGCCGGCTTTTTTATCGACAAAAGACAGCTTCTTAACCGCAATTTCTTCAATCAAAACATCGGCTCCTTCAAGTTAGGCAATATAATTTCCGCCGCGGTTTTCATCCCCATGGGCCTTTTTATTATTTACCTTACTTTTGCCGGCCGGCTCAACATGGATATATCCCGCCATTATGCCGGATATCTCCAGAATACAGCTGCCACAGTCGAACAGAAATTTAACAGTTGGCTTTCACCCGCCTCCGCCGACCAGCCTCCTGCGACCCGGACGGCCCAGTCCGGAGACGTTGCTGTTACCGTCACATTTGAAAGCGGCAAATTCAATGTTGCGCTGGATACCCACTCGGTCGACCTCTCCGCCTTTGATTTTTCCGCTTCAGTCAAACTCAAAACCGCTGGCTCCGAATTATCAACCGCGTCAGTCACCCCGGTATCAGACGCCGCCCATCACCGCAGCGCCATTCTCACCTTCCCTTCCGTTGCTGGGCCGTTTACAATTATAATCAGTGACCTTGTGGACACCTCACCTGTTTCGTTGTTCTTTGAAAGGAGGTGAGTAATATAAAACTTGATCCCGTTCGATTAGCCAACGCTCTCGGTTTGGTAACTGCCGCCTGGTACCTTATTTGCGCTCTCTTGATTTCTACTACCCCGCTGTTTTACATGGGTATGATGCGGTCCTGGATGCACGGTTTTGAAAATTCGGTCTGGCGCGTCAGTCCCTTACCCTTTGGCTTAGGTTTATACGGCTTTGTCACCCTGACTGCCGCCGCCTGGCTGACCGGCTACGCTTTCGCCTACATTTACAATAGCCTGGGCGAGAAAAAATAATCATGTCCCGCCTGTCCCCTGTTCCTGCCGCGGCTCTGGCCGCAGTGGGTATGCTTTCTTTTTATTTACTCACTTTACGGCTCCTATCCGGCAGTTTGTCCTTTACCTTATCCCAATTCAGGTCTTTCTGGTGGCTGGTCCTTCCCATCACAGCCACTTTCGCCGCCCAGGTTTATTTAATCCGCTTGATCAAACTTCGCTCGGCCCTCCCCTCAGCAACTGGTGCTACCTCTGCTTTATCTATGGCCGCTTGCTGCGCCCACCACGTCGCTGAATTCCTGCCTTTTCTAGGTCTCTTTACCGCCGCCTCTTTTGCCATTCGCTACCAAGTCCCCATCATGAGCCTCGCCCTTTTCCTAAACCTCCTCGGACTTACTTATCTCTTTCACACCTTAAAGGTGTGAAAGCTAACCCGCTCCTCCTCCTCCACCCCCTCCGCCTCCACCGCCGCCGCCGGAGAATCCGCCGCTTCCACCTACCCCCGCCGCCCCGTACCCGGAAAAACTTGAAGACAACGCCGCAAATGAACTAAACGTACTGCCAAATGACCCGGCCAAATCTGTCCCGTGGCCGACGCCTCCGCTGTAAGCTACTGCATACAGTCCCGACGAGGCAAACTGGGTATTTTCCCAGTTTACCGGCAGCTGGGCCAGGGCTTTGGCAGACATCCCGAGCGCCGTTCCGTATACCAGGTATTTTTCCCACAAAATTACCGAGTCGATCGGATTATTTCTCGTCACCCGGTAATCATTCAGATATTTCTTAAATGCTCTCCACCCCGCAGCTTCCAGCCTGCCTTTATCCGTCAGTTTTTCCATAAACGGTGCAACAATAGCGATAATCGTTGTGGCAATTACCACCCCCCCCACCGCCAAAAACCAGGCAAGGGCAAGTAGTGGGAGATTTTTATAGATACTGGCTCCGATTCCTGCCCCGACCACAGCCAGAAACAGACCAATACCTGCCTCAATGGCGATCTTTTTCGCCAGTCGGTTAGCCTCCGGATCCAAAATCCCCTGTTGTAGTAGTATCTCTTTACCCATCTTTTTCCAGTCGCTCCAAAAACTCTGGGTAGTTGCAGGGGCTTTTTTCCCCCTGTTTTGAATATATTCCTTGGTGACAATATCCGTTTGGGAAAACAAAAAAGCTATCAATTTCTTTTCCGGTTCATTCAACTTATTTACGGCATTCCTATCCAGTTTCAAGGAAAAATCATCTTTAATTCCCAACCCCAAAAACCGGGTCTTCTTTTTGGGAGTAAAGGTAATTATTTTTTTTCGCATCAGCTCTATCACTG
>MEXE01000034.1:437-11879 GCA_001775555.1 Candidatus Amesbacteria bacterium RBG_19FT_COMBO_48_16 | reverse complement strand
TCAGTAACCGGAGTTGTCACTTTGGTCAGTCGCTCTTTTGTCATCCAAATCATCTCCACTATCGGCTTTTTTCTCCTGACGGTTTTTTTAGGCCGGCCGGAAATCGGGTTGTTTATCGCCGTCAACGATTTAGTCTCCATTCTAGGCTATTTTTCGGACATTGGCCTGGCCGCGTCATTGATTCAAAAAAAAGCCCGGGTTACTCTGACCGACCTGCGTACGACATTCACCCTGCAGCAAATATTAGTTGTAGTCTTGCTCTCTCTATCTCTATCTCTATCTCAATTCTTATTTTCTTATTATCATGTTTCCGGTTCCGGTACCTGGCTTTTTTACAGCCTGTTGACTGCCTTTTTTTTGGCCTCTCTCAAAACTATCCCTTCGGTTGTACTCGAACGCCAGCTCCAATTCAGGACCTTGGCCGCAGTCGAAGTCGCAGAGACCATCATCTTTTATTTGGTGGCTGTAGTCCTTGCCTGGCAGGGGAGGGGAGTAACCTCCTATGCTTGGGCAGTTATCCTTCGCGGGCTGATTGGCACCTCTCTGATTTATTATTTAGCTCCCTGGAAAATCGGGTTGGCTATTTCCGGTGACAGCCTCCGGACACTTCTCTCATTCGGACTCCCCTATCAGCTCAATACTTTAATGGCAGTGGTCAAAGATCGGTTCCTAAATATTTTCTTATGGAAAATAATCGGGGCCGACGGAGTAGGTATCATCGGATGGGCCCAGACTTGGTCCCAAAAACCCCTGCGCTTTGTTATGGACAACGTTACCAAAGTCGCCTTTCCGGCTTACTCCCGCCTCCAGGATCATACCGATCAATTGCAGAAAGCTGTAGAAAAAACGCTGTTTTTCATTACCCTCATCACATTCCCTATTGTGACCGGATTTGCCGTTATCGCCCCTTTATTGGTAAAAATTATCCCCCGCTATTCCAAATGGGAAGTCGCCCTATTTCCCCTGGCTCTTTATTGTCTCAATTCCGCTTTGGCCGCAATATCCACCCCTCTGACTAATTTATTCAACGCCGTAGGCAAAGTCAAAATCAACACTTATTTGATGTTAATGTGGACCGGCTTGACTTGGGGTTTGACTCCATTCTTGGCTCTAAAATATGGGTTTATGGGGGTAGCGTACGCTACAGCTATTATTTCCTTATCCTCAATCGTACCGGTAATTGTTGCCCGCCGCTTCGTTCGGTTTAATTTGTTAAATGCATTCGGCAAACCTGCAATTGCCGCCTTAGTCATGCTTATCGTCTCATACTTATTCTCCCTTTCACTTAAACTTACACTTACCAACATCATTCTGAATATAGTCAGCTCTGCCCTAATCTACTCCCTTGTTATCTACATACTAGTCGGAAAATCTCTTCTCACCGACGGTCTCAAGCTGGTAAATGCTCTCCGCAACCGCTAAAAAACGGCTCCTGATTTTGATAGGTACTCTTGCCTGGTCAGCCACCATGGTCAAAAGCGGCCTGGTTTACCCCTTTGGTATGGGTTTCTGGGGACCGAACGGTCATGATGGGGTTTGGCACATATCTCTGGCAGAAAACCTTTCCCGGGGTAATCTCAATATGCCGATTTTTGCCGGAGCCAAATTGCAGAATTATCACCTGGGTTTCGACCTTATTTTGGCCACTGTTCACAAACTGACCGCAGTCCCCGTTTCTGTTCTCTATTTTCAGATCCTCCCGCCTCTCTTGGCTGTCCTGATTGGCCTGGCCGCGTATTACTGGGTCCGACTTTGGACTCAAAATGACATTTGTGCCTGGTGGTCGGTCTTTTTTATTTATTTCGGTGGCAGTTTCGGCTGGCTGGTGTCGTGGGTAAGGACGGGGCAATTGGGGGGGGAATCCATGTTTTGGTCCCAGCAGGCTATTTCTACTCTCGTAAATCCCCCCTTCGCTCTTTCGATCCTGTTGTTACTGATTGGCCTTATCGGTCTGGTTGGCTATCAGCAGACCTCTTCCCCGCGTTATTTCTGGATGACTTCTCTGGCTTTCGGTTTGGTCGGTTTTGTCAAAATATATGCCGGCGTAATCGCTCTTTCCGGCTTATCTCTCTTAGCCTTCCGTCACCGTCGTCTGCTGCCGGTTTTTTTTATCTCCCTGACGCTTTTTTTGGTTCTGTTTTTACCGTTAAACCGTAATTCTTCTGAACTTCTTGTTTTCCAGCCCGGTTGGTTTTTAGAAACCATGATGGGATTGCCGGATCGGTTCAACTGGCCTCGTTTTTATCAAGCTATGATCACTTATCCTCAAGCCGCCAATTGGCCCAAAGCCGTTCTGGCCTATGCTGTGGCCGCAACAATTTTTGTTTTGGGTAACCTCGGCACACGAGCCTTTGCTTTCTTTCATTTAAAATCTTCTTCTCTCTTCTCTATCTCTGAACTCTTTATCTGGCAGGGGATAGCCTTAGGTTTTATTTTCCCCATGTTATTTCTGCAGGCAGGCACCCCTTGGAATACTATCCAATTTTTTTACTATACCCAATTTTTCGCCGCCATCCTGGCTGGCATCTTCATCGGCAGACTGCCGGAGATTATTAAAAATCGTAAAATCCTATTCACAATTTACTCTTTACTATTTACTTTTACGCTTCCCACTTCTATCGATACTCTCCGCCACTATCTGCCGTCCCGCCCTCCCGCCAAAATCTCAACAGAAGAGCTTGAAGCTCTCAAATTTCTCCGCCGTCAGCCGGCCGGAGTGGTCCTTACTCCACCTTTTGATCGTGGGGCGGCAGAAAATACGGTCCTCTCCCCTCCCCGTCCCCTTTATCTTTACGAGTCCACCGCTTACGTCTCAGCTTTCTCGGCCCAGCCCGTTTATCTGGAAGACGAGGTCAACCTCGATATTACCGGCTATGATTGGAAATCCCGCCGTAGACAGCTGGAAGAATTTTTTGCCCAACGCGATGCCGCATCAGCCTCTGACTTCCTGGCCCAAAACAAAATCGCTTATATTTATTTGCCCGACATTGCCCATACTCGCCCCCGTCTTTCTGCGTCCGAGCTGGGATTTACGACTCTCTTTGCCAACTCCCAAGTCGCCATCTGGTCTAGATAAAATAGCCTATATATGAACGAAACTTGTGCCGAATGTATCTGGTTTCAGACTGCCGCTTCACCCATCCAGGAAGTTATGCAAAGGCAGAGAGAACAAAACATAAGGGCAGCCTGGATGCGTTTACTAAGAGCAATTAGTGGTTATGTGTATGTCCAAGATAAAGTAGTTGAGGAAATCCATCCAAGTCAAACTGCTGTATATGGAATTAGAGGTTGTGAGTCAAATTTTTTAGGTTTAGAACCATCAGCCACTTTCAGTGATGTTAGTTGCATACATCCAAATATCTTTAATGCTAAGTAAAACAAGGGAGTTTAAAAAATTTACACCAGACTATTTTTTGCTTAAAACGGTGATTTTGGCGTAGAATACTCTCATGCTCTCGGTGGTAATTACCGCTTGGAACGAGGAAAAGAATTTACCCACGGTTGTCAATTCCGTTCGCCGCCTGGCCGACGAAATAGTGGTGGTTGTAGATAAATCCTCTACCGACAAAACTGCCGCAGTTGCCGGGAAACTTGGATGCAAAGTCTTTTGGCACCCCCACACAGGTTACGTTGAGCCGATGCGCAATTTCAGTATTTCCAAAGCCACAGGCGACTGGATACTGGTTTTGGATGCCGATGAGGAAGTCCCTCCCAAATTGGCAGTACAGATCAAAGACATTCTGAAACAGCCCGCTGCCGATTACTACCGCCTGCCCCGAAAAAATCTGATTTTCGGTAAATGGATAACCAGCCAGCATTGGTGGCCGGACTATGTTTATAGATTGTTCAAAAAAGGCCACGTCACCTGGGAAGATGCTATTCATAGCGTCCCTTTTACCAAGGGCTCTGGTGCAGACCTGCCGGCTGATGAAAATTTGGCTCTGATCCACTACCACTACACCGGCATTGGTCAGTATGTCGATCGTCTCAATCGCTATACCGACCATCAGCTAAAACATTTACAGCAAAATAACCATCGTTTTTTACCGTCTGATTTCTTGATTTTCCCTTTCCGGGAATTTATCCGGCAATTTTTCGCCCGGAGAGGATACCGGGATGGTCTCCATGGTCTGACTCTGGCCCTTTTACAAGCGTTCTCCGAACTGGTCTTGTACCTCAAATTTTGGGAGCAACTTAAATTCCCCGAAACGCCTTTTAATCCGGGTAATCTGGTCAGCGAACTCCGAACTACGAACTCCGAACTAACGTGGTGGTATTACCAGTCCAAAATTGATACTTCCTCCATTTTTTTGAAACCTTGGTGGAAACTTGTCCGCCGGCTGAAATTATGAGAATCAGCGCAGTTGTTCTGAACTTCAACGGTGCCGAGTATATCTCCCGGTGCCTGGAGTCTCTGTCTCGTGTCAAACATGGCGCTTATTTTTTTGATATTTATGTCATCGACAATAACTCTTGGGATGACTCAGTCAAGCTCGTCCAAAATAAATTCCCGAATGCCAATCTGACAATCAACCAGACCAATCTGGGGTTTGCCGAAGGCAACAATGTTGGCATAAGACTTGCTTTAGAAAATAAATCTGATTTCGTCTGGATCGTCAACCCTGACGTTTATGTCGCACCAGATAGTCTCCTCAATTTACTCGCCGGAGCGGATAATTACAAAAATGCCGGCATTTTCAGTCCCAAGATCTACTTTGCCCCCGGTTATGAGTTTCATCGGGATCGGTACGCCAAAAAAGACCTGGGCCGGGTTATCTGGTACGCAGGCGGCAACATTGACTGGAACAATTTAATCGCCTCCCATCGTGGTGTAGATCAGGTAGATACCGGCCAGTTTGACCACGATATTGAGACCGATTTCGTCTCCGGGGCCTGTATGTTGATCAGGAGCCGGGTTTTTTCCACCACCGGTTTACTTGATCCCAAATATTATCTGTATTTTGAGGAAAACGATTTATGCCAGCGGGCAAGAAAATTCGGCTGGCGTTTGATGTACATCTGTCAAAGTGTCGTCTGGCACGCCAATGCCCAGTCTACAGGAGTCGGGTCCTCACTTCAGGATTATTACATTACCAGAAATCGTCTGCTATTCGGTCTGCGCTATGCTCCCCTGCGTACAAAGTTGTCGCTGGTCAAGCAATCGCTCAATTTATATTTATCCGGCCGCCCCTGGCAGCGCCGGGCGGTTTTGGATTATTACACCAATAACCTGGGGGCGGGTTCGTATCAATCTTAGTCAGCATGCTTTCAATAATTATTCCCGTAAAAAACGAGGAGGCTATGATTACAGATTGCCTGGTTTCCGCTCGTTTTGCCGATGAGATTATCGTCGTAGACAATGCCAGTACCGATGCTACCGTCAGTATGGCCAAATCCCACGCAGCCAAAATTGTCAGGACTAAAGGTGCGGACTATTCCCAACGCAAAAACGATGGTTTAAAGGCAGTCTCCCCGGCCGCCGACTGGGTATTGTTTCTGGATGCTGACGAACGCATTGGCCCTCTCCTGCGCCAGGAAATCCTGCAGGTTATTTCCCGACGCTCGACTCATTCTGCTTACGCCATCCCGCGGCAGAATATCTTTTTAGGTCAGCCTCTGTTTTTCGGCGGTTGGGGGAATGACTATGTAATCCGGTTATTTCACAAACCTCATCTCCGGTATTGGCAGCATCCTCTGCACGAGGAGCCGGTGTATACCGGTACTTTGGGTAAATTAGTCAATCCGCTCGTCCACTTTTCTCATCGTGATCTGGCTTCCATGGTGGATAAGACAATTCTTTTTACCGGTCATGAAGCCAGGCTGAGACTTGAAAATTTGCACCCTCCAGTAGCCGTTTGGAGATTTATTCGCGTCATGTTAAGTGAATTCTGGCATCGCTTCATCAAACTTTCAGCCTGGCGTGACGGAACACGCGGGGTTATTGACGGATTGTTTCAGGTTTTCAACATGTTCATTATTTACGCCCGCCTCTGGGAACTCCAACATAACCCGCGCTTGCAAACATCGCGCTTGATAGTAGAATGACTTCATGGCCCCCAGCCTGGATGAAATAACTAAAATATTCTACCCCCCCGGATCCGGAGGTCATGTTAAAGACATGCGAGGTGAGATCTTACGTCTCAACCAAAATGGTGCTAATCACCTTTTACATATACTCAAAGAAATTGGACCCGATTCCAAAGTTATGATTGGAGGTTTTGAGGAGAAACAAACTCATTGGGCCCAAATTCGAGTCGATGCTACCCTTGTGAGGGTATTGGTATCTAATAACAAAGATTTCTACACTGCCCCTGATCCCTGGACTCATAGATATCCTGATGAAGAGTAAACGGATCTTTCCCAATGGTAATATTGTCTTGTGAAAGCCGCGATTTATAATCCTTACTGGGACACCCTGGGAGGAGGGGAGCGGTATACCGCCGCGTTTGTAAAACTTCTTTTGTACAAAGGCTGGCAGGTGGACATCCATTGGCCCGAAAACATTTCTGCCAAGATTTACAACCGCTTTGGGATAGATATTTCAACCGTAAAATTTGTCTCCGCTAATCCCTATCCACTATCCACTATTCACTATTCACTCCTCTTCTGGCTTTCCGACGGTAGCCTTCCGACTTCCTGGGCAAAAAAGACCGTCATCCATTTCCAATTCCCTTTTAAGCGAGTCAGCGGCAGGAGATTACCAAACCTGATTAAATCCAGGTTTTACACTTTCGTTGCCAATTCTCAATTTACCAAAGAAGTAATAGACCAGGAGTTTAGAGTCAACTGCCGGGTTATCTACCCGCCCATAGACACAGCCAAATTCTCCGCAGTTAAAAAGACTGATACTATTATCTACGTCGGCCGTTTTTCTCAGCTTACCCAACTCAAAGGCTATTCCCTGTTAATTGATGTGTTTAAAAGAATTAGTCCGCACCTTCCCAGCTGGCAACTAATCTTAGCCGGGGGGACTACTGTGGGAACCGCCCCCGGTCATCTGAACCAATTACGAAGCCGGATTCGGGGATTGCCGGTCAAAATAATCACCAATCCCGAATTTGGACAGCTAGCTGAGCTCTATTCGCAAGCCAAAATTTTCTGGTCAGCCAGCGGTTTTTCGGCCGATGAAAAGACCGATCCTACCCGGACGGAGCATTTCGGTATCACTGTGGTCGAGTCTATGGCGGCCGGTTGCGTGCCAGTTATTACAAATCGCGGAGGTCACAAAGAGATAGTAGACCACAACCGGAATGGCTACCTTTGGAATACACCGAAGCAACTTGCGGACTATACACTTCAAATTATTAAACAACCTGGGAAACTTGAAAATCTCTCTCAGGCCGCTGTCCAAAAGAGTAAAATATTTGACGTTAGCCGATTCAATCACGAGTTTTCCCGCCTCCTGAATTTATGAAAAAGCTTGTACCCTGGCTGATTCTGGGGTTTGGGCTAAGACTTATTCTGATTCCCATAACACTGCATCCGGACATCCGGGCTGTATATCTGGCCGCTGACCTGATAAACCATCGCGGCCAGATGTTTGACTTCTATGACTATCTTAGCCGTCTGCCCCGGGATGACAAATTAATTATTTCGTTCGGTTACGACAATATTTTTATTTTTATCTACCCTCCCCTGGCCTACTTAACCCACGCTTTGTTTAATCTTTTCCTCTCCCCCCTCTATCCCGCATCGGCTTTTCAGACCCTGATTTACGATATAGGCCGAGCTAGGCTTGATTCAGGATTACCTCTCCTTCTGTATCTTCTCAAACTTCCGTATTTATTGGCGGATATATTCTGCTTTTGGTTGATCTATCGGTTACTGCCGGATAAAAATAAAATATTGGGCTCTCTGGTCTGGATATTCAACCCCCTCGTCATTTACAGCGCTTATATGATGGGGCAATTCGATATTTTTATAGCCGCCTTTTTACTTCTTGCTGTCTATTTTGCAGACAAAAAACCGCTGTTGGCCGCTGTTACTCTCGGAATCGGCGCCGGCTTCAAGCCGTTTCCTTTGTTACTGTTATTTTTTCTCCCCGGATCAAAAATCAAAAATATAATTTCCGGCCTGGCCGCTTATTTGGTGATACTGCTTCCGTATTTGCCTTCATGGGGATTTCGCCATTACGCCTTATTTGCGGCCCAATCCGAAAAAATGTTTTATGCCGGCATCCCCGTCTCCGGCTCGCAATTACTCCCATTATTTGCGGTTGTTTATTCGGTTTTTGCCTGGTGGAATCATTTTCGTCCCCGGGATCTCCCCCTTTGGGGATGGTTTTTAGCTGTATTGCTGCTGTTTTTCTCTGTCACCCATTTCCACCCCCAGTGGTTTACCTGGGCCACTCCCCTTTTGACTATGAGTTTTGCCTTGTTGCCTAAAACCCGTCTTCCCCTCCTGGCACTGCTGGCTGGATTCATAATGATTATTTTTTCGTTTGATCAGTCTTTGAGCTTTGGTCTATTCGGATCAAACCTCCGCCTCTTATTACCCGATGATTTCATCTCGATTGTTCGTGGACTTTTTGCCGGCACGGCGGCAGTTACCGTTTGGCAGATTTTAAGGCATGAATCTGTCCCGGCGTGAAATCCTGCTTCTCCTGGGCATTTTTCTTCTGGGTCTTATTCCCCGTCTCTGGCGCTTGCCGTACGATCTCCAAGTTCATCGAGATCAAGGGATGCATGCTCAAGCCATCTGGAATATCTGGTACGAGGGCCGGATCTCTCTTTTAGGCCATTCCACCGACGCCGACGGTATCTGGCACGGGCCGCTTTTTTATTGGCTCATGACTCCAAGCTTTTTTGTTGGCAAAGGCGATCCAGCCGTTGCCGGCGTTTTTCAGGCCGTGTTAGCTCAAGCCGGAGTTTTTTTCCTCTGGCTTCTGGCCCGGCAACTTTTTGGCCCCAAAACTGCTTTAGTCTCCAGCCTCCTCTATTCAATCTCTTACGGCCTGTCTAGCTCTGCCCGGTGGCTAAGTAACGTCACTCCCGTTTTACCCCTTTCACTGGTTTTTACCTGGTGTTTGTATCAAGTTTTTTGCCGCCGCCCCCGTTTTTTACCGGCCGCGGCGTTTCTGGCCTCCTTAATCGCCGAGTTGCATGGGGCCATTGGCCTGTATCTTTATTTCGCTTTGGCCGTCATTTTCTTCCTTTCCCATTCCTTCCGGCACCTCAACCGCAGATTGATTGTAATTTCCGCTCTGGCTTTCCTTCTGCCCCATTCGCCCCTGGTCTTATTTGAACTCCGTCATGATTTTGTGATTTCCAAATCCGTCATTGGACTGGGGCAATCGGCTTCAGCCGGTCTAGGCCTGTCTTTACCGGTTATAATTTACAACTGGCGGATTCTTTTTGCCGAACTTGTCAATTTAGCTTCCTTTCCCTACAGTTGGATTGCCGCTATGCTAGCCGCATTATCTCTCTTTCTAGTTATCATCCGAAGATCTCCTCCGTATCAATTCTTACTACTATACATCGGCACCTTTTTTCTCGCTACCTGTCTTTTTCGTCGCGGCGCCATTGGCTTTTTCTTTTTTCCCTTACTGCCGCTTTTTCTAGTCCTTTTTTCCCAGGGTTTGGCTCTGCTTCCCCGTCTTTTGTCCGTTCCCCTGTTGTTGTTTATTATTGGGCTAAATTTTTATCACTGGACGAATTTTCTCACTCCTCATTTGGCATTAACTCCCGTTGGTACCTCTAATTTAATTACCCATCAGGATCGGAAAAATTTGGTTGACTGGTTATATCATCAGACCTCAGGCCAAGCCTTTGCTGTCTGGATTTACACCATCCCTTACTTTCAGGATGACGCTTGGAATTACTACTTCACCTGGTACGCCGGATCGCGTTACGGTTATTATCCCGAAGCCACGTCCGGTTTTTCTCCGGGGGAGCTGAAAACCAGCCGCTACTTCTTCAACCTTTACGAACCCGACGACGATCAACCCGGCAGACTATCCTCATGGCTTCAACTGGTAGAACAGAATTTCGGCCCGGTAATTTCCCAATACCACTCTGATGATGCTATTGTAGAGCAACGCGCTTTTGTCAGATGACCAAAACCTTTCGCCTACTATTGCCTCTCCTCTTTCTGTTTACTGTCAACTTGGTTTTTTTCCACAGGGCTATTCTTCGCGGCCAAATTCCTTTCCCCGGCGATTTTGTCCTGGGTGTTTACTATCCCTGGCTGGACTATAAATGGCCGGGTTTTCCGGCCGGTGTCCCGGTCAAAAATCCCCTTCTGGCCGATGTCCCCTCCCTTTTTTACCCTCTCAAAGTTTATTCTATGTCGCTTTTTCGCCAAGGCCTCTTTCCCAGTTGGAACCCCTTAATGTTTAATGGTTATCCCTTATTGGCCAATTTTCAATCGGGTGTTCTCAACCCGGCCAATTTTGTGTTTCTGGTCCTTTCCGCTCCGGCGGCCTGGTCGGTGTTTATCGCCGTTCAGCCGTTTTTAGGTGCCCTATTCATGTATTTGTTCCTGCGCTCTCTGCGGCTTTTAAAACCTGCCTCGCTTGCCGGCAGTCTGGCTTTTGCTTACTCCGGCTTCAACCTCATTTGGCTGGAATATGGTATTCATGGCTATGTGGCGGCTTTTATACCATTATTACTGCTTTTGGCTAGGCAATTAACTGTCACCGGCCGGACTTTGTTCTTTGGAGCCGCCATAAGTTTTATCCTCGCCCTGCAGATATTTTCGGGATACCCCCAAATCAGTTTATATACTATTATCCTGCTTCAATTTTGGGTCCTTTTTCTGTCCCAGGGCCAATCCGTCAGGTTCAAGCTAAAATCTGTCGTCCGGCTCAGCTCGTGGGTTTTTTTAGGGTTAATCCTGGCTTCCTTTCAGCTTCTTCCCGGTTTTGAGCTCTTTCTCAATTCCCAGCGTCCGGGCGAAGCGGTGACCGGCGGCTCTGAAGTGACGTTTTTACAGTGGCCTCAACTGGCTGGTTTGATTGCCCCCGATTTTTTCGGCAACCCTGCCACCGGTAATTACTGGGGACCGGGTAACTACACCAACCATGCCGGATATATCGGTGCCGTGGTCGCGGTTTTAGCTCTGTTGACCGTTGTTTCCCGACACAGGTTTAGCCGCTTTTACTGGTTCGTATTTGTCACTTCTCTGGTTCTGGCTTTGCCCACACCGGTCAGTCGTTTTGTCTCGCATCTGCCGTTATTTTCAGCTGCCACCGCCACCAGGATTTTAGTGTTTACCGGGTTTTCAGCGGCGGTATTAGCCTCAATCGGATTGCACCACCTCCTTTCCGGTCGCATGACTTTTTCATCGATAATTCGTCGGGCTATAATCCCCGTAATTTTACTTTTAGGCTTGATTGCCGGCATCACCTGGCCGCTTATGTTTTTGCAGGGTCATTTGCCGGACTCCGCCTCTCCCGCCTTCCAAAAAACCTTAACCTTTTTTGCCACCAACCTGGCAGTTTCT
>MEXE01000034.1:0-187 GCA_001775555.1 Candidatus Amesbacteria bacterium RBG_19FT_COMBO_48_16 | reverse complement strand
CCAATCCAGTACTGGTTATGACGCCGTATACCCGGGTCTTTGGGCTCGTTTTCTCTCGGCTCTCGATGGTGGAGACATCGACCACCCTAAAGGTCGGATCGGATCAATGGAGATTTTTTCTTCACCTCTTCTTAATCTCACCAGCACCAGGTATCTATTAGCCCTCAAACGGGATAAGCTGGGTCAA
>MEXE01000033.1 GCA_001775555.1 Candidatus Amesbacteria bacterium RBG_19FT_COMBO_48_16 | reverse complement strand
GACTGCCAGCCATTTGACGAAGACTACGGGAAAAGTACCGTAAACATAAAAACCGTAACCCCGATTGTGGGGATTGGCAGGAGAGGATGAAGTATCCAAGTAACCGGCCAAGCTATCCGGAAGGGAAATGTCAGCGGTTACCATGGTCAGGAATCTCTCGTCGGGATGGAGACCGGAACCCTGATCCCAATCCAGTCCGTACAGTCTGGAAACGGCTGTCAAAATCAGGATGAGAAGCAAAAGCAGGATTATTTTTATGCGAGCGGTCATACGGAAGGACAGTTCTGAGCGACTGAAAAAACCCGAATACCAGAGTCAGGATTGATATAAAGCGGAGTAAATTCCTGATTCCACATTGTCCAATTGGGAGCCAAAAAACCCTCAGGACGGCTGTTTAACTCAACATAGGAGATATCGGAGTTTCGAAGTAGTGTGCAGGCCAGACCCTTGGTGGGGGCGGCGTAAATATCCTTAGTCTGTTTTTCGCGCGTGACCTGATCGTAGCCGTATGACCAGGTAAAATAAGAATAGCCGTTGTAGATAGGCCGGCCGGCAATGGAAGCCGGGTGATAAAACCAGAAACTGTTTAAGACGACTGCCCGGGGAGAGGTGGATTGGTAAAAAAAGCGGGCATCGGGGTTGGAGGGAATATCCGCAAGGTTGAGTTTGGCATCATTGACAATCGGAAAAAAATCAATAATACCGCTTACAGTCAGAGTAATTACGAGAATGGAGGCAACCGCTATACCCAGCCGACCGATTTTGGCAATAGTGACAATAAAATACGCAGTGTAAAGATTACTTAAGATGAGGAAGAAGTTAAAAAATTTATGATTGTTAATCAGGTCGGGAGATAATTGCCATAAGTTGGGGATGGCAAACAGCAGGAGAAGAGGAATTACCAAGACTTTGGCGGGGCGGGGGGAAAAGAGAAAACCGAGGGGAATAAGAAAAAGGTGCAGGCCAAAATTGGCCAGCCAAAACTTGATAAAAGAAACTACGGTTACAGGTTGGGGAGAAAGATATCCGATGCGGAGATTAAAAAAGGGCGATATTTGGATGGTATAGCGAAATAAGGCCAGCCAAGGCAGGAATCCAAAGGCGGAGATGATAAGCGGGAGACGAAGTCGGGGACGAAATAAAAAAAACCAACCGACAAACAACAAAGATATACCGAAAACAGCATGATTTAACAATAAGAAACTGCCAAGAATAAAACCGGTAAGATATGAATAGCGGATATTTCCGGTATAAAGAACGTAAATCAAGGCTAGGGCAAGGGCAAAAGATGGCGCCAAGTGGCGTTGGTTGGTGTAAATGTTCAAGTTCCAAAAAGCAGTGATTGGTCCCCCATCCCAAGGGCCAAAGCTGGGAAAACGGGAATTAGTGACAATGTCGTGAAGAGTCTGAGACGAGACGGGGTGCTGATTAAAAAAGCGCAGGAAAGAAAGTGAACCGTTGAAAAGAAAAAAAACCACGGCCAAAGCCGCGACAGCCCGGGAAGAAAAGAGAGTTTGGCCAAATTTGAAAATAAATACCAGGACAAAAAAGAAACCCAATCCGCTGAGAATATTGAGCCCAAAATCAAGGCGTAATCCTGCTTTTTCCAAAAGACCTGTCGCCATATAAAAAAGGGGGTGGTAACGGATGGGCTCTCCGGGAAAGAGGGGGTGCTGGATGGGCCAATTGCTCCCTAAAGAAAAGGAGCGGATGAGCGGCAAAGTGCTGCCAAAGTCACTCCAGAGTTTGTCTGAAATAAGAAAAGCCCCGTTCTTCCCATCATATGAGAATGTAGAGAACATGAGCCAAAAAGAAAAGGCAAAAGGCAAAAGGCAAAAGGCAAAAGTTTTGAGGCGGTTCACTGGAATAAATTGTAGCATCGAAATTGGTTATAATGCTGGTATGGAGCAAGATGCAGGGATAATTTTGCGGTGGTGGATGACACTGGCAGGTGTGGGGATAGCCGGGTGGCCAATTGCCCGGCGACTATTTTCCGGATGGACTGACCAAGGGTATTTTTTGGCTAAAGCCATAGGGATCGCCGGAATAAGTCTTCTGGTTTGGTGGCTGGGGAGCCTGCGGGTAATTCCGTTTACCTGGCCGGCAACGATAATAGCGGGGGGCGTAATTACCGCCTTGGGGATGTCCTGGCTGAAAAAGAGCAAGATGGATTGGAAAAGTGTACCGTGGAAAACAATTGCGGTGGAAGAGCTGGTATTTTTGGGTCTTTTGTGGGGGTGGAGTTGGGTCAAAGCCCATGAACCCTCGATTAACGGATTGGAGAAATTTATGGATTACGGATTTATGCGGTCAATCCTACGCAGTAACTTTTTCCCCCCTCCTGACATGTGGTTTGCCGGCGGAACAATTAATTATTATTATTTCGGGCACCTGATGACGGCGGTTTTGACCCGATTGTCGGGACTGGATCTGGTTTACACCTTCAATTTGATGCTGGCGACGTTATTCGCGCTGACGGCCACAATGAGTTTCGGGATTGGCCGGGAACTTCTAAAAAGATTACCCCGATCCTGGATGTTGTGCGGGGCGATATTTATCGGGTTTTTGGTAACCCTTTCAGGAAATCTGCAGACTATTTACGCTTTTACCAAAGGCTATTGGGCGGAAATACCACCGCCTTTTTGGACGATCTGGTCGGATTTTTCCTCGACAGATAATATCAGGGAAGGGTGGCGATCTTATTGGTATCCCAATGCTACCAGATTTATTCCCTATACTATCCATGAATTTCCCAGCTATTCGTTTGTGGTTTCAGACGTCCATGGGCACGTGCTGTCGATTCCCCTGGCGCTTTTGATGATTGCAATGCTGGTCAGCTTATTTGGGCAGGATAAAGGAAAACTTGAATGGTGGGAATTGGCGGTATACGGAACTGTCGCTGGAATGGCGTTTATGACCAATGCTTTGGACGGGTTAATCTACCTGGGGCTGATCATGATGCTTTCGATTATTACAAATCTCAAATCTCAAATTTCAAATCTTAAAAAAATTCCAGTGGCATGGGGAATAGTAATCCTGGCGTTCGGAGTAACAATCATACCGTTTGTGAGGAGTTTTAAATCGTTTGTGTCGGGGGTGGCGGTTAATTGTCCGCCAGCGGCTCTGGCTAATACCAAGATCGGACCGCTGATTTTTGAAGAGACGGAAAAATGCCAGAAGTCACCCCTGTGGATGATACTGGTGTTGTGGGGCTTTTTTGCGTATTGTGCGGTGGGTCTGTATTTACTGAAAGAAAACCCGCTGGAGAGCAGGAATAAGAGAATGCTTTTAGTGTGGGCTGTATTTTGTACAGGTTTGATTATTTTTCCCGAGTTTTTTTATTTTAAAGATATTTATCCACAGCATTTCCGCAGCAATACCATGTTTAAGCTGGGATACCAGGTGTTTATGCTGATGTCGATTTTGGCCGGATATACCATAGTCCAAATGCTCAGGACCCATGCTTCAAATCTGCGAAAGGCGTTTCTATTGGGGGTGGCGCCGATGGTGTTTTTGGTGTCGATTTATCCCAATTTCGGGGTCAGATCATACTTTGAAGAGCTGAAAACTTACCGGGGACTGTACGGGTTGAACTGGATGGCCAATAAACTACCGGATGACCTGGCGGCGGTAAATTGGCTAAACGCTAACATTCCGGACAGTCAACAGCCGGTAGTTCTGGAAGCAAACGGAGACAGCTATACCGAGTACGAAAGAATATCGGCGTTTACGGGGCTGCCAACAGTGGCCGGATGGGTGGTGCATGAGTGGCTATGGAGAGGGGGTTATGAGCCAATCGCGGCCAGAGCCGAAGAAGTGAGGCAAGTGTATGAAGCTGCCGACGAGTACTCGGCCAGGACGGTACTTAATAAATATGACGTGGAGTTTATTGTGGTGGGGGGATTGGAGCGGCAGAAATATCCGCAGTTAAACGAGACTTTAATCCGCCAGCTGGCGACACCGGTGTTTGCCTCGGGAACGATAACGGTTTATAAAGTGGATTAGTTATTTGAGGTGGCCGGAAACGAAGTCGAAGAGGGATTGGGGGTCGTTATTTTTGGGAACCAGGACCCATTGGTTGTCGTGCTCGGGAGAAATTGGGGGGTGGTAGAGCTGGTCGGGCTCGGAGAGGGTAATATTTTTAAGGGGCTGGTTGCGGGCAGACAGAGCCAATCTGGCCAAGGCAAAATAGTGCTGAGGGGAGATATCCGTAAGCAAAGAGGATGAAAACAGGCGGTATAAGTCGCGATAGATGCGGGGGTGGCGCAAAACAGAGCGAGAGACAAGCTTAGCTCTGAAAGCAGAGATAACTTGCTCCTGGCGACGACTACGGGCAAAATCGGAGCCTTCTTCAGGATCAGGAGAATTTCTGGAACGGACGTATTTGAGAGCGGTACTACCATCCAGATGTTGTGGGCCTGCCTCAAAATGAAGGTGCTCATAACGACATGAATACTCAGGGTCACCGTCACAAGGGTCGTTTTCTTTTCCGGGAAGGGGATATTTATAGTCGTCAAACGTACGGGGGACGTTGATTTCCAGGCCACCGACAAGGTCGATGCCGCGGGAGAAAGTAGAAAAATTAAAAACTACCGCGAAGTGGACCGGCTGATTGATGATTTCGGAAACCGAAGACTTAGCCAGGGTTAACCCCCCGGCAATTCCCTGTTTTTGCTTGCCATAGAAATAAGCTGTGTTGATTTTGGCCCGGAGAGACGGGACCCAGAAATCACGGGGAAGTGAAATAAGCACCGGGCGAGCGCCATCAGTTTTAACAGAAAGCAATATCATAGTGTCAGTCAAGTCGGGCGCCTCATGACCGTCGCCACCGATACCTAAAAACAAGAAGTTGGTACGTCCATTAGTGGAAGGCAAGGGAGAAGAGGAAATCAATCTGAGGTAGGACAACGGGGAACGAAGAAGAAACCAGGATAAGGCAATACAGGCAAAAACCAGCATTATCAGCAAAGCGCGCATCAGGGCCACCCGAGACAGGAACTGGCGCTTGAGACGGTTGATTGAGGTTTTGAATCTGGTAAGCTCCATTAGCATGGAGATTTTAAGGGAATTGAACCCGGCACAACAAGAGGCGGTTGTATTTTCCGGGGGTCCATTGTTGATTTTGGCCGGAGCGGGAAGCGGGAAAACCCGGGTATTAACCTACCGGGTGGCCCACTTAGTTAGAGATAGAGAGGTGAGATCTGAGAATATATTACTTTTGACCTTTACTAATAAGGCTGCGGGGGAAATGGCAGGCAGAGTGAGACGGATGTTGGGCCAAGATTTTTTGGGGTTCGGGGGCACGTTTCACAGCTTTTGCGCCAAGATAATCCGACGTTACGCCGATGAAGCCGAGGTGGACAGGAATTTCGTGATTTTTGACGAAGCAGATCAGCTGGAAACCATCAAGCAGGCATTAAGCCTTTTGAATATCGACTCAAAAAGCGTCAGACCGGGAGCAATACTGGGGGCGATTTCGGGGGCAAAAAACGAGCTGGTGACCCCGGCTGATTATGCAAATTATGCCCGGGGAACTTTTACAAAGACGGTAGCCCGGGTCTATCCGGTATATCAACAGTTGCTGGCGCGGTATCGGGCGCTGGATTTTGATGATTTACTGGCCCGGACAGTTAAACTGTTTAAAGAGGTTGATGATGTTTTGGATGAGTTAAGAGCGCAGTTTCGATACGTGTTGGTGGACGAATATCAGGATACAAATAAAGCTCAGTATGAAATCACAAAAATGCTGGGGCAAAAACACCGTCAGCTGACCGTAGTAGGCGATGCGGCACAAGCAATTTATTCCTGGAGAGGAGCAGACTATAGGAATTTGTTACTTTTAAAACAGGATTTTCCCGATCTGACGATCGTCAATTTGGAGCAGAATTACCGGTCAACACAAAATATTTTAAGCGCGGCAAATAAGGTAGTGGCTAAAAATAAAAATCATCCGGTGCTAAAACTGTGGACGGACAGGGGAGAGGGAGAAAGAGTGAGTATTTACGAGGCGGAGAACGAGATTGAGGAAGCCCGATATGTGCTTGAACAAGTGCTCAAAGCTCTTGGCTCAGGCTCAAATTTTTCTGATTTCGCAGTTCTGTATCGGACAAACGCACAGTCACGGGTACTGGAAGAGGCGCTTTTACACGCGAGTATCCCCTATTCGCTGGTGGGAGGAGTAAGGTTTTACGAAAGGAAAGAAATAAAAGATGTGCTGGCGTATTTGCGATTGATTGTCAACCCGGAAGATGCGGTGGCCAGGAAAAGAGCGGAAAAAAACGGAAAAACCCGCCTTGCCAGATTATTAGTCCATAGTTCGTGGTTCGTAGGTAAAAATACCTTAGATATCTTGGACGAGATGTTGAGAGTGACGGGATATTTGGAACAGTATGAGGAGTTAAATGAAGAGGATGCGGCAAGACTGGAAAATATTAAAGAACTAAGAAGTGTGGCTGCCCAGTTTCCCAATTTGGTAGAGTTTTTGGAGCAGGTGGCGTTGACGGAAAGAGAGAGTAAGAGGCCCCACTCCGCTGAAGCTTCGCGGGGCAGTGGTGCCGTGACATTGATGACCATACACGCGGCGAAGGGATTGGAGTTTAAGCGGGTATTTATGGTGGGAATGGAAGAAGGATTATTTCCCCATTCCCGGGTACTTATGAACCACGAAGAAATGGAAGAGGAACGCAGACTGTGTTATGTGGGAATGACCCGGGCTATGGATAAACTGCACCTGACCTATGCCCGGCGGAGGCTGTATTTCGGCACGCGGGCAAACAATCCGGTATCGAGATTTGTGGCGGATATTCCGGAGGAGTTGATTGAAAAAGAAAATCCCTTTCAATCTTTCCGTTTGCCTTCAAATACTGTTCGTGGGCGGATCACGGAGCGATTGGACGGGGCAAGCTGGGGTTTTGATGAAGAGGGCAATTGGAAATGGAAACCCGATTAGGGCAATTTTATAGCTTCGGTGGTAATATGTGGGCCAAATGACAATAAAGGAAATCGACAATGGTGGAGTGGAGGGAAGATTAAAGCCAGATGAAACAAAACTTTTTGAAGTAAGATGCACAACCTGTGATTTACCGCTTTTTCCGGGTATCGGCACGATTTATCCACTGATAATATTGAAGGGGCAAGAACGACTCCAGTGCGCAAGATTAAATGCTACCTTACATGAAAAACGTTTTGGAAAGAATCACCAAATAGTAATCGAGGAAAAGGATCGCAAAAAGATATAATCATACAAGCATGGAGGTAGGTAAGAATTCCTGGAATTTGCAGGTAAGTCATCCTTTGCAGAGTTGGGAGTGGGGGGAGTTTAGAGAAAAAAGGCAGCCGGTTGACAGGATAAACGGGATGCTGGTGGTATGGACGAAAATAAAATACACACCATGGTGTTTTGGATATATTCCCATGGGGAAATGCCCCACGCAGGAGGATTTGGATCGGCTTAAAAACTTGGGTAAAAGGCGAGGGGCTATTGGGATTAGGCTCGAGCCGAATATAGTGCTCAATGCCGAGCAAAGCTCGCGCATTCGCGAACAGTGCTCAGTGCTCAAAAGACTTCCGAAGGGGAGGTCGTTGTTTAAACCAAAAACTTTTTTAGTTGATTTAACGAGAAGTGAGGAAGAGTTACTGGCGGTGATGCATCCGAAGGGCAGGTATAACATTAAAGTGGCCCAAAAACATAATGTGGGGGTAAAAGAGGACAACTCGCTGGAAGCACTGGAGCAATACCTGGAGTTGATGTTTGGGGGAACGGCAAAGAGGCAAAAAATTTATGCCCATAGCCGGGAGTATCACCGGCAACTCTGGGAAGCGCTGCATCCGGCGGGAATGGCAACATTATGGATAGCAAAATGGCAGGGAATAATTTTGGCAGGAGCTATGATTTTTAGATTTAAAGACACAGCTTATTATGCATACGGGGCTTCGGCTTTGGATCATAAAGAAGTGATGGCCCCGACGCTGCTTTTGTGGGAAACAATACGCCGGGTAAAA
>MEXE01000032.1:22756-26967 GCA_001775555.1 Candidatus Amesbacteria bacterium RBG_19FT_COMBO_48_16 | reverse complement strand
GGCAAGGGAGGAGCATATACCCGCTCCCGCAAACCAATCAAAATAATTTATCTCGAAAAACTTCCCGACAAATCCTCAGCTCTCAGGCGCGAGGCTCAAATCAAAAGTTGGAGTAGAAAAAAGAAGATCACCACTCTAAAACTTCGCGTCTGATTTTTATCAGTGTAGAATCGCGATATGGCAGGAGAAAGTTACCGGGCCACTTGTGCCCTCGGGTGAGGAAATAAGTTATGATTTTCTTACTAGTAACGGAATTTATCCAGCCGCAAGCAAGACTTATGTGGTGGAAGAAACCTAAATTACGTTCTATCCACATCAGGTGGCGAATACGGCGCTTCCAGCTCACTAATTTTGCCACTCTTATACAATCTCTCCATTTCTTTTTGCTCTCTCTCATTTTCAGATGACAAATACTCATTTACTTTTTCCCCTATTATCATCTCCGGCGTAACATATACGTCTTTTCCTCCATCCGTTCTATATCTATATACGATTCCCCCGCTATTAATTTCCGAGTGTCCTAGTATTCCTGCTTGAACCTTATTACCTGGCGAAATGGTCATCCAGCAGATTATATACTAAAACGCTTTTCTCAAGTGTTCGAACTGCCTAGAATAATGTTAAAATTAGCTTCAGCCACGGCTACGTAGCTCAGTGGTTAGAGCACACGCTTCATAAGCAAAGAAAATCACGACTCTAAAACTTCATGTTTGATTTTGCGGAAGCTAGTTTGGCATAATTAGGCGATGTTTAAGCGAGTATCCTTAAAATTTACGCAAATTTTTGACCAGTTGGTAGAGGAAGCAAACTCCATAGTCATAACAGCTCACACCTCTCCTGATGACGATTCAGTCGCCTCCGTTTTGGGAGTTTATGCCTATATGAAGAGGATATTCCCCAGCAAGAAAACGAGAATTATCTACTCGGGGGATAAAGTCAGAAGGTACAGCGTGTTCAAGAATTACGACTTGATTGAGTTCGTCCCAGATATGACCGACCACTTGGGAAACGCAGATTTACTAATCATGTTAGACGGCTCCCAGTACTCGAGATTTACCCAAAAGCCGGAAGTTCTGAGAGAGTTTAAGGGAAAAACTGTCTGCATAGACCACCACTCCTCTCCAATCGACAAGTTTACACTAACCCTGGTTGACCCAACCTCCCCTTCAAACGCCGAGATTATTTACAGATGTTTCTTCAGAGATTCTATCGAGCAAAAGGAAATTGAAATTATTCTTCTAGGTATTCTCGGAGACACCGGAGTTTTTGGGTATCTAAAACCCAACCAGTTAGGGACATTCGACACTGCCAAAAGACTTCTCAAGCAAGGCGGGATAGAGATTCAGGAGTTTTTATCCCGGTACAGCACCATCCAAGAAAAGGCGTTCGAAATTGTCAGAGAGTTGATTAAAAACACCAAAAATACAAAAGTGGACGGCTGGCCGCCCCATACTTTTACTTTCATAACCCGTGAATGGTTTGAGACGGGAAAATATACCGATGCCGAAACCAGCGAGGCAACTCATCTCTATATGACCACGTTTCTAAGAACTCTCGAGGGTCACGGGTGGGGATTCGTTGTTAGTCCGGAGACGGATGGAACTTGTGGTATCTCGTTAAGGTCTCTGCCGGGCAGCGTAAACGTTCGGGACATGATGGAAAAAATGCAGTTAGGGGGAGGCCATGATCGGGCAGCCGGGGGTACCTTCAAACCCTCAAATCCGGGTGAAAGGGTCAAAGTAGAAGACTGCATTGCCAAAGTTGTGAAGTGGATGGAGAAAAACCAGGCCATCTTGTCATAGTAATTATGACCAGAGCAAAGTCAAACCACAAGACCCAAACCAGCTTCCAATTCAGGTTTTTTGTTAAAATACCCTCAAGCCAGGGTAGCTCAATGGCAGAGCAAAGTCTTCATAAGGCTGAGGTTGTGGGTCCGACTCCCACCCCTGGCACCTAAATCCTCACATACAGCTTCCACCACTTCTTCCAATTAGGAATATTCTGCTCCTGGGCACCCAGCTCTGTCTCCCGGGAACTTTCCTGCTCCGGCAGTACCAGGATGGTTTCACCCGGCCTGCCGTACCCCAGCCTTTCTCTGGCCTCCTTTTCCACCCACTCAGGCGACTTCACTTCCAAAAGCTGCTTCTGCAGCCGCTCACTCTCAGCCGTAGCTTCCACCAGGTTCCTGCGCGCCTCCTTAACACTATCCCCCGTTCTCCATAATCTATACACATTCAGGCCGGTCCTGACAGCCATTACCATGCCTAAAATCGCTATTACCAACGGTTTCCACTTCATCTTCTTCATACTTCAAATTTACCACACCCCCGCCCCCCCCTTTACTTTATTGATTTTCCAGGTAAAATTGACCTGTAGTCCTGCACTATGGGATATACAATATGACCGATTTACCCCAGCCGGTGAGTTTCACTGCCGCTTTGGAGAAGTTCCTCGACCACCTCCGATCCCAGAAACGTTCTTCGGCTACCACCATCGCCTATGGCAGCGACCTGGAACAGCTCCAGGTTCACTTGGACGGCCACCGTATCACCCAGGCCACTACCATCCGCACCGAACATCTGGAAACCTACGTTTCTTATCTCGCCTCCCAGAATTACACCCCAAAAAGTATCAGCCGCAAGATCAATTCCTTAAAAACCTTCTTCAAATTCCTCCACAATCAGCAACTTGTAACCCAAAACCCCGCCCACCCGCTTACCCACCCCAAATACGAGACTCTGCCCCCCCGCTTCCTCTCCCCTGCTGAAATCCGCGCTCTGCGCGACGCCGCCCGCCTGGACATCAGAGTCAGTGCCATCATCGAACTTCTCCTCCAAACCGGAGTCCGTATCTCCGAGCTGGCCAATCTCCACCTTGAAGATATCAAAAAAGCCGAACTTCACATCCAGGCCCTGGAAAATAATCCCGCCCGGAACATATTCCTGAATCGTCCTGCCATCTCCGCTGTCAATAACTATCTCAGCCTTCGTCCCAAAGTGGATGATCCCCACCTCTTTGTCACCAAAACCGGCCGCCCGCTTCTGATCAGAAACATCAGGACCAGTATTGACCGGTATTTCAAAAAGGCCGGCCTCAAAGACGCCAAAGTCAATGACCTGCGCCATACCTTCATCGCCCATCAGCTCAAAAACGGTGTCCAGCCCGAAGTTATTCACAAACACGTCGGCCACAAACGCCTCTCCTCCACCCAGAAGTATTTAGACCATATCACTGTCGACGTCACCGAAACCACCTCCCGTCTCGTCGAGCTCTAAACCAATCGCCTGCCACCTATCTTCCCGCCTCATCAGGAACTTCCCTATATAATAATATTAAGCCGTATGTTTTATAGATTTTGTTTTATCTACTTAGTTACATTGGAGCGATTTTGAAAACATATATTTTCATTATATTTTTTGGCTTGATCGCAGTCTTGGTTACAAATACCGGATTGGAAAAAATTCTAGTCGGAGTACTTTCAATTACGCCTGGTACTGGGTTTAGTTCTGCAATTTGTTTCATTGGTGGTATTTTCGTTTAGATTCAGTTTTAGTTTTGCAGCTTTTTTATCGGACTACTGTCAACAACTTTTTTAATCAGTGCGTTCTTATCACAAATTATTGATTTTTTTAAAGACGCTATAAACAAACTCCAAAGAAAATAGAAACAACTGCCACCTTCTTATTGTGGATCCGCTTGGAATCGCTCGCAAAGCGGACAGTGCAAAACGTCAGCAAAGTCCGGACTTCATAACGAACAATGTTCGATGTATCGAAAACGTGTGTGGGTGCGGCAGGATTCGAACCTGCAACATGCTGTGTATAAGACAGCTGCTCTGCCGTTGAGCTACGCACCCGTTTTCGTTATAAGAATCGAATCACTGCCATTGAACGACGGATCCATCTTAGCCTCAATTTTACCACCCTGGTCACCTCTGCTGTAAACTAGTCTTATGTTCATTATCTTTGCCTATCTGGTTCTCGGAACTTTGCTCATCTTTTCCGGTCTTATCTTCTTCCCCTGGCTCCTCTTCCGCGTTGCCATACTTAAAAACAGACGCCTCCCTCTAAAATTCGCACTTATTTTCTTTCTTCTTGCCCTTCTCACTCTGCTTCTGCTCCAATCGCTTACCCCAATGTTCAAACCCCAAAATTTCCTTCTTGACTACCTCACCTCTCTGGCCAAAACCACTCCCTCCCCTCCCCCCCCTC
>MEXE01000032.1:7191-22734 GCA_001775555.1 Candidatus Amesbacteria bacterium RBG_19FT_COMBO_48_16 | reverse complement strand
TTCTATCCCGAAACTTGGGAAGTCCGCACAGGAGTCCCAGCCGTTTTCATCACCACCAACCAGGGCAAATCCATCGATACCGTCCTTATCCCCAAATTCTACCAGCAAGATTCCGGTCTCCCCGCCTCCCTCATCGCTTTCGCCTCCCTCGACTGCGACGCCAGCGGCCCCCAAAGCTCAACCTCCTGCCCTCAGGAAAAAATCTCCATCACACCCTATCTTAACCCTCTCAAAACCGAAGGGTACCTCCTTCGCCGCACTTTTGTTGAATACCGCTACCCACCCCAGTCCTCCCTAAACGAATTTACTCAAACTATCTCCGCTTTCCCCCTCACTTCAGCCGACTACATTGCTGTCATCTTCACCAGTCGCCGCCCCGACGCAGACACCGAAATTCGTATTCTGACAGACAATTTCTTCTACCCCAGACCCTAATCCCAAAACACTACAGTTTCGCTCTCGCTCCAATTTCCGCCTCAACCAGTCTTACATCCCGCCCGTATTTCACCCGCGACAGTTGTTTTATCGCTTCCGCTAGCTGTGGATTGCGCATTTTCCTCTCTTTTTCAATATCTTTGGTCACATCCATCGAAAATGGTGTCACCGGCTCATTTCGCACGATTGTTTTAATATACACATGAAACCGCTCAATATTCAGTAAATCCGCCTCGTTGAAAGTCGGCGAAAACTCATGCTGCAAATAGTTGGCATCCCCTACCCCCACTCTAAAAGAAATCAATGTCCCCACATTCCCGAAAACTGCGTTTTTCACCTCATCCTCCATCTGTGAAGTAAATTGGTTGGCCACCGTCAGATTCATTTTGTATTTCCTGGCTTCGGACAAAATCGTCGCAAAATCCGGTGTGGCAAAATTCTGAAACTCGTCTACATATAGGTAAAACGGCCTTCTCGAAGCTTCCGGGATATCCGCCCGGCTCATCGCAGCCGCCAACAGCCGGGGTACCAGCACCAGCCCCAGGAAATTGCTGTTTTCCTCACCCAATTTCCCCTTGGACAAGTTTACAATCAGAATTTTCCCCTCATCCATTACCTGCCGGAAATCGAAAGCGCTTTTACTCTGACCGATAATATTTCTGATCGTCTTGTTTGTCACGAATCGGCCGAATTTTGACACGATGTAGTCCAAGACTTCCGATTTGTGAAACTCCGACGTTTGTGCAATCTGGTCCGTCCAGTACCTTCGCACCAGGGGGTCCCTAACCCGCGGCAGCATCTCCTGCACAAACTCCGGCCGCTGCAGCGCTTGTACCACCTCGATGAATGTCCCCCCGGGTATCGCGTCCATCACCGTCAGCATTGCATTCCGGATCGCGTGTTCAAACCGTGGTCCGATTATTCCGGTTTTGTGCGGGTCATACAACTTGTACATCATCCCGATAACGGCGTTAGTCGCCATATGCCGCTCCTGCTCCGTCCGCGTTTCCAGCAAATTCAATCCCATCGGCCACTGCTCATCCGACGGCTCAAAAAACACCACATCCTCCGCTCTCTCCGGCGGGATATACCCGAGCAAATCCTCCGCCAGGTCATGCGGATCAATTACCGCAATCCCCTTACCCGCCTGGATATCCTGAAGGATCATTGTTTTCAGAAACTCCGTCTTCCCCGTACCTGTCCGTCCCACAATATACATGTGTCTCTCCCGGTCCGCCTCTGTAATATACACCGGCCTGTTAATTCCCCTGAACACGCTTTTACCTATATACAATCCTTCAGACGCAATCTGCTGCGGTGCCGGAGCCCGCTTGGCATTCAGCCAGAAAATATGCGGTGTCTCCACCGTTTTATTGGGAAAATGATACAGTGTCGCCAGTTCCTCGGAATTCAGTATTGTCCAGTTTCCCCACCAGGTCATCGGCTGGTACCGATAGATAAAGTCCGTCATAAAATGACCTTTCAGCCGGATCTTCTTACCCTTAAATCCGTTTAGGTCACCGTTAAATTGCTCAAACGCGGCCCGTAAGTTAGCCATGTGTGCCTTGGCCGACTGGGCATCCCGGGATGATACCACCATCCTGATAGTAGTCATAAATCCCGATTTGCTCACTTTGTTGTCCACTGCCTCCAGTACTTTCGGGTCCACTTTATAAGACGCTTTCTCCGGGTTGGCTTCTGTCTTCTTTGTCTTGCCGATCCACCCCCGGCCTTTACTTTTCCATTTATTCTCCGCCGGGAAAATCAGTATCTGGATATGTGCCCCCTCCCCCTCCCCCATTTTCGCCAGCGCCGAAGTCAAAGCCGCCATCGGGTCAGTCGCCAGGTCCTTAAACACTTTTATCGGGTAATATTGGGCGCTGCGCATCACTAGCCAGGCATACTCCACATTTCCCTCCTCACCGAATATCGTCGGCTCATCCACCAGCATAATTTCTGCTCCCGGATAACCTCCGTGGATCTGCTTCTCCACCAAATCCCGCAGACTTTCCGGCAGGACGATATAAAACCGTACATCCTCTTTCCGGGCTACTATCTCAAAGCTGATATGCGGCTGGACCTGCAGAAAAGTCAACAGCCCGAAAGGTCCTTTTTTCCCTTTTTTGATCGAGTGCAGGCTGGAAAATATCTGTTCCATAGCATCGATTTTTATTTCGTTGTCACGGGGTACCGCTACCTGCAGTACCACCATTTTCAAAGACGCCTCTTCCCGATCTTTATGCCGGTACAGAGCGATCAGCAAATACCCGCCCAAAATCAGAAGTACCACCAATATTCCCGCCGCTATTGCCAACCCTGCCAGTTGCCACAACAATGCCACGATATCTATTTCGGCCATACCCCAATCATATCAGACCACATCGACAGAGGTACCTCGAGTCCACACGGATAATTTGTCCAGATAACTGATGCCGGCGTCACGGATGCCCTTTGAAACTGGCTTACGCAGTCCCGCCCTGCACACTAAATTCCCATTAGTTTGTGGCGGGACGAGTATGCAGGTAACGCCTGGAATATTCAACCGGAATCTCCTCAAAGCAGGTGATTACCGGCAGTGGAAAAGGGCATCAAGACACTTTATTTTTATACCTCACTCTCCCTCCCAGCATTTTTATCTGCCGGACACACCACTCTGCCAGCCACCGGATACTCGCCCATACCTGCTGGTGCAGCCCCAGCTGCACCTGATCGTCAGTCAATGGTAAGGTCACCGTCGGATTCTGCGGCGCAGCCGGGGACATCAACACTTGCTGGGTGTAATCATCCATTACCGGTGCAGCCACCTCCATGTCTTTTTCCACTTTTTCGATGTACCCTGCCACCTCCGGCTTCTTCTCTACTTCCGGCATCGTCGGAATGGTCTCCATCCCGGTTATTTTCCGCTCTTTCCCCAGGCCTCCTCTCTCCCGCTCCTCCGGCCCCCTACTCCCCTGCACGATCTCCTCCAATTGCTCCTTAAACTTCCCCCCGGCGTTATACATCGCCTGCCAGTCCCCTTGATCTTCCTCATATTCTTCCACTTCTTCCGCCAAGGTCGGCACCGACTTTTTCGTCAGCTCTTCCAGATCCTTTGCCGCCTTTTGCCCCGGCGTCAACGACTGTACAGCTTTTCCTGCATCTGCCATACCCCCATCATAACAAAACCTGCCACACAACAGCCACCGGACTCAACATCGCCGGTGTCACATACCCGCTCCGTTTCACCTGCTGCTCCGTTACCCACAAACCGAAACTACCCATAACACCTAAACCTTGAACTCATCCATCCCCACCGCCTCCAAACCGGCAATCCCGGCAAAATCCTTTTTATTTCCGGTTATTAACCTCTCCACTCCATTGGAAACCAGAGTAGCCGCTAAAAAAACATCATAAATCCTTTGTCCTACGGGTTTAACCCGCTTTATCATCCTTAAAAATCCGCTTCCGGTTTGGACATTCGGCAGCACCAGTCCATATTCCCCCCCGTCCAGACAAGATCCTATGTACTTTGCCGTCTCCAGCGGCGACATCGGACGAGGAAATCTTTTCTTATCGGTCACAATAGCATAAAACTCAGTCAGGTTTTGCCAAGTAATTATTATTTGGGTTTTTTCCCTGATCAACTTCTTTAATAGCTTTCTGGTCCCAGAATTAAACACACTACTCTCGTTCACCGCGTAAACCAGAACATTCGTATCCACTCCCACTCTTCCTCTCGCCTTACTCATATGCGTCGGTGCGCTTAAACACGTATTTCGGATTCCCTAAATCATAAGTCTTCAAAACCAATTTTCTCCTCTTGGTTCTTCTGGATTTTATCTGCTCCTTTAGACCCTCTTCCACCATACCGGTCAAGGTCATTCCCCGACTCAAAGCTTCCAACTTCACCGCCTCCACCAATTCCTGGGGTAAATAAACTGTCGTTCTAATCTTCGTATTCATAATTTGATATTAACATAAAAACATAATTATGTCAAGATCTCCAAACCTCTTCCTTTCCCCCCAACTTGAAATTCACCCACCTGGCCATTACAAACAGCGCATCAGACAACCGGTTCAAATATCTCAACACCGAACTCCCCCTTCCCCCTCTTTGATAAAGAGGGGGATCAGAGGGGGCGTTATTTCTCAAATATCCAACTACCCGCCTCTCCGCCCTGCGACACACCGCCCTCGCCACCTGCAATTCTCCCACCGGGTAAATAAAATTTTTCAAAGGTGGCAATTCCTCCGTTAACTTATCAATTACTCTCTCCAACCTTCTCACCTCATAACTCTTAAATCCCAATCCGGACCCGGACAACCCCGACCCAATGACCAATAAATTATTTTGAATTTTCTTTAATTCTTTTTGAATTTGATTTGTGTATTTGTCATTTGTCTTTTGAATTTTGGTCCTGCAAAGTCCGATCCAGCTGTTCAGCTCATCTATTCCCCCCAGTGCCTCAGCCAAGCTTTCCGCCTTACTCATCTCCCCAAAAAAAGTTTGGGTTTTCCCTTTATCCCCCCTTTTGGTATAAATCTTCCCCATTCACTCTGAATTATAATTCACGTCAGCATTCACTGAAACCGCACCCGTAACACTTCTTGCACCCCTCCTCAAATACCAGTGTCGCTTCTCCGCACGCCGGACACAGGTCTGCCTTCCTCTCACTTGCCAGCTTCATCTGTCCTGATTCATTTGTATCATCCATACTTGCCATCATAATTTGCTCACCGTCACCCCCTACTTTACCGTTCTCCAAACCGTAACCGATCAACCCGAAATGCATCCCTATAGCCCGGGCAACCGCATCCGGTAAGCTCCTGACACGATTCGGTCCAAACCCTACCGATCTTCCTCCCCCTATCCCATGCAACTGTTCCATCAGCTCCCGGGCCCTTTCTCTAGGAGCCATATGATTACCAAACCTCAAGGTTGTCGAAATCAGTCTCCCCAATGCTTCGGCCATCGCCGCCACCTCCGATCCGGCTTTTCCAATCGTCACAAACACCTCAAACGGATTTCCGTCCTGATCATGGTTAACTGTAATAAACGCACTCCCCAATGGAGTTTCGATCCTGTACGTAGCGCCTTCTACTTTGACCGGCCGTGGTTTGAGTGATTTTTCCGGCTGTATAATCTCCCCTGCCGCAACCTGACCTGATTTGTCCCGAAGCAACTCACCCTGGTCTTGCCGAACAGTCCCCATATTTAACACCTGTTCGCTCTTACTTCCGTCTCTAAACACCGTAATCCCCCGGCATCCTGTCTCCCAAGCCAGCATATACGCCCGTTTCACCCCTTCCACTGTCGCTTCATGCGGTAAATTTATGGTCTTGCTTACCGCATTATCCGTATATTTCTGAAACTCTGCCTGCATCTTCACATGCCAATCGGGGTGTATTTCATGCGCTGTTCCGAATACTCTTCTCACTTCCTCCGGAACTTCACTCAATTGCCTGACCGTCCCCGCCTCCGCTACTTTCTCCATCAACCCATCACTCCAAACCCCCTGTTTCCTGGCCACTTCCTCAAAATCCGGATTAACAAACGTCAGCTCCCGATTTTCCGACTTCACCACATGCCGGAAAGCAATAGCAAATAGCGGCTCGATTCCTCCGGAAGCATCCGCCAAAATCCCAATCGACCCGGTCGGGGCTATTGTCGTCACCGTACTGTTTCTTATCGGTTTACCTTTGCCGTATATACTCTGTTTCCACATCGGAAAAGCTCCCCGCTCAACCGCCAGCTCTTGCGAAGCTGTATGTCCCTCATCGTTCACAAATTTCATCACTTTTCCCGCCAAATCCAACGCTTCTTGACTGTCATACGGAACAGATAGCCTCACCAACATATCCGCCCACCCTCCTACTCCCAATCCGATCCGTCTTATCTTCCTTACCGTTCCCGTTATTTGCGGCAATGGAAAAGGATTCATTTCAATCACGTTGTCCAGCATCCGCACCGCCGTCCTCACTGTCTGGCGCAGCTTCTCCCACTCCACTTTTCCATCCTTAACGTAATATTTCAGAAATATACTCCCCAAGTTACACGCGTCAAATGGATACAACGGCTGCTCTCCGCACGGATTAGTGCTCTCCACTTCCCAACCTGTAAGTCTAATTGGATTTGCCGGGGAATTATTTATTCTGTCCACAAACACCAATCCCGGATCTCCCGTCCGCCACGCCCCTTGGGCAATTTCATCCCACACCCGACGGGCAGACAATTTCCCCGTCACTTGCCCCGTATGCGGCGCCACCAGCTCATAATCCTCACCCCTCCCCAACGCTTTCATAAAGTTTTCAGTCACCGCTACGGAAATATTAAAATTTGTAATCCCACCATCCTCTTTGCAATGGATAAACTCCAAAATATCCGGATGGTCTATACGTAAAATCCCCATATTTGCTCCTCGTCTCATCCCACCTTGCTTTATTTGCTGCGTCGCCTCATTGTAAATCCTCATAAACGATACTGGTCCTGACGCCACCCCCATCGTCGATCGCACCGTCGCGCCCTTCGGGCGTAACCTCGAAAAAGCAAAACCCGTCCCTCCGCCTGATTGGTGTACTATCCCCTGGTACTTCACCCCGTCAAATATTCCCTCCAAGCTATCCGGAACCGGCAATACGTAGCAGGCGCTATACTGCAACCCGTTACCCTTACCTGCATTCATCAGTGTTGGCGAATTGGGCAAAAACTCTCTCCGCAACATTAATTTATAAAACTCCCTCGCTTCCTCCTCCATTTCTTCCCTCGTTCTGCCGAACTTTACTTCCGCCCTAGCTAACTCCCAGGCTACCCGCCAGCACAGTTCATTCACAGTTTCCGCAGGCCTGCCTTGATCATCCTTCATAAAATATCTTTCTTGTAAAACTCTCATCGCTTGAGCCGACCATTCTGGCGCCGCAATATCACCGGGGACTTCCGGTCGAGGTCTGGCCAATTTATCCACCAACCGTACCATCTCCGGATATGACAGGCTATCCCAGGATATTCTTTTTGTATCGATCCGTCCCCTCCCATTTCCGTTAACCCCCTTAGCTCTCTTAGGTCTCCCCCGCGGTCTTTTTATTTGTTGTATTTGTAGTTCCGGCATAAGTCAATTAGAAATTTTCTCGAGTAATTTCTCAAATTCGGAAACGTCCGCCAGCTCCAGGTACACACTGGCAAATCGCAGCCAAGCTACTTTGTCAATATTTTTCAGTCTTTTAAGTACCATTTTGCCTATGGTTTTTGAGGGTATTTCAGATACCTCTTTCCGTCTGACTTCCCGCTCTACCTCATCGGCCAGATTATTAATCAAATCAATTGACACCGGCCGCTTGTCAAATGATTTCACCGCCCCGGTCACAATTTTTTCCCTGTCAAAAGGCTGCCGGCTGCCATCCCGCTTGATGACAAATACCGTCGGCCCTTCCACCCGTTCAAAAGTGGTGAACCGCCTTTGGCATTTATCGCACTCCCGCCTCCGGCGCACGGACTGCCCGTCCTCTCCCACCCGCGACTCGAGTACTGATGTATCATGGGCAGCACAAAACGGACACCGCATATTTTAATTTTCAAACCCCTATATCTAGGGGCACCGACCAGACTAAAACACTAAATAACCCCCGTCAACTACTAACTACCACATCAAACACTATCACCTTTAAGCTCAACTAGCCTCGCGCCATACTTGATCTACTTCCTCACGTATCATTCGCGTCGTAGCCAGTGTAGCATCTATTACTTCTTTTTCCATTCCCGTGGTCCTTGCTGCCATATTTTCCAGCATTTCCTCATGCTTCGCCGCCGCTCCCGACAGCACTCGCAGCTCACTTTTTACATCCTCCCCCGCCCTGGCTCGCCTCAGCACTCTTCTTGCAGCTTTCTCCAAATATTTCTCAGCCTTCGTTGCCGTGCTCACTCCCAAACTCGCTTTCCCTCCGTCAGCCAGTGTCACTGCCGCATTAATTCTCTTATCAGCATACAGAAGCTCCAACCGTCCTTTTTCCCCATCACCCCTGGCCAGCCGCAGTTTCACCCAATCCCTGACCATCTTCAGTTTATACAACGGGCTGTCCGGCAAAAGCCCGGGATACGGCAAATAGTATTCGATCTTTACCGGTTGTGCTGATTCAGTGGCCTCTTGCGGAAATACCCCCGGCGGTTTAGCCGCCGCCATTATCGACATCAAGAGAATCGCCGTACCAAACACTAACGCCGAAAAAGAAGCTATCGCAGCTATTTTCCAACTTCCCCAGGTCCTTCTAAAAAACGATTCTCCTTCCCCCCCAACAATTATCGGCTGGTTTTTCATCGGGCATATTCAAGTATGCCACAATCTGTCAACCTTTTACTACCCCACCAGGATATATTATCCCAAAATCGCACACGAATATTACCCGAAACCAATAAATCCCGTTACACCAAGCTGAGCCTCTTGATACCACCCCCTCATACCCCATCACCCGTTTGTTAGCGAAAAACCCGTATGTCTTCTGCATCCCGCCAGCGAATCATCCATCACTCCGGTAATTTCAGCCAAAAGTTCCTCAGCTTCAGCCAAAGTTATAAACTCCCGGTGATCAGGAAAAAAATGAAATATCCGGTTCCTCGCCCTTTTCCACACCTGCCACATTTTTAAGGGTAACTCCTCTCCCCCGCACACCCCCGCCAATTTTCCAAATACCCACCCCGAGCGGTACCTTTTAGGTAAAGAGGGAGACAAGGCTTTTCCGATTCTAAAATACTCCCCGTAATACTGTTGCCGGGAAATCAGCCCCAGATCCAAAAACAGCTTTTTCAAAAACCCCTCATAAGCCTTAGCCGCCGGAAAAACTATAAACGAATAATCATGCAGTCCATCCACGATTGCTTTTTCCCGCTCTAAAAGTACGTATGCTCCCCGCATCAGGTCCCTAATCAGCGGATCCGCATACTTCCACCAATTCGTATTTTCAAAACTCCCCATACCTCCATCGATTCTACCTCACTCTGATATCTTTGGGGTAAAACTCATCCCACGTCAAAATGCCGTCCAGCTTATACTTCCCCATCACCACCAAATTAGCGCAATCTACAAACGAGCATCCCTTCTTTGTCTGCTTCAAGAAAACTCTCCAAACTTCATCCTCCAACTCTTCATCCAACCCAATTTTCTTCAAGCCCAATTTGGGAAGCTTCTCCCAAAACAACCTCACTGCTCTCATCCCCGTCCGATGACTCAACACCGTCCCCGTCTCCTGCAGCACCAAATTCAGTACATACAACTCATCTTCTCTTTCTTCATGTCTGGCCACCGACTTCGCTGCCATCTGATGGTGCGCGTCTTCATCTCTGAATGCGCCCACCAACCAATCCGCATCCACCAACAATCGCCTAATCATTTATATATCTCATTAATCCTGGTAGACAGGTCTTTCGGGCCGTATTTCAAGGCTCCCACAAATTCTCTCCACATTCCGCTCCCTTGCCTCCTTGCTTTCCTTTTCTTCATCACCTCTTCTGCCCCTTCCCGCACTAACTCAGAAAATCTCACTCTCTCGGTCTTGGCCAGGAGCTTCAGATCCCGATGCACTTCCTCCGGTAAATATACCTGCGTCCTGATCATGTTTCAATTGTATGTCGTATGTTGTATGTTGTCAAGATCTCACTACTTGTCCTTGAAGTTTCTCAACCTTTCACATATCTTTACCGCCTTCACCTGCCCGATCCCCGACAAGCCGTCAAGGTCTGCTACTCCCCACCTCTGAAGAAATGGAATCCCATCACCAAACTGTCATACAGACTCGCACCCAGGTGTTTCCGCAAACTCTCCGTCATTTCACTATTTTATCCTACCCCCACAAATGGAAATATCCGCCGATGACCAGAAGGATTGATAATCCCAGCCACCCCAGGATAAACGCTATCACTCCTTTCAGAACCCAGTCCAAAATTTTCTCCTCTCCCGGATCCAGCTGCCCTTCCCCCATTTCCTCCTGGTGCCACTTCGGGACTCCGACTTTAACCTCCGGCAGACTTTTACTCTTTCTAACCGCCATTGTAATTTATAATATACTCCCTCCCGGTTATAATTCAACCCATGTCCAAAAAAACAACCCCCAATAAACACCCGAGGAACAAAAAGACCTTAAAATCTCGTATCAACAAAAAAAAGATAGTACTTTTTTCCTTGTTTCTTGTTTCTTGTTTCTTGTTTCTTTATTTTTTCTGGGATCTGCCCAATCCCACCCGCCTCACTTCCCATCCCTCCCCCGCTTCCACCAAACTGCTGGACCGCCGCGGCCAGCTGCTCTATGAAATCTTCACCGACCAGCGCCGCACTCCCATCAGGCTTGACACCCTGCCTCGCTATGTCATTGACGCTCACCTGGCCGCCGAAGACAAGGATTTTTACAAACACTCCGGCTTTTCCTTACGCGGAATTTCCCGGGCTATCAAAAACACTTTTTTCCGCCAAAAACTCCAGGGCGGATCCACTATCACTCAGCAACTGGTTAAAAAAGCCCTTCTTTCCGACGATAGGACCATCAGGCGTAAGGCTCGCGAATTCATCCTCAGCTTGGCTGTGGAATTGATCTATTCCAAAGACCAAATACTGGAACTTTATTTAAACCAGGTCCCTTTTGGCGGCACTGCCTATGGCCTGGAAAGCGCGGCTCAGACTTACTTTGGCAAATCAGCCGCCGACCTGTCGCTGGCGGAAGCCGCTCTTCTGGCCGGCCTGCCTCAAGCTCCCTCTTATTATTCCCCTTTCGGATCCAGCCCCGAAAAAGCCAAAGACC
This sequence comes from Candidatus Amesbacteria bacterium RBG_19FT_COMBO_48_16, assembly GCA_001775555.1. Classification (GTDB taxonomy): domain Bacteria; phylum Patescibacteriota; class Microgenomatia; order CAZETR01; family Amesbacteraceae; genus UBA12042. The sequence goes on along the minus strand of MEXE01000032.1, from coordinate 11,541 downwards.
GCCAGCAATATGTCCTGTCTCAAATGCTGGATAACAAATTTATCACTCAAAAGCAGTATGACGAAGCCAAAGACGACGAGCTCCGCTATACACCTCAAGCCTCCCTCAAGGCTCCCCATTTTTCACTCTGGGTCAAGGATTTGCTGGTCCAAAAATATTCTCTGGAAAAAGTCGAGCAGGAAGGCCTGACCGTTATCACCACTCTCGATCTCGAACTCCAAAACTTGGCCCAGGACATCGTCGCTTCCGAAGTCGCCAAACTCCAAAAGGAGAAAGTAACCAATGGCGCCGCCTTAGTCACTCATCCCAAGACAGGTGAGATCCTCTCCCTTATAGGTTCCCGCGATTATTTTGACACTGCCATAGACGGCAATGTCAATGTTGTTTTAGCCCGCCGCCAGCCAGGGAGCGCCATCAAACCCGTCAATTACGCCCTGGGTCTTGACCGCCGCTTGTTTACTGCCGCTACTCTTCTGGCAGATAAACCTACCTGCTTTAGTCAGCCCAACCAAAAACCTTACTGCCCCGACAATTATGACGGCCAGTTTCATGGCCCCACCCAAGTCCGCTTTGCCCTGGCAAACTCTTTCAACATCCCCGCCGTCAAAGCTCTGGTCATCAATGGCCTGGTTGACTTTGTCGCCAGCTCTTCCGCTTTCGGCATCACCACTTTCACCGACCCTAAAAGCTATGGCCCTTCTTTGACTCTGGGTGGCGGCGAAGTCACCATGCTAGACTTATCTACCGCCTTCGGTGTCCTGGCCAACTCCGGCACCCGAGTCGATTTAAACCCCATTCTCGCCGTTATCGACCGCACCGGGAAAATATTACAACAGGTCCCCTCCAGAGAACTTTCCCCGGAAGAATCAGACAAAACCCACCCTCTTAATTCGTACCTCTTAAACCATGAATCATATGTCATAAATCCCCCGTCAAACACTCGGGTTATATCCCCCGGAGCGGCCTTCATCATCTCCCACATACTATATGACAACGGCGCCCGCTCCGCCACTTTTGGCTCCTCTTCCCAGCTGGTCGTCAAAGGCCACCCCGAAGTTTCGGTAAAAACCGGTACCACTAACGACAAACGGGACAATTGGACCCTGGGCTACAATCCCGATATCCTCGTAGCGGTTTGGGTCGGCAATAATGACAATACCCCCATGAGCCGCGTCGCCTCGGGAGTCACCGGCGCTTCACCCATCTGGAACAAGATCGTCACTCAGGCTCTCAAGGACTATCCCCAGCGCTGGCCCACCCAGCCCGCCGACGTTACCGGCGCCACTGTTTGCTCTCTCTCCGGCTTAAGAGTTCCTGACAATCCCGACCCGTCCTGCCAGCCCCGCTACGAATATTTCCTCAAGGGCACCATTCCCTCTCCGGACGCCGGCTCCCGCCGCGACATCCCCATCTACAAACCCTCCCAAAGTCCGGCCACTTCAAAGCAAATTACCGAAGAACCCCAAAACATCGAAGCCCAAAACCACGCCGTTGCTTTTGACGCTCTCGGTGTCACTCTCTGTCTGGACTGCGCCGGCGGTTACAGCGGCTCAGACACCATCCGCCTCGACCCCTCCGGCAAAGCCATCAAATATTAGTCCCTCTCCACACCTCTCCGCCAAATTGGCGCAATCTTTCAGCTGTTTCTTCTCTCAACTCCACCCCATGACTAATCCTCTGTATTATATCCTCAACCTGCTTCTTTTCGCCCTTCTTCTCCGCTTCACCTACCAATCCCCTCAACTCCTCCACCCTTCTCCTCTCCCCCTCTACGTCAAGACCGTTAACCAATCGTTCCGCCGCCCCATTCACCACTCCCGTAAAATAGCTTGCCCAGCTCTGTCTCAATTTCTCATCACCCCTCATTTCCAAACCTGTATCAGCCGTATCCGCCACAACTTTTTCGATCACTTTTGGCCCCAAAAGACCATTCGCCGCCCTGAGCGTCGCAACCAAAACCTGCGCCGTGGTCAACCGAAAATCAGGCTCGTTCACAGCCGGGGGGTACTCTTTCCCAACAGCTCCCACAACTTCCTCCTCGTCTTCTTTAGAAATTCTATAACTAAATAGATCCCCAATCGACCCCTCAATAACCCTTAATACTCTCGCTGAAAAACCCCCCGCCTCATTCACATACAATCCCTCAAGATTGAAAGCCCTATTGACACTGCCATCTCCTGCATACCCCACAGGTAGTATTAAATTATAAAGTTCTGGGGCAATGCTTCTCCCACTTTCAACCATGCGACTGTCGGGCTCAAATCTTGCTGGAGCAGTAGAAGATTGTGCTACCTCTCTCGCTTCATCACTCATTCTAAGCTAGTATTATACCATCCCTCTTGACCCCCTTCCCCCACTTCATATAATCAAAGCGCCAAGTGCCATCCCTCAAATCCTTCCTCAAATCCGCCTACCCCCTCATTCACTTCTTCTCTCAACTTCCCCACCCCAAACCCGCTTACATACTCCTCCCTCTAATCTTCATCGCTCTATTTACTATTACTATTTACTATTACTTACTCAAAGATCTTCCCTCCCCCTCCTCCCTCTCCTCAGCTCCTCTGCCTCTCACCACTCATATTCGCGACCGCAACGGCATTGAGCTCTACCAGGTTTATTCCTCCCAAAACCGGACCTTAATCAAACTCGCCGATCTTCCCCCTCACGTCAAACAGGCAATTATCGCCATCGAAGACAAGGACTTTTACTCCCACCGCGGATTCTCCGTCAGAGGTATTCTCCGAGCTCTTTTCAACACCTTAAAATCTCCCTCCCGTCTCAAATGCACCCTGAGCACTGAGCACTGCTCGCTTTTCACCGAGGGCGGATCCACTATCACCCAGCAACTGGTTAAGACTGCTCTCCTCTCCCCCGAACGCACGCTCAGTCGGAAATTGCGTGAACTGATTTTAGCCATCGCTGTTGAACAAGCCTTTTCCAAAGATCAAATCCTGGAAATGTACCTAAACCGCGTCGGTTTCGGTGGAGCGGCTTATGGCATCGAAGCGGCGGCTCAAACTTACTTCGGGAAATCCGCCACCGCCCTCAATATAGCTGAAGCTGCCCTCTTGGCTGGTTTACCCGCCTCCCCCACCACCTACTCCCCCTTCGGGGCCCACCCCGAGTTGGCTCTTTCCCGCCAAAGGGAAGTCCTCCGTCACATGGTGGCTGCGGGCTTTTTAACCTGGGACCAGGCCGAAAGCTCTTCCTCCGTCCAGCTCACCCTAAATCCTCCCCAAAACAACATCAAAGCCCCCCATTTTGTCATGTATATCAAGGAGTTGCTCGCCCAAAAATTCGGTTCAGAAATTGTTGAACAGGGTGGCCTGGACGTCACTACTTCCCTTGATCTGCCCCTCCAGGAAACAGTCCAAAGAATTGTCGCCGAAGAAATTGCCAAAGTTGACTACCTGCAAATTACCAACGGTGCGGCCGTCGTCACTCATCCCCAAACCGGTGACATCTTGTCGCTTGTAGGTTCCCGCGATTTCTTTGACGTCGAGCACGACGGTCAATTCAACATTACTCGGGCCTTGCGTCAGCCGGGGAGCGCCATCAAACCCATCAACTACGCTCTCGCATTCTCTCGTAATTTCACCGCAGGTAGCTACATCGACGATTCTCCTGTTACCTTCCGCATTCCGGGTCAGGAACCTTATTCTCCCGTAAATTATGACCGCCGATTCCATGGCCGGGTAACTTTGCGTACCGCCCTGGCCTCCTCTTATAACGTGCCCGCCGTCAAATTGCTCGCCGCGGGCGGCGTCGAACATATGATCGGACTCGGTCAACAAATGGGTATCTCCTCCTGGACCGATCTTTCCCGTTATGGCCTGTCTTTAACTTTAGGCGGCGGCGAAGTGACTATGTTGGACATGGCCCAAGTCTACGGTACTTTTGCCGCCTCCGGTACCAAAGCCGACCTTCGCCTTATTCTGGAAATCCGCGACTCCACGGGCCGGATCCTGGAAAAAACCCCTACGCCATCTCCCCGCCCCGTCCTCGACCCCCGCATTGCTTTCCTCATCTCTGATATTCTCTCCGACAATGCCGCCCGTACCCCCACCTTCGGTCCTAACTCCCTGCTCTTCATTCCCGGCTCCCAGGTTGCGGTGAAAACCGGTACCACCAATAATTTACGCGACAATTGGACAATCGGCTACACCCCCGATCGGGTTGTTGTCGTCTGGGTCGGCAATAACGACAACTCTCCCATGAGTTACATCGCCTCCGGAGTCACCGGTGCTGCCCCCATTTGGCGCAGCATCACTGACCACCTCCTTTCAAATCACCCCTCGGTCGGGTTCACCCCTCCGCCGGATTTGACCAAAATCGCAGTCTGCGGCAATA
>MEXE01000032.1:0-7144 GCA_001775555.1 Candidatus Amesbacteria bacterium RBG_19FT_COMBO_48_16 | reverse complement strand
CCCAGTCCGTCATCCCCTCACGACCAAATTCTGACCGGTGCCAGTACCGTAAATCCCCCCGCCCCCACATCATCCCCAGCCGTTCTCCAGAGAAAATTTCCCAAAAAAACCAAACTCCGTTAAAATACTCATATGAAATCAAGTTTCCGAAACACTCTTCTGCTCATCTTTCTCCTCTCGTTTGCCGTCACCATCCTGCTTCTGGTCAAATACTTCCGCCGCCCCCTGTTCTGAATGCTTTCATGAGGTCACCACCCACTATCGACGCCGTCATCCCTTGCTTCAACGAAAGCTCGACCGTTGCCTCCGTGATCACTGCCTGTATTAATAGTCAATGTTTTAATAAAATAATTACTGTCGATGATGCATCTACTGATCAATCACCCTCTGTACTCCAAACCTACTCCAGTCAAATTCAGTTGATCAAACATAACCAAAACCTGGGTAAGTTCGCCGCCGTCCTTACGGCAATCAAAAACTCCAAAGCAGATCTGGTATTCTTGCTCGACGCTGACCTGATCAATCTTACCCCTCAACTGCTGTCGCAATCCATTGATGCCTTTAACCGTCATCCCATCGACATGCTGATCATTCCGTTTAAATCCGGCCTGCTGGATTTTCTCACTAGAAAAGTTCATTGGAATGAAATCCAATCAGGCCAAAGAATATTACGCCGTCACCACTTCCTGAAGTTGAAAAAATATCACCGGGCCAGGTTTGCTCTGGAGACTATCCTCAACCAGCAAGCCATCCTCCACCAGTGGAAAACTCAAGTTTTTTACCCGCCCCAGCCCCTTATCCCCATCACTCCTTCCAAGTTGAAAAAACACGGCTTATTAAAAGGGCTGGCTGAAGAAGTCCGCATGTGTCGGGAAATTATATTATTCACCAGTCTTTCCGATCATATCCGGCAGTGTCAATATATTCTTCACCCACCCAAACTTCCTCGTTAAATTCTGAAATATCTCTTTTTTTTATCCTCTATCCGGATCTTTTCTATCATCTCCACAAGTTTCCGGGCTTCCAGTAACGGACTCAAATGTGTCCATCCCCGCCAGTCCAAAACCGTAGTCCCGGGACTACTCCCCAGCAACCCTAAGGCTTCCCCCGTCTTGGTAAACCCATCCCCGGATCCGGATTGGACAATAAACCGGGCTTGCGGGTCTGCCAATGCTTTTTCCCACGCTCCGGAAACCGCACACACCTTTAGCGCCAACGCCCCCGAAATTGACTTGATCCCTTTTTTAGCATCTTTCATATCACCCCTCCGCCGTTTCTCTTGCTCCGCCGCTTCTCCTCTCGGTCCCAATACTACCCCCTGATCCGCATAAAATTTCCCGGTCATCAACCACGGTCTGATCTCTCCCCAAAATCCCCTTGTCAACTCCCCCACTGTCTGCTCCACGCACGACGCCGGGGACAATGCCACCCACGCTTCCACTTTCCCCACCAGATCCGGGTCAACCGCCAATTCCCGCACAATCGGCCCCCCGGCCGAATACCCCATCACCATAAACTTCCGGCTTCCCTCCCTTCCCGCCGCTTCCGCCAAACCGGCTTTAAACCAGGAAGTATGCGGTTCCATTTGCCTCTCACTTCTCAAATCCTGAAGCGATCTTTGCACGCCATCCGCAAACTCGTCAGTCGTCCTGCCACTATGACTCTCCGGGTAATCCAGGCAATAGACAGTGTATCCGGCCAGAGATAATTCCCGAACCAACGACAAAACTCCATATCTGTCTCCTGAAAAAGCCGGCACCAGATAGACCGGCGGTTTATCCGAATTCTCCGGTTTGCCTGCGATTTTCTCAATCCTCACCCGGACAAATTCCGCCGACTGCACTCCCAGCTCCCCCACACTCACTTCCAACCGTTCCGGGTGCAAAAACTGCCGGTCAAATTCTCTTAAACTCTGCAATCTTTCTTTTTCCTGTAGTGTCAACCTCACTTTCAAACCCAACTTTTCCCCAATTTTTCGGCCCACCCTCAATCTCCAATAGGCCCTTGCCCTCTCGTAACCTGTACCCAGAGTACTCCACTCATTGGGTAAACTTGTTCTGAGGCCAAGGGAATGAAACATATCCGATACCAACCATGGAATATCCTTCACTGAGTACTCACCCCTTCTCTGTTCCCCGCCGGTATCCACTTGCTCTGTCATGCAGCCCCCTTTATCCTTTCCCAAAAACTCGGCTTTTCCAGCTTTGTCAACCTCATATATACTCGCTCCAGTCTTGAAACGGCTTTTGTCAAATCGTGCTTTTCCGCTTCCCTGCGTGCCTGTCGTCCCAATCTCTCATTCAAGCGCGGGTCTGTCAGAATTATTTTCAAAAATCTAGTCATCCCTTCCCAGTCTCCCGGATCCACTAAATATCCGTTATTCCCGGAATTTATCATATCTGGTAACGCATATTTCCTCACTCCTACCACCGGCAATCCGCACGCCATTGCTTCGAGTACCACCAGGCCCAGCGTCTCCATGTCAGACGCGGTAACAAACACATCATGCTTTCTGTATATTTCAGCCAGTTTATTCCTGGGTACCATCCCCAAAAAATTAATGCTTCCAGCCACACCTAACTCGTCTGTCAACTTACGCAGGCTCTCCATGGCCGGTCCGTCCCCGACTATCGTCAGTGTTACCCCTGCTAGCTCGTCAACCAGCCCGGCAAAAGCTCTAAGCACTACATCCACATTCTTCTCAAAACCCATCCGTCCCACATGCAAAATTTTTCCGGCTGTCTGATATTTGCTCTTAGGTGCAAACTTGGATAAATCCAATCCCAGCCATGTTACTTCCACCCGCTTCATTCCCCGCTTCACCAGCTCCCTCTTTATCGCATTGGATGGGCATGAAACCACATCCGCATAACCGTATATTTTATTCACCACCTTCCACGTTAGCCGCTGTGGTATTGTCTCCCCATTACCGTTTTTATTTTCACCCAACACCGTCCAATCCACATTCACCCCCGCCACCAATCTGTCAATCACTTTTAAATACTTTTCCAACTTTCTCCGGATCGAAACATAATCCAGTACTTCTGAATACAAAGTATGGTACGTCCCGATTAAAGGTTTTCTCATTTTTTTGGCCACCAGTATGCCCAGGAGCCCCAACGGCCCAGGCGAATGATAATGGACTATCTGGGGATTAAAAACCTCCATACTCCGGATGATATTTCCCACTTCCGGTATAGCTACATGGGCATCTTTATAAGTTACTAGCGGAATCGACCGGTATCTCCTGACCGTTACCTTCCTCTGTCTTTCCGTCCAGCTGTTCATCCCGTATGCCGGCGCATACACTTCAATCTCGTGCCTTTTGCCTAATTCCGATAGCCATCCTTCAATTGCATACGTCACTCCGTTCACATTCGGCAGATACGCATCGGTAAAATAAGCAATTCGCATATTTATTCAGAAATCTCGTAATCCCAAATCATCCTCACTATTTCCGGTACCGCCTTCATCGCCTCTTCTCTTTTTACGCCCTGATTTAAAATTACCACCACCATCGGCTCTACTTTGCACTTTACTCGCGAAGCGCTGGCTTCGCCAGTACTTTGCACTTTGCACTCCACTATCCCCGCATCCGCCCACACCCCTGCATCTGTCCCCACCTTATGCACCACGTGTACCCATTCAGGCACCCCCGCGGGAATTCTTTCCTCATAAATACTCTCCGTCAGCCACTCCCACATCATTTCCCTATGGTCCTGTGCAACTATTCCCCCCTCATACAGCTTCGCCCACATTTCTACTACATCCTCGGCCGTCGTGGTATTCATTTCAAAATCGCTGTTCGTCATCCCCAACTTTTCCAACGTTTCGGTAACTTTATCCCACCCGATCATCCGCGCCAATACCACCGGCGCGGTATTATCAGAGTTTTTTCCCATTACCGAAAGCATCCGCTCCACTGTCACTTCTGTCCCCGCTTTCAACAGTTCCAGCGGCCCCGACCCGTATCTTTTATCCGTCTCCTTCAAGATATAAGTATCTTCCAGCTTCAAGCTTCCGGCCTCTGCCTCCCGCAACACCGCCGTCATAATCGGCACTTTCATGATCGACGCCGCTGGCATTTCTACCCGCTGATTAAACCCGTAGTTCTCCCCCGTTTTCAACCGGTACACTCCCACCGCGTATTCCCCGCTCAACCCCTCCACTCTTTTCCTCAGTTTATCCGCTATTTCTTTATCTTCCTGCCCCGCCGAAGCCCTGAGCGTAATCGAAGGCGTCCCTTGCAATTCATACCTCACCCTCACCGACCCCCATCCGGCCACCTTCCCTCCCCGGCCGCTGTTTCCTATTTTCCACATCACCAAGCTTACCACCGCCACTATCCCGAACACCCATACGATCAGTTTCCGATTTACCACCGATTTTCTCAAGTCAAGTGAACGTGCTTCCTTCTTCTCCAGCATCATCCCCTATTCTACTATTCACTACTCACTATTTACTAAGTTAGGAGGTGTTCTGCCCGCTAATCCTTCCACCAGATTCAGGACTGCTAACTCTCCCATCCGTTTCCTTGCCCCCTCAGTCGCCGAAGCTATGTGCGGTGTCAGTAACACATTTTCCATCATCAACAGTTCCGGATGCGGGTCCGGCTCATTTTCAAACACATCCGCTCCGTACCCCGCAATCACCCCCGCCCTCAGCGCCTCCCCCACTTCCGCTTCATCCACAATCGATCCCCGTGCCGTATTCACCAATATCGCCGTCCTTTTAAACAATGATAAGTTCTTTCCGTTGATCATGTGCCGGGTCTCGGAAGTCAGGGGCACATGCAAACTCACGAAATCGCTCTGTGCCAGCAGCTCCTCCATCTTGGGAATGTACCCTTCGGTTGCACCAGCAACCGCAGTCCTGTTGAAATAGACCACTTTCATCTCAAATCCCACCGCCCGTCTGGCCACCATTCCCCCGATTCTTCCCATTCCCACAATCCCCAAAGTTTTGCCTTTCATATCCCGCCCCACAAAAATATCCGGATCCCACCCCCTGTATGCCGCATTCCTCATAAACTCGCTGGCCTCCGGCAATCTTCGAGAAAGTGCCAGCATCAGTGGCCACGCCAGCCCCGCCACACTTTCATTTACCTCATTACACGGTGTATTCGTTACCGCAATACTTCGCTTCTTGCATGCCTCCAGGTCAATATTGTCAAACCCTACCGCATAGTTTGCTATCACTTTCAACTGCCCCTTCTTATCATGCACCAGCAACTCTTCATCAACCTTTTCTGTTAAAAGTGTCAGCAACCCGTCATACCCCTTCTCTATCTCTATCTCTATCTCTTTTCTCTCTATTTGTTTATGGTTCGGGTACACCACCACCTCATGCCCAGCATCTACAAGCGGCTTGCTCACTTCTTCCCAAAACGGGATTTTCCTAGCGACAAAAATCCTCATAATTCCTTTACTTTAACATCGGCCGCCCGTACCAGCCATTCCTGCATTTTTTCCGGTGACAAAAGCCCGGCTTGTGGACCGATAAAACCCAAAACCGACGCCGAGTTTACCGTCCCCCACCTGAGCGCCTCCTCAATCGGTTTCCCCTGCATGTAAGCCGCCAAAAATCCCGACCCGAATGCATCTCCGGCTCCCGTTCGCTCCACAACCGGGGCTGGAACAATCGGCATATGCCAAAATTTCTGCCCGTTATAAGCATACGTTCCCCCCGGTCCGTCGGTTATCACTACCACTTTCGGCCCCGTCTGAGCCAGTCCCACCAGCAATTCTTTTATTTTCGCATCCACTGTCCTGCCCAGCAAATGTGCCGCCTCCTCCCGATTTACAAACAGCACCTCGGTTTTTTCCATAGTCGGCTCCAATTTTGCCAGCCCGTCCCTGATTTGCCGCGACCCGGGGTTAAAGGCCACTTTCCCTCCCCATTCACCGGCCGCTTCCACCGCCTGCCGGTAAAAATCTTCATAAACTTCCCCCGCCGTAGTCAAATATACCCAATCCGCGGATAACTCCGGATCAACCGGAAAACTGCATACCGCTTTTGGGTAATAAGACAATATTGTCCTCTCTTCGGCATAATTAATTACCACCCCCAACCCCGTCAAACCGGGAGCCAAACAAATATATTTAGTTTCCACTCCCTCCGACTTCAAAATTTCCATTGCCTGCTTATCGGTCCACCCGTCACCCATAGTGCCTGCCATTGCAGCCTTCAAGCCCAGCCGCGTCAGCCCCACCGCAATATTCCCCGTATTTCCCCCTACTGCAAAACTGATCCCCTTAACCGCAATCTTTGCCCCGAAACCTAACTCGATAACGCACCTTTTCCTGTCAATACTGCATATTTCTTCCACCTCGTCCTCCGGCAATCTCACAAACACATCCATCCGCGCCGGACCCAGACTCAGCACATCATATTTCATACATCATTTATAACATCAGAAAACAAATCGCGCAGTCATCCCCAAATTACTTTCGCAATTTTCTTGGCCATCTCCACCGGCTTCTCATCCTGCCAGATATTTCTCCCCACCGCCATCCCCGCCGCCCCCGCCGCCATGATCTCCTTCACCTCAACCGCCAGCTCTTCCTCCGCTTTCTTAGTTCCCCCTTGTACCACTACCAGTGTCTTCCCCGCACTCTTTACCACCCAGTCAAAACTGTCTTTATCTCCCGTATACGGCAGTTTCACCATGTCCGCCCCCAGTTCGAGCCCCAGTCTGGCCGCATAGGCCACCACCTCTTTATCCGTCTCACGACCCTCCACATGCTTGCCCCGCGGATACATCCAGCCGATAACCGGCAAATTCCTCTCGTGCGCCTCTTCCACAATCCGTCCGAATTCAGCCATCATTTCCTCCTCGTGTTGACTCCCCACATAAATCGTATATCCCACCGCCGCCGCCCCCAGTTCATCCGCCCGCTCTACACTGCATACTTGCAAACTCACCGGTTCTTCTCCCTTATGAAAAGCAGTCTTCCCGTTCAGTTTCACCACCAACGCCGGCAAACCCTGAGCACTTGCATAGTATTTCTCCGCTACCCCCGCTTGCAGTACCACTCCAGTAAATACTTCCGCCTCTCTGGCAATGTTTAGTACAAACTCCGGATCTACGTTATCATCACTAAAATCCGTCGGTCCGTGCTCAAACCCCTGGTCATAAGCCAGC
>MEXE01000031.1:22701-22808 GCA_001775555.1 Candidatus Amesbacteria bacterium RBG_19FT_COMBO_48_16 | reverse complement strand
GAGAATTTGGACTATGACGACGGAAAAGCCCCAGAAGTTAGTAATGGGGATGGTGAGCCAACCTGCAAGTAGAGCAATGGTGATCGGCTCGGTGTGCGCAAAGGTCG
>MEXE01000031.1:0-22651 GCA_001775555.1 Candidatus Amesbacteria bacterium RBG_19FT_COMBO_48_16 | reverse complement strand
GTTAACAGGAGAATAAGATAGGACCCAAGACCCAGAAGCCCTGTGGTGGCTAAATAATTTAGAAACTCGTTATGGGCTTTGTTATAAAGCAATTCCCATTCCGAGGTATAGTTGTGTTCAATTGGCCTGAATTGATAGTAAGCCATGGCAAATGTTTCCGGGCCGGTACCCAGCCAAAAAGCCTTGGGAGAGGAGCGCCAAATTCGCAGGGCTCCGGTCCAGACGATTTTTCGGATTGCGCCTGATTCCGTCCCGCCGATTTCCAAAGCGGGTCCTGAAATAACGGGAGGAGCCTGAGGCGTAAAGACCAGATCTCGGAGGGGATTGGCAATTGTAAGTGTAAGTGTAAGTGTAAGAAGGGAAAAGACTAAAAATTGATTTATAATTTTGGATTTATGATTTATGAATAAAAAGCACCAGAAGACAAGGGAGGAGAAGCCGAAGGCCAGAAGGCCGGAGCGGGATTTGGTAAAGAGGAGGGCGAGAAAGTAAATAGTAAATAGTGAATAGTGAATAGGGTCAATTTTCTTGGATGTTAGGGCTTTGGATAGGGGGATAAAAATCAGCGCGACGAGGTAGGCTGCCAGCCAGTTAGGCTGGCCCAGAGTGGAAAAAACGCGGTTTCGCACGTCCTGGACCCACCAGGAGTCGTCTATTCCGAAATGCTCAGCGACTCCCCAGAGGGCGACAACGCCCGCAGTGATTAGTGAATAGTTAATAGTGGACAGGGTAGAACGGCGGTTCATGTTGGAGACGAATGCCCAGTAAAGGAGGGAGTAAGAGAGCAGAGACAAGAAGCCGCCGTTGAAGCGGGAATAGTAACCCAGCCAGGAAGTGCGGGGGTCGAGAGAGAATAAGAGGCTAAGAAATTGGGAAGTAAGGAAAAGAAGTATGGGGAGATCGAGGGGGGTCCGTTTGAAAATAACTTTTTTGGCAATAATGCAACGTGAAGCCCAGGCAAATACTATGGTGGCGGTTATCAGGTAAGTGACGATGATTTTGGGGAATTCGAAAAGTTCGGAGGTCGTGGGGAGAAAGATCAGAGGGACAAGGATAAAGAGAGCTATAAAAGACTTCTCAATCAGTTTCCCGGGCCAGGACATGAAGATAGTTTAGCAGAAACAGACAGCAGAATTTCAGATACGGTGAGATTGCAGAGCAGATCGCAAGGCGAGTACTAATGCTCTAACCTGGGAGTTGTCCAGTTTAGAAAAGGTGCTGTTAAGGATTTGATCTGGAACTCCTAAGTTATCTGTTTTTGCTTGGGGACTGTGCCTACCAAATCTATTTCTATCGGTAGAAAAATCTGGCATGCCGTTATTTGCCGATCGAGCCCATGTTTTAGCTCGCTTTCTGAAATCGGAGCGGTTTTTTTGGTGGAACTCCCTTTTGGATAGAGTTCCTAGACCCTTTCTATCTTCAGCTAATGCCTGTTCAATAACTTGGCGAATCGAGTTGCGCTGGCCCTCGGTCTGGACCAGACGGGAGAGGATCCGACTGTCTTTCTCAGCTTGAATCCCTTCGGCCTCTTTTGGAAGTAACCGGATTAGCTTAAAGCCGGTTCTGGGCGGAGGGTAGGCGGCTTGGGGAGGAAATGAGCCGATGACTTCAGAATCGAAAAAGGTTTGGGTAATAAGTGCCAATTTGCCGTAATCAGGGCTTTCGGGTCCAGCCTGTATTTCGGTAGCAAACCTGTCACCGGTGATAAGGTCAATTTCATTAATTGGCGCTCCAACCAATTTTCTTATTAGAGGTTCAATGATATGAAAGGGGATATTTCCTAAAACCTGTTGAAAGCCTTCGGACGGCCGTTGTCTTTGGAAAGGAAACCGTGAGGCGTCTCCAATGATAAATTTTACGTTAGAATGCCTTCCTGCTACCTCTTCTAAAAGAGGCTCAAACCTGGGGTCAATTTCGATAGCTGTTAGTTCTCCGGCTCTTTGGGCTATTAGATCACTGATGTGGCCTATTCCAGCTCCAATCTCTATTACTTCCGCCCCGGGTTGAACTAGCGAGACTACCTTGCGGATCACTGAGGGATCGACGATAAAATGCTGACCGATTTTCTCTGACAGATGTAGACGGAGGCTATCCAGCCTGGCACGAACATCTAGTAGTTCTCCTTTGTAGGCCACAGGCGTGTATTTTATCACGCTCCTACCGGATGGTTCCTCGGGTGGCTTGGTTACCGCTTCCTAAGACACCGATTTTCGGGTGTTTAATTACCACCTTACTAGCGCGGCTGTCAGGTTGAATACGGGTGAAATTAGATTCATTCATTACAGGTCAACATGACTGGCGGGATATCTGGCTTTATCAAAAACAGCTATTGCTGTCTTAAGTTTTGCTTTGACATTAATTGGTCTTTCAGAAAAACTTGCCTGGTTATTAATAAGTTCATTAATTAGCCAAAATGTTCTTCTTAAGGTCCCATATTGAACAAAGAAAGGTAGAGTTCTCTGCTCGTAACCAGATAGCGGGACTACACGTGTATACTCTTCCAGTATAATTTCGTGGGCTTTGCGGTTGATGGGTATCATGTTTGAAATAAGTTGCTCGAGGTCATCAATTCTTCTGCCATATCGCTGTCTATCAAAATCAATGAGATAGCATTCGCCTGAATGGGTAAACAACAAATGCGTCGGGTCTAAATCATCGTGTATAATCCCCCTTGCTAATCTCTCTTCCATCAGATCCAACGTTCTTGTGTTTGACAAGAATTCAATTAGAGGTTCAACCTTTTCCAATAATTGAGCCATGGGTACTTGGACATTTAATTTGCGAAAAACATTTACCTTTCCATTTAACTCACCTAGCGCCATTTTGTATCTTTCAACTAGTTCTGGAACCCATAACTCCGACATTTTATAGTCCAAAATTGTGTGTTGGTTAATTTGAAAATTACTGGTTGATAAATGGAAGATGGCCAAGGTTCTGGCTGCAACTCTAATTAAATCCTCTTTTGGTAAATCTGTGCCGTGGATTGAAGCGCCTGATATCCAGGGTGATAATGAACATGGTACGGAGTCAGGATCGATAACATAGGGGTCTCCGATTGAAGAATCAATAAATCCTGAATAGTTTTTAAAACCCATCGTTTTTAGGTGAGCAAATACTTCCTTTACAAACTCCATTGTTTTTATTGATGCTTCTCCGTGTCTTTTGAATGCGTAAGTATTGCCTTTGCCGTCAATAATTTTATAAACTCCATAATTGAAGTAACCCTTTGGTGTGTAGTCTAATACACGAATAGCTCTAACATCATGCCAATTCGAGTGAACAAATGTAGCAATAGGAAGCAGCTCGGTTGCATCTAATTCTCTCTCTGTTTTTATAAAAGACATGTCATTAGCTGTTTTTGTTTAATATTTGCAATAATGGTTTATAAACAATATCCTTGCACAAAAAAGTCTCGGCGTACTTCTTCGCTTCTGATTCAATTTGTACTCTAAAATTTAAGTCGGTTAATAATCTATTTACGAGTGACGCAAAATGTTCATAGTTATTTATTACCAAATAGGCTTTGTTTATATATTTATCTACAAGTCCGGTTGCGCCAGCTCTGGTTGATACTAAAGCCTTGCCATGCAATAGGGCTTCCACCGATTTAATTTCCAGCCCAGTTCCAGCGAGTACAGGATTAATAACAACACTCGCCCTCTCATATTCCGCTTTAAGTGAGGGTTTGTATCCAACTGGTATTACGCCCTTATCTATCATTCTTCTTGTATCTATGGTCTCGCTAAGAGGACCGCACACCCTTAAATACACATCTTTATTTTTAGTACGAATCTGTGGCCAGGCTTTGGAAATAAACTCGTGTAAGCCGTGTTTATTGGGATCATTTTTATATCCCACGACCATCACTATTTTCTCGTCAGACTGTACGGCGTACTTTTTGTTTGGCGTAGTTTTGGAACACTCGCTAGCACCATGTCCAACTAATATTACCTGTTTTTCTGGAAACATACTTTTAAGAATTCTTACTTCTTCTGCTTGGATTGCCATCAACACATCAAAATAAGATAGGGTGTCAAGCTCGGTTATCTTGTCTAAATTATGCCTAAATTCGTAGCCTTTCTCCTGAAAAATTTCTTTCCTAAGAAAATAAATATTGTGGGTGTCAATTATTTTTAAAGAATCTAATTTCATTCCGTTTAATACTTTGCCCACATGAGCGAACTCTACAATAATACTGTGATACGCATACTCACAAAAATGCTGTTTTAACTGTCTTCTGATTTTCTCTTGTTCTTGCTTTGTCCCCTCAATATTTCCTCTAACGAGCGTTATGCTTGATACTAATCTCCGTAACTCTTCTAGATCTTCATAACCTTTGATTGGTTGACAAATTAATATGTAGTTAATGCGGAAATTGTTGCTCTTTAAGACTCTGATCAAGGAGGATATTCTAGCTTTTGCCCCGTTATTTATCGGGAAGGGATTGATGTCCGATATTATTGCTATGTTCTTAATATCCGCCGTTTTCATTGACTGGATCGACGAAATTATATATAGTTGGCGTGGTTAAAGCAATTTTACATGTGAATTCTAGAAATGTTGTTATAGTCGCTGCTCACCCAGACGACGAGGTTCTTGGGTGTGGGGGAACGATCTCTAAACTAATTAAATCAGGGCACCGAGTAATTTTACTTTATCTTTCTTCTGGGGATAGTCAGGAGGAAAGGAGAGAAAAGGAAGCTTTGAGGGTGTGTGACTTTTTTCAAATTTCCTCTCACTATTTTCTTCGACTTAAAGGGCCAAGTTTTAAAGTTTCTTCACCAAACATACAGAAGGTAATAAGAATTTTTAAACTAATTACACCTACGCTTGTATATATTAATCATGATCAAGAATCAGATTATGAGCACAGAATTGCTTTTCAACTTGTGACCGAATCATACTGGCGATATAACCATCAAGTATCTTTTGAAAAACGGGCTATGGGGATTGTGCTTTACGAAGTCCATAGACTTTTATTAACACATAATCTTGTTGAAGATATTTCAGCTGAGATGGACACTAAGATGAAGGCAATGTCTCTCTACCATTCCCAACTCAAGTCTACCAGATGGG
This sequence comes from Candidatus Amesbacteria bacterium RBG_19FT_COMBO_48_16, assembly GCA_001775555.1. Lineage (GTDB taxonomy): Bacteria > Patescibacteriota > Microgenomatia > CAZETR01 > Amesbacteraceae > UBA12042. The sequence continues at coordinate 17,575 of MEXE01000031.1, read as the reverse complement.
ATTTAGCGATAAAAGGACTAAATCAATATCGTGGTCGACTTCACAATCAGATGAAATTCGCTGAGGTATTTCAAGTAAAAATATTAAATTCTATTCTTCCTTATCTTCATTACTAACTGGAAATAATAGCCGAATAGTAAAGTCATCTTCCATATAAAGAGATACAATCCTGACAATACCCCCTTTATTTTTGATGCCTCAAATATATACTTTCTCACACTTCCAATAAATCCGGTAGGTTTGTCGTGTACACCAAGTTCTACCCCTATTCTCTTACCGACACCATACCAAAAGGCGCTTTTAAGATCTCTAAATGGTGTTAATGGGGGGTGATAGACCACTGCGGACGGGTTATAAGATATTCTAAGATTGGCTTTCTGAACCCGTTTGTCAAATTCGCTGTCTTCCAGCCAGCATAACGACGGGTGGAAATAATAGCCGCCAATAAAGTTCTTTATTTTTTTATTGAATAGCAAGGGTGGGGAGTAGGCGTTAATCTTATCTGAAGTATGAAACTCTCTTGCCCTGGAAACAACTGCAGTTATCCAAGAATTACTTTTAAATATCACCTTACCTTTAGACAACAAGTTATTACCCAAATTTTTAAATAACTTCTTAATTGTTTTCTTTTTAAAAGTGCAATCTGAGTCCATAAGAAGAACATTGTCGAAGTGTGAAGATTTGATACCGTTGTTATAAGCGCCAGCGATACTTGCATAAGGTATCTCACATACTGTGAAGGAAATGTTGGGGTAAAGTCCAGCGCGTTTTTTTTGAGAGATCATTTTATCTACCAATTTTTTTATGGTTTCAGTAGGTCGATTCAGTGAAATAACTACTTCTACCGCCTCATCGATCGAGTCGACGCAGGTTTTTAAACGTAGATCATTGCTCACCGGAATTACAACGGAGACTTTCATTTTGTAACTATAAAATCACCGATGGCCAGATAATCAGTGGAATTGCCATAAAAAGAAAGAAGGGCGTCGGTGGGGGTACAAACTATTGGCTCCCTAGACCCATTGAAAGAAGTGTTTAGAACAAGTCCATAACCGCTTAGTTTCTCGAAATGATGGATCATGTCATGATATTTGGGATTGGTTAGTTTGGATACTGTTTGAGGTCTTGTAGAATTGTCTAAGTGAACTACTCCCGGAATTTTGTCGCGGTATTGAGGTTTAACGTTAAAAGTGTGCAACATAAACGGGGAGGGAAAGCTTTCTTCCAGATAAAGGGAGGTTTTTTCTTCTAAAATGCTTGGTGCAAGGGGTCTCCAGTGTTCTCTATTCTTGGCGTCATTTACCCGTTCGCTCATGCCTGGTTTAGTAGGATTTGCTACGATACTTCTGTTTCCTAGGGCTCTAGGTCCGATTTCTTCAGCTCCTTGAAACCAAGAAACGATGTTACCATCAAAAATTAATTTAGCTACATCTTTCCCAATAGAGTTAGTATGTTTGTATTTTACTTTAACTTTGTCTAACACAGATTTAATTTGGTTATTATTGAAAGAGGGTCCTAAGTAAGCAGTGTCTAAAGCTTTATTAGCCTTTTTCCCGCCAACATATAAAGCGGCGCCTGCTGATACTCCAGCATCTGAAGTGTTGGGAGGAATATAAAGATTAGAAACCTCCGGAAGTCGGGCGATAAGAGTATTTGCGGAGCAGTTTAAAGCAACTCCACCAGCCATACAGATATTAGAAACACCAGTTTTTTTTACCAGAGCTTTGGCTAGATGGACTAAGGTTTGTTCCAGTGTACGTTGGGCAGAGGCAGCAATGTCTTTATGGATTTTTTTTAACTCTAGCTCCCTTCGGGTGAATCCATATAAAAGGTCGAAAGGGTATTTTACTAGGTTTTCTGATCCAAATTGTTTAGACAATTCCTTTTTCCAGGCTTCGACGACTCTTCTTTGTTGGTCCAGGGAAGAATCCCTGGGTTTGAGGGGCAAATTCACTTGATAACCACCGGGAGTTAAGTCGATTTGTTTGAATTCATAAAGCGGTTGGCCATAAGGTGCAAGACCCATGGTTTTGCCTGCAGAATCTAATCCTAATCCGATAAAGTCGCTAACAGCTTCGTAGAAGTATCCGAGAGAGTGTTCTATATCAAACGACTGAATAATCTTGATTTTTCCTTGGTTTCCAATCGCAAAAGTAGTTGAAACATCTTCTCCCTGACCGTCAACAATAAGTATTGCTGCCTTATCATTACCTGAGAGGTAATACGTTGAAGCGGCATGTGCTAAATGGTGTGATACCAGCTCTATTTTAGGTTTCTTTGCGTATGAAAAATATTTTTTTGGAAAGAATATTTCATACAGATTATCTAACTTAGACTCATTTATTCCTGCTATCTGATATAACTTTTTGTAATCCCACCCAATGGCGACTGTTTCGATATCATCTAAGGTGATACCCACTTGATCTAGACACCACAAAGTTGAAAACAGGGGGGTTTTATCGTAGGCATGTTTCTTGCGAGTAAATCTTTCTTCTTCTACCATGGCCAGGATGCTTCCGTCTTTTATGATACAAGCCGAAGCGTCGTGGCTTCTTGTGAACCAGCCGGTTAGACCTAAAATATAACCGCTCATATAATGGATTTTTCGAAAGTATTCCAGTAACTTTTGCTTTTGAAGCGCCAAAATGAAGAGAGAGCTTCGTCGAAGTTTTTGTATTTTGAGAAGCTGTTGATAAAATTAACCAGTTTTTCCTTGCCGCTTTTTGCTATAAGGAAACAAATAAATTTGTATGAGGTTAGATAAGCCAGTGCAGGGATGGGATGAGATGAAAACGTGGAAGGATTTTTTTGGAGATTTGGTATTTTGTGTTGGCGCGTGAGGTTTTTAAAATCTTTTTCTCTATTTTTAATTCCACTGTCCCTTCCGACAAAAACGGCAATTCCTTCTTCAAACCAAATGGGCAGACTGATTGAATTTCTTTGAAAATGCAGATGTACTAATTGATGTGCAAGGCTTGATTTTAGGTCCTCCAGTGTATGACCTGTGATTTCCTTTTTCCACGACAATGGGTCTGATAGATATATTTTTCCGTCTTTATTGGTAGTTACACCCCAAACAGGCCTTTTTTTTCCTATCAGTTCGCACATGTGATCAAAATCCCGGGCAATAATAATTTCAGTATCGGGGGGTGGAGTACCGAAAAACATACTCACCTTGGACTTAGCCTTGTTAAAGGCATTTATTACCAGACGAGAATCATATGAGGTCAAGTTTTGGTGATGGAAAATGAAATTATCCATATTAAGAAATTAATACGTTTCGGATTTGCTTTTGTCTTTTCTTAATAGCGTTTCGGAAATGGGGATAATGGTACTCTACAAATTTGGCAATTCTGGGTGGCGCTATATCGATATGAGAATTTAGTGAATATAAAATGTCAAGCTGTCTTTCGCTTTCTAAAGAGTCAAAACGGGTGATATATCCCCCCCAAATTGTATTTGACTGATCAATAAACGGATCCTGAAGAAAGTGATCGTTTTTATAGCCACTACAAGTAAAAGCAACTGCCCGGTTGAAACAAGCTTTACATGAACCGCAATTATTACCCAGGTAGCAGCTGGTTGTTTCCCCAGGAGAAATTCCATATCTATCTGTCCAATATCTCGACCAGTAGCTGACTATCTCTGGCTTGGTATACGAGTAGAAGGGAGTAGTAACCCGGATATTCTTTTTGTAGGCTGAATTAAAAAGCAGGGTGGTTGAATCGTAAAAACGTTGGCTCTTGTCGGTATTAACCGGTGTTATTTCCTCTTTGTGGGCGCATAATAATATGTCTACCGACGGGCTGTTTGAACGTGAAGCAATTTCGGCGGCTATAGATGCAAATAAAAGATTTCGAGCGGGAATTATGCCACTTTTCCACCTGGACCACCCAGCGTCAACATACCTGGCTAAATCCAATTTAATAATCCAGGGCTGAACGTTTAACTTCTTACATAATTCATTTACGACCGCCAGTTCTCTGTTTTCATTTTTTTGACCGAAACCAATCCAAACGGGGAGTACTTTTCTTTTTGCGTCCAGAGAGTACATCAGCCCTGCTGTACTATCGATACCCCCACTAAAGGAAACCAAACAATCGTAACTGTTACTGTCTTGATTAGGGTGGAATACAGAACCGTTAGAGACAAAATTTAGTAATAGATTGAAGTCTCGCGGAGCGGCTCGCTTATCGTTAAGAATATAGCTTAGAAAGGTTTGGAGAAATTTACTATCGGCAAATGCGTTACCGTATACGGTTATGGAGTCGCTTTCCAAATAACCTGCCAGTGTGGTTAACAGCGAAGTCTTTACAACGGAGTCTATGTTATATAGCTGAGGGTCAGTAAGGCCAATTAAAGAACTAGTTATTTCTCTGCCGTTGATTGCCCCCAATTTTTTGTCCATTATGTACCTCTTTGATCTCCGAACCAATTCAGCTGGTGGCGGTAACCGATATGCCAGTTTCTTTCTGAGACAGAGGGTTCGAGAAGTTGTGCTTGAGCTTGAATGCTTTCCCAACTACGCCCTTGGGGCATAACAATTATTTTTTCATTTGGGATTTGACATTCTTGTTGTATTGTTCTGATTTCGTTAAGTTCGGCAAGATCGGTTACAACAAATTTTAACCAGGATTTTTGCAATCGGGCAATGTGGGTGATGACATCGGGGTGGAAGCGGCGTTTGCGGCTGTTGCCACTTCCGGATAGTTTTGGTGAACAATTAAACTGGCAATCTTCCAGTTCGGGAAGAGGCAAGATGGTTCCGTTTGTTTCAATTTCGATTTCGAATTCTGAAAGTTCCCTAATAAGCTCTACAATTTTCCCTTGCTGAAGCAAAGGTTCTCCCCCGGAAATGACTAATCTGTGTCCGGTTTCTATCTGAGGGTGGTTCTGTCGCCAAGCTTGACGGATGTTTACTGCTGTCTGATTAATGCTCCAGTCTCTTGGTTCTTTCCAGAATTCTTCCATCCTGGGATTCCAGGTGTATCTGGTATCGCATTGCCAGCCGGTAGGAAAACCACAGGTAAGATTGCAGAAATGTAACCGCAAAAATACTACTGGCAGTCCGGCTGTGCCACCTTCCTTCGTGGTCAGACCTTCTCCTTGGAGGGTGGCAAAGACACCATCGCCGCTAACCTTAAACATGTCAGACAGTATCTTTATTCGGGCTTTGTCTTCCGGGGTGGGACGGTAGTCTGTTTCGAGGAGTTTCATACGATGTCCTTCTTACAACAAATTACAAGACTATTGGGTGTTTCCCAGAGCTGGATTTCTACTAGTTTCAGATTTGTTCCAAATTTATCAATAAAAAGCGGTTTCAGCCGCTCAAACGACCAGCGGGCAATGTTTTCTGCGGTGGGAACAAAGGGAACCGATATATATTTGAAGTCAGGCTGTTTTTTAAAAAAATCCATTAGAATGTGGTCTTTTTGCCATACCATGAAACCATGATCCAAAACGTCATGAATATTTTCGACGATTATTTTCTTTATGTCTTGAAAATCTATTACCATACCTTCACTTGAGTCTCCTGACTTGTCTATCAATTTTCCACTGACATGGACGATCATTTTATACCGGTGACCATGGAGATTGCGGCATTTGGAGCGATGGTTAGTTACTCTGTGCCCCATGTCCCATTCGATTTGTCTGGTTACAATCATATAGTTTTTATTGAATCAATATTTAAGGCGTTAATATCTCTGTAAAATTGATCTAATGCTGACGGGTTATCCTTCATTAGACCTCTGCGGGTCGCTGTTTTGGTCATAACCCCCTTTTTCTTTATGCCTCTCATACTGACGCACAAATGCTCGGCTTCGATGCAGACAATTACTCCACGGGGGCAAAGATACTTTTCAAGAGAATCGGCAATCTGCTTTGTTAGGTTTTCCTGGGTCTGAAGCCTGTGGGCATACATTTCTACAACTCGGGCGAACTTTGATAGACCTAGGATTTTGCCATTGGGGACGTATCCGATATGTACTTTTCCGAAGAAAGGGATCAGGTGGTGTTCACAAAGGCTATAAAAATCGATGTTGGCTACCGTTATTATCTCGTTGTAGCCATTACTGGCGAATGTTTTATATAGTTTCTTTTCCTCTTGAGTGTAACCTCCTAGTAGTTCGTGATACATTTTGAGTACCCTATCAGGAGTCTCTCTTAATCCCTCGCGCTGAGTATCCTCTCCCAAGTGAAGGAGTAGTTTTTGTATTAAAGATTGGGGATTGTCATTTAATCCAGTATGACTTCTTTTCATATGCAGGTTTTAAAGGTCCGGATCTAGGTCCGGCAGCCCTGCTACCTTTCTGGAAGGGATTATATAATATTTCTATTTGCTAATCAAACCTATAGGCTTTTCGATGTTAAATACTTTTACTGATTTGGCTTCAAATATTTCATTAATCTCAGCCTCGATTTGAGATTTTTCCCTCTTGACGCAAGTGAGCAGATCGATTTTTAAATAGCTCTCTTCAGGCCAGGTGTGTAACATCAGATGGGACTGGGATAAAATGGCAGCCGGGCTGCTGGGTAAAAGGCGGGTTAGGCGGTGTAAATGTTTGATCCATATTTTCCATTAATAACAGGCTTGGTTTTGGGGGTCACCTCACAAATGAACAAGGAGCTGGTACTGCCGATGGACTCAGCTCCGTGATAACGGTTGAATTTGTCAAAAACATATCTGATCATAAGACCCGCCCGGGTTATAGCTTCGTAAATGGGAATAAATCTTTCTTTGGCCAAGTCACTATTGCCATAGCAAATGTAAATTCGGGCTGTGGGGTTACTTTTATCCAGTGCCTGGATAGCCCGGGTTAAAAAAAGTTCGATACCCGCAGTGGTGTAAGGCGGGTCTGTAAAGACAATGTCATGTTGGTCTTTGTAATTGGCAGGAAGGTCTGAACGGGCGTCGTATTTTACCGTTTTCAGGGTTAGATTTTCGCCTACTGCCACTTGGTTCAAATTGTTGAGTACGTCTTTATCGATATCGAGTACGGAAACGCTCGCCGGATAGCCGGTTTTAGCTATACAGACGCTGGTAAAATCATCATCGCCCAAAAAAAGCAGTCGTTGGCCGCGAATATCCCCTTGAAAATCCAATAGAGCGCTTCTGAGAGCGGTCGTTTCTACCGTGGCCGTAAATTGATCGTATTGCCGTTTGGGTTTTACTCTCAGATGCGAATATTTCCGGAGGAGATCCAGGGCATCTGTGTAAGCTGGGGTGTCTCTTAAAAAATTCCACATACTTTCTGAGGTGAGATGGTTGGGGGATAGGACATCGTTTGCGACAGCTATCCCCGTCGGGTTGAGAGACGTATAATGTGAGGCTGGATCTAACCAGCCGGTCAGCTCGGACTTTAGAGAATTTAAAGCGTTTCTGGCTATTCCCAAGTTGACAAGCAGGGTGTTGTTTTCTACCGGTCCGGCCTTGAGATAATATAAGAAGTCGTATATTTTCCCGATTGGGAGACCGGTTTTTTTAGATGTTTTGGAGATTCTGGCTTGGAACTGACTTTTGTTTTGCCCCATGTTATATGAATTATATAATTCATTAGGCGAATTTTCCTGGGGGATGGCAAAAATAAGAATCTAAAGCGAAAATATTGATTATTAGTGGGTGTGGGTGTAGACTATGGGGTAATGAGAAGAGGGAAAAGTGTTGATGGCGAGTCAGTGGGAGCTTATTTGTCCGACTGGCAACGATTGCGATTAAGAGCAATAGGACGCCAGGGTGACTTGCTGAACGAATGTGATGGGAATGAATGTTTGACCTCAATGTTGGCTTTTTAAAGAGATCCTTTCAGTTTGATTTGTGGAAGATTTTCAAGAAGGACGGTTTCGCCGAGAGTTGAGGCACAGAGAGCGGCAAACAGAAGTCAGGGGTAACCGGGAGCTAGTGGGATTGGTTTTTGGCAGTATTGAGGATATCCGTTGCCGCGGATCTAAACTCTTCCAGTTGATGCGCTTGTTCAGTGGTGGGCGGACCTGTTTGTATTGTGAGGTGATGGCTGAGTGTCCAGTATGCACCAAGCTGTCGACGTTCACTCTCGTTTAGTCCGGATAGAGGGATAAAGTGGCCAAAACGGCCAAAACTTTCGGGGTGAATTGTCATAATTGTAGAAGAATTATAGCATCGCTAGGGTTATAGTATGGAACTCTATCGGAACTCGGAAGGTATTAGCGGCGGAGGTGGTGGATACCTCCTAGAAAAGCGATTCCGAGAAATATAGCGCCAGGAATTCTGGGGACGACTTCACCCCACCCAGAGAGATCTTTGAAGTCGGGGATAAAGAAAGTACATGCACCAATAGCGGCTAATAACAGAATACCCATTAGATCTGCTCCACTCTTCTTTGGTATATCTCTACTGTTCTCTGTATGCCTATGGGCCATAATATATTCTCTCATTTACTACAGGATGTGTCAAGGGAGGGTATAATTGGCGGATGGGGATAGAGGCAGAAAATCCGTGCCTGAATTGCAGAATTCGGCAAATGCTGATTGAAGGCTGTTGTACGAATGAGGTGGGGTTTGGAACTAAGCTGATTACTAATGGACTGAGGAGGGTCAGGGTGTGCGCGAAACTGGTGGTCGGTGATGGGCCGCCCTTTTGCGGCAAGTATGGTACGACGCCGGAGAATTGTCAGGGCTTTTCTTGCCGGAGGCGGCGGTTGTGGAATACTAGATGACGGGCTTGCACTAGGTCAAGGTTAATCGTATATTGCGGTTGATATGTTAGATTATATATTTGGCCTCCTCTCGTATGACGTGGGGATTGATTTGGGGACGGCGAATACACTGGTGTATGTAAAAGGCAAGGGGATTGTTATCAGGGAACCGTCGGTAGTGGCCAGGCACAGGAAAACAAAGCAGGTATTAGCAATCGGTGAAGAGGCCAAGAAAATGCTGGGGCGGACACCGGCGACGATTGAGGCGATCCGGCCCCTGAAGGACGGAGTGATTGCCGATTTTGACGCGACGGAGGCGATGCTGAAGCATTACATCCTGAAAGTTCATGAGTCGGGCAAAATAATCCCGCGGATTCCCAAGCCGCGGGTGGTGGTGGGAATTCCTTCCGGAGTGACGGAAGTGGAACGAAGGGCTGTCCAGGAAGCAGCGCTTTCCGCCGGAGCCAGACAATGCTTTTTGATAGAGGAGCCGATGGCGGCGGCAATCGGGGCGGCACTGCCAATCTCCGATGCCGGGGGAGTGATGGTGGTGGATATCGGAGGGGGAACCAGCGAAATGGCGGTCATTTCCCTGGGAGGGATAGTACTGAATAAGTCCATACGCGTTGCGGGTGACGAGATGGATGAGGCGATTGTGCATTACATGCGGCTGAAATATAACATCCTGCTGGGGGAAAGGACGGCGGAGGAGATAAAGGTGACGCAGGGAAATGCGCACCAGTCAGCGTTCAGTGATCAGCGTCTGGCCTCTAGTGATGAGAAGACAGAGGAGGAAACAAAGAAATCCGGGACCAGATTTATGGTGGTTAGGGGGAGGGATCTGGAATCGGGACTGCCGCGGAGCCTGAAAATTTCTTCAGAGGAAGTGAGGGAAGCATTGATGCCGGTATTAAAACAAATTACGGTAGTAGTGGCGGAGCTGATCGAGGAAACGCCGCCGGAACTGGTATCGGATATTTTGGAGCGGGGAATAATGCTGGCCGGCGGGGGGAGTCTGATTGCCGGGATGGATAAGTTTATGAGTGAGGAAACCCGGATGCCGGTATATGTCGTGGATGATCCGATGACGGCGGTAGTGCGGGGGTGCGGGAAAGTGCTGGATGATATTGAACTTTTAAAAAGGGTGAAAGTAGTGGGAGGGTTGAGGTGAAGAGGTTTCGGCCTGGGGTGAGTTTTGGGGATTTTGTGGTTAAGGACAGTTCGACTCGGAAAAGCCGGGTGCCGCCGGAAACGGAAGCGGATTACCGGCGGGGATGGCTGGTATGGCTGGGAATCGTGGCAGTGTTCGGGTTGGTGGCAGTGCGGCTGGTGCAATTGCAGGTAATGCTGGGAGGCAGGTACAGGATTTTGGCGGATGAGAATCGAATAAAACAGATTCGGCTGGCTGCTCCCCGGGGAGTAATTTTTGATCGGAACGGGACGGCGATAGCCGGGAATGAACCCGCGGTACAAAAGGATGAAGCTACTGGCCTGGAAACGCCGAGCTGGCAACGCCGATACTTTCTGGGAGAAGCCGGGGCCCACATATTAGGGTATCTGGGGGAAGTGAGTCAGGACGAAGTAGGATTGCTGCGTGAGGCAGGCAGGAAGTACGAACCCAAAAGCCGGATAGGAAGGACAGGGTTGGAGGAGGGATACGAAGAGAAAATACGGGGAAAGGACGGCGGGCGGCTGGTGGAGGTGGACAGTGCTGGACAAGTGGTGCGGGAGTTGGGGTACCGAAAGCCTACTGCCGGAGATGAATTACGCCTGACAACAGATGCGGATTTACAGAAGGCGGCGTATGACGCGTTTGGTTTCCGGCCGGAGCGGATATTGAAAGGGGCGGCGGTGGCAAGTATTCCGGGTACGGGGGAAATTTTGGCTTTGGTTTCGTCCCCGAGTTTTGACCCGAATTTGTTTATAAACGGGCAGGCGGACGGGGTGGCGGGAGTTTTGAATAATCCGGAGTTGCCGATGTTCAACCGAGGGTTAGGGGGACTGTATCCTCCGGGATCGACTTTCAAAATGGTGACTATGGCGGCCGCTTTGGCCTCGGGGAAAGTGAATTCGGGTTTTACTTTTGCGGATACCGGAGTGATTCGAGTGGGATCCTACAGTTACAGCAATTGGCTGTTTAACAAGCGGGGACAGACGGAGGGAGTAGTGGGGTTTGTGAGAGCTATGTCGCGATCGACAGACACGTTTTTTTACAAAGTCGGGGAAATGACGACCCCGGAGGTAATGGCCCAGTGGGCCAAAGACTTGGGATTGGGACAAAAAACCGGTGTGGAAATTTACGGGGAGGCGGGGGGGCTGATCCCTGATCCCCAGTGGAAGGAGCTGGAGAAAGGGGAAAAATGGTGGTTGGGAAATACTTACCATATGGCGATCGGGCAGGGAGATATTCTGGTGACACCGGTACAGATGAATTTGGTGACAAATGTAATAGCCAGCGGGGGGAGGAAATGCAGACCGCATTTGATTAATGAATCAATGAACGATGGTCAGTTACCAATGAATGACGCAGTGACACAATGTCCAAATATCAAGATCCCGAAGGAAACCTTGAAATTGATCCGGGAGGGGATGATCGGCGCCTGCAGTCCGGGGGGGACTGCTTTTCCGTTGTTTGATTGGAATGAGGCGGCAATTCAGTCTAAGTCTAAGTCTCTGTATGCAGACCGTGGGGATCAACAATTACCGGTGATTGCCTGCAAGACCGGAACGGCGGAGTATGTAGCTGCGGACGGGAGAGTCCTGGCACACGGGTGGCTGACAGCGTTTGTTCCGGCGGATGACCCGCAGATTTCGGTGACTGTGGTGGTGGAAGGAGGGGGGGAGGGTTCAAATGTGGCGGCACCGATAGTACGCAAAATTCTGGCGAAGTATTTTAGCGTTGAAGACAGCTATCCGTATTCGGCTATTCCTCAGGAAGTGGGGGAATAATTTTGCAATATTAAACGGTCGTGAGAAATGATAAATTGATGTATGGGGAAGAGAAGAATAACAGCGAGCGGCCTTCTAAGATTAATAAGTGATTTGGGAGATGAGCTATGGCACGATACCAAAGCGGAAGCATACAGGAAAGCTTATGGACCCAAAAAAGTATTCAGCCTGGATGATTATTTCCCTTCGGTGGTAGAAAAAGTAACTGGTAACTTAATGCGCAAAGGTTATGTGGAGAAAGTGGAGGCTCCAGAGGGGATAGTGATTAAGTTGACGGATAAAGGGAGACAAAAACTGCTGTTTTTTAATTTAGGGGAGATACAACCTAAGGAGTCTGTTAAATGGGACGGAAAGTGGAGAATGGTATTTTTTGATGTGGCCGAGACAGACAGGGATAAAAGAGATTCATTAAGAGGGTATTTAAAAAAGTTGGGATTAAAGCAGATGCAGGAGAGCGTATGGATATCACCGTATGATATAGGGAATGAGGTGAGGTATTTACGGGAGTTATTGGAAATTCCACACTCGGTAAAATTGGGAGTTTTAGATGAAATAGAGAATGCGGAGGATTTAAGGAAGTGGTTTAAATTGGATTGATTTTTATTATTTATTACGACCGTGAGAAGGGGAAAATTATTGGAAGTAGATGATTGGGTTTAGGCCAGGCGGCGGTGAAGGAAGAGACCGGAGGTGGTTAGTAGGAAACCAAGGCTGAGGAAAGCCAAGGTGGGAGCGACAGCACCGGCGGTGGGCGTATCCGAGGTCTTAAGCTCCCCTATACCTTCGGGTGCAGGGCCGATGGTAAGAGTGAAATCGGCAAAGTTTGATCCGCCTGCGGCAAAGACGACAGTATGGTCACCTTCGGATAAAGATACCGGGTGGCTCCAATTGCCGGATGCGTCAGCGACGGCCGTGGCGGCAGATCCGTCAATGGTGGCGGTGACGGTTTCCCCTGCCGGAGCGATACCTGAAAAGGTGAGAGTGCCGTTGGTATACCAGAGGTGGCGGAAAGTAGCGCCGGTAGTGTTGAGACTGCCGACAGCGGTCAGCTGGTAAGCGGAGGCTGAAGTGCGGGCAGGACTAGCAGAAGCAAACACCAGTAAAACAAAAAGAACCAGCAGGATTCGGATAGCCATGAAACTAGTTAATAGTAGTTATTTCAAAGTTGCCTGTCAAGATAGTCTTTGGTTTAATGATACAATGCCGGGAATGAATTTGGTGATTGTGGAATCGCCCACCAAAGCTAGGACATTGGGAAAATACCTGGGAGAGGAGTATAACGTGGAGGCCAGTTACGGGCATGTACGGGATCTGCCGGAAAAGCGGATGGGGGTGGTCATTACCTCCCCGGAAAACGAAGATGCCCCAGGTTGGCATTTCGAACCGGAGTATGTCCAGACCGGAAAACAGAAAGGGAGGATGGAGGAGATCCGGAAACTGGCTGAGAAATCAGACCGGGTGTACCTGGCGACTGACCCGGATCGGGAAGGAGAAGCGATCGCCTGGCATGTAGTCATGCTTCTAAATTCAAAAATCAAAGGTCAAAATTCAAATCAAATTCCAAATTCAAATTTTAAAAGGATTGTTTTCCATGAGATTACGGAGAGTGCGGTTCAGGAGGCTCTTTCTCATCCGGGGCAAATTAATATGCGGTTAGTAGAAGCCCAGCAGGCCCGGCGGGTGGTGGACAGACTGGTGGGATATAAGCTGTCGCCGCTTTTGTGGAGAAAGGTGCGGCGGGGGTTATCGGCCGGGAGGGTGCAGAGTGTGGCGGTCCGACTGGTAGTGGAAAGAGAGAGGGAGATTGCAGCTTTTATTCCAGAAGAATATTGGATAATTATGGTAAAGCTGCATAATTTTCAATTTTCAATTTTCAATGTTCAATTAGTTGAAAAAAATGAAGAAAAGTTAAAAATTACAAATGGCCAGGAGGCGGGAATTGCAGAACAGGATTTAAGAAAGGCAGAGTATACAGTGGATGGGGTGGAAAAAAAAGACTTCCGCAGGTCCCCGCCGGCGCCATTTACTACTTCGACACTACAGCAAGCGGCAGCTAACCGGATAGGGTGGTCGGCCAAGAGGACGATGCAGGTGGCGCAGGCATTGTACGAGCAAGGGTATATTACTTACCATAGAACGGATTCGACGAACCTGGCGGTGGAAGCGTTGAGATCCGCGGCCAGGTTTATCGGGAATGAATACGGAAGCGAATACGCCTTGAAAATTCCCCGGATGTACAAGACGAAAAGCAAGTTGTCCCAAGAAGCCCATGAGGCTATCAGGCCAACTAAAGTTGACACAGTGCCGGATTCCCAGGGTTTGGGGCTTAATAGGGATGAGGCGAGGCTGTACGAGATGGTTTGGAAAAGATTTGTGGCTTGTCAAATGGCGGAGACGAGGGGAGTAAGTGTAAGAGTAAGTGTAAGTGGTAAGGCTGGGGGCGCGGTATATGGATTGGAGGCGAAGGGGGAAACAATAAGTTTCGAGGGGTGGCTCCGGTTGTATAAGTCAAATTCAAAGTTCAAAGATCAAAATTCAAGTGAAGTAAACGGAGAGAACGAAGCGACGGTGGACGAGAGGATTCCGGAGGTGAGTGAGGGGGAGAAATTGGAGTTTGTGGATATTAAATCCGAGCAAAAGTTTACCTTGCCGCCAGCCAGGTATAGTGATGCATCTCTTATCAAAACCCTGGAGGAAAAGGGGATCGGCCGGCCGAGTACATATGCGCCGACTTTATCGACGATCCAAGAACGGCAGTATGTGGAGAAGGTCGAAAAGAGATTTCACCCAACAGCCCTGGGGGTAGCGGTGAACGATTTTTTAGCGGACAATTTTGCAAACATAATTGATTACGGTTTTACGGCTAAAATGGAGGATGAACTGGATGCGATTGCGGTTGGGGAAAGAGAATGGCAGCCGGTGGTCGGGGAATTTTACGAGCCGTTTGAAAAACATCTCGAACAGGTGTCAGATACTGCCCAGAGAGTGAAAGTCGGGGTGGAGGAGACGGGAAACCCGTGTCCGAAATGCACTTCGGCAGGCTCAATGCCGGTTGGGCGGGAGATCGTAAGGATCGGAAGATACGGCAAGTTTTTGGCGTGCAGCCGGTACCCGGAGTGCGACTACAGAGCCAACTTTGTCAATAAAACGGGGATAAAATGTCCTAAATGCGGGGGTGACGTGATATTGCGGCGAACTAAAAGCCGAAAAAGTTTTTACGGCTGCAGTAATTATCCCAAGTGTGATTTTGCGAGCTGGACCCGCCCTACGCCTAAAGCTTCGGAGATGACAGACAAATTGAAAGGTGAGGTAAAATAAGGATATGGATGAAGTGAATGACGATTTGTTGATGATAGATAAACCGATAAGAAAAATAGTTAGGGACGTTGTTGTTATGACGGGTAGTCTGCTTCTATTAGCACTTGTGGGACATGAATATGGTCATCCGAATATTGGGTTGGTAGTGGGGGTAGTGATGGCCGGTTTGATATATGTTGGGATAAGTGCAAACGACCAAGCAAGGGCTGATATGCTGGCTCGAGGAGAGGAGTCCCGTCACAAATCTGTGGGGTTGACATTTATAGCAAAAACGATTGAGAATTTGACCAGGGAAGGTGGAAAAGGTAAGGCGCGGGAAGCCAGACCGGAACCCGCGGCGGCGGATTAGTGGTAAAATAAGTAGTTAATGAGGAGAGGATTGTTTGTCGTATTGTACGGCCCGGCGGGAGTGGGAAAAAGCAAACAGCTGGAGATATTGGATGATACCTTGCACCGGATGGGGATTTCCTGCCGGAGGATCAAATATCCGATTTATAACCTGGAGCCGTCCGGATCGGAACTGGACAGGATTTTGCATCGGGGACACGGGAGTTTGTCGGAGGAGAGGATGCAGGAGCTGTTTGCTCAAAACCGGCGTGATTTCCAAAAAACTCTGAATAGCTGGCTGGATGCAGGAGTATGTGTGCTGGCTGAAGATTATAAAGGGACTGGAGTAGCTTGGGGGATGGTGCGGGGGATGAGTCTGGAAAAGATGGAGGAGCTGAATTCGGATCAGATTAATCCTGATTTGGCAATACTTCTGGATGGGCCCAAAAGAGTAGAAAGACTGCAGGAAGAGCATCCTTACGATGACGAGGATGAGTGGTACCGGCTGCGCCGGGTATATCTGCAGCTGGCGGACAGGTACGGGTGGATCAGGGTGGGGGCGGATGCTCCGATTTTGACGGTGGCGGGGCGGATTTTTGCCGTAGTCAAGCCGGTGGTGACGGTGAAGTGCTAGTAAGCTTTGGGTAGGTTATAATTTGGGGATGAAGATGAGAAAGATAGTGGAGTGCGTGCCGAATTTTTCGGAAGGCAAAAGAAAAATTGTAATTGATAAAATTGCAGATGCGGCCAGAAAAGTGCGGGGAGCGCGGGTACTGGATGTAGAGTGGAACGCGTCGCATAACCGCAGTTTGATGACGATTGTGGGTGGACCGGAGGCGGTATTTGAGGCGACGTGGAAAGCGATCAAAAAAGCGACGGACTTGATTGATATGCGGCAACACCGCGGTGAACACCCGCGGATCGGCGCCGTGGATGTGGTGCCGTTTGTGCCGGTATCGGGGGTAAGCATTGGTGAGTGCGTGAGGTTAGCCAAGAAACTAGGGCAGAAAGTGGCGAAAGAGTTAAAAATTCCGGTGTATTTGTATGAAGCCGCAGCCGGCCGGCCGGAACGGGTGAATTTGGCCGATGTGAGGAAGGGAGAGTATGAAGGTTTGGGAGTTGAGATAGAAGCGAGAGAAGAGAGACGACCGGACTACGGACCGGCGAAAATGCACCCCACGGCCGGAGCGATGGTGGTGGGAGCCAGGAAATACTTAATCGCTTATAACGTCAATTTAGACACAGCGGATGTGCAAACGGCAAAAGAAATAGCCAATGTGATCCGGGAAAAGAGCGGCGGATTGCCGGGAGTTAAGGCCTTGGGATTTTTGGTAGACGGTAAAGCCCAGATTTCCATGAATCTGGTGGATTTTGAAAAGACGAATATGGACGGGGTGTACACGGCGATAGAAAGGGAGGCAAAAAAGCGGGGAGTGGAAATTACCAACTCGGAAATTTACGGGATGATCCCATTAGAGGCGCTGGTAAAAATGGCCAGAGACAGCTTGCAGGCGCCGGATTTTGCCGCCGAACAAGTGCTGGAGAAGAGGATTTATGAATTTGAGTAAGTTTATTGAGGATCTGGCGAGCTGCCGGCCCACGCCGGGGGGCGGGGCGGCGGCGGCGGTAGCCGGGGCGATGGCGGCGGCGCTGGTGGAAATGGTTGCGGCTTTGCCGCCACCAAGTGCTAGCGGAGCTAGCGCTGCGCGAGTAAAGTTCAAAGCGCAAAGTGCAAAGTTAAGGAAGAGATTGCTGGAGCTGGCGGATGAGGACTGCCTGGCGTTTGAGGGAGTGATGGCGGCGTACAAATTACCGAAAGAAAATAGAGAGCGGGGATTTGAGATAGAGAAAGCGCTGAAGAAGGCGACAGAAGTGCCTTTGGAGACAATGAAAGCGGCTGGTGGGGTGGAAAAATTGGCAAGGAAAATGGTGGAGAAAGGGAACAAAAACGCCGTTTCCGATGCCAAAAGTGCGGTGTACCTGGCGCAAGCGGCGCAAAAGTCAGCCAGGGAGAATGTGGAGATTAACCAACAAAGCCTGGCAAAACTTAACCTGCCTAAAGACCTATAATTGACAAAGGGGGTATTGATGGTAATATTGCAGCGTATGAAAGACAATGGATTGGAAGAAAATAAGCCTGTTTCTGAAAATAATCATAGATCGCGGATGTTAAGAGACTTTGGTTTGTTTACACTTGCTTTCGTAGGCGCAGGAGCTTTATTAGGTTCAGCGTGCGCTTTAACAGCTCCCTTTAATGCTGAGAATGTGGCAACAGCTGCTGCAATCGGTGCTGGTGCAGGGGGAGTTTT
>MEXE01000030.1 GCA_001775555.1 Candidatus Amesbacteria bacterium RBG_19FT_COMBO_48_16 | reverse complement strand
GACAGCGCATACATCCACTATATAAATTCAAAATTCAAAACTCAAATTCACAAATCAAATTCCAAATTCAAAACCTATAAAACTACTTCCGACCTATCGCCCCGAATATCAAGCTTAATTCATGAGCCTCTTTCCCATGTAGCCTCAACTCACCCGCTTTCTCCGGTACCGCTTCCGCCATCATTCTCAACCAATGCATCACCTCCTTGGCTTCCTTGCAGCAAATCGCAATCTTAGCTTTAAAATCCTTCTTAGAGTCAGCCCCGTTTGCCTCCATATAATTAGCCCCTATACTCGTCGCACTGCGTATCAGTTGATTAATAAGCGGCCTAGTTATCTCATTCAGAGGCAAAAGTTTACACAGACGGATGACATCCATGCCAAATTTAGCAGTTCTCTCTTCAAGATCGTAGTTTTTGCTCATTTGAATTTAAAGTTTTTGAGTTTGCTCGCGCAGCGATTGCTTTGAATTTTGAGTTTTGAACTTTGAATTTACTTAGCAGTGAACCTGTATTCTTTCCCCTCCACTCTCACCGTGTACTCCTCTCCCTCCGACAAACCCATGAGTCTGGCCGTGTATACCCCTTTTTCCACTGTCGTCTCCGCCACCGCCCAGTCCGTCTCACCGGCCTGCTGATACTCCACCCCTTTTATTTCCTCACCGGATTTAAAGCTCACTCTGGCTTCTCCCTGGCCTACATAAACTGCCGTGAACTGCCGCACTCCCGCTCCCGCCCCCACTCCCACCCTAGTCTGGTATCGCACTAAATTGACTCCCCCCGCCAATCCCGCGATCAGCACTACCACCGCCACCACCGGCAGGGCCCAGGTTGCCCAATCAGGCTTTCTCTGCCACAACCTGAAAAACGTTCTCCTGGCTTTATAAGCTTCATCCACAGAAAACAAATCGTCCCCCCCTACCCACCACCAGCTGCAATGCGGACATTTAAAAACTGCCGCGCCGGGCGGGAATGCTTCCCCTCCCTCGGGTTTGAAAAGTGCCGTCTGGTCTGTCGGACAGTTTCTGGTCAGACTTTCCCGGCGTCCCGATTTAAGCGGTACCAACCCCTTCTTTACTCCCCCCTCCGCCACCCTGTTTACTACCCACCCCATCACCCAAAACCCGCCGCAACTCCCGCACCGGTAAGAATCATCCGTCCCCACTACAGAAATCTTGCTCAGTTCTCCGGCACAATCCGGACACTTCATAAACCCACTTTACCACATTCATCTTGCACCTGCTATTCCGGCGCGCTACTATTATTAATAGTGTCAGCCCGCCCCAAACAGTATCTTCCCTTCTATGCCCTCCTGACGATCATTCTGTCGCTTATCGTGATCCGGCTCTTTAGCCTGTCGATCTTAGGTCCGACTTCCATCTCCGGTTATTTTTCCGCCCTCAACACCCAAAATCCTGCCTATGACCTGAACCGTGACGGCCTCGTCACCGGTGCGGATTATACTCTTCTCCTTAGACGAATCGAGCCGGAACCCTCCGTCAAGGGCCTAGCTACCGCACAAGCCAATGATGAAACAATCGCCAACTTAAATCTTCCCTCGGTGCAAAACTTCGGTAGTGACGATTTCAACGGCGCCGCCACCCTATCCTACCCCCTGGAGCTTCCCCCGGGTCCGGCAGGTATTACTCCAACACTTTCTTTAACCTATTCCTCAGCATCGGTAGACGACCTTTATCTGGGGACATTTACAAACCTCCGCAGTTCACCCGACCACCCCTACCAAAACCAATCCGGATTGGTCGGACTAGGCTGGAACTTAGGCGGTACCCAATACATCGCCCGGGATACCAACGGCACCTACCGGTTGCTCGAAGACGATAAATTCATTCTTTCCTTCGCCGGAGGCGGTGCCAGCCTGGCCAAAGAAAGTGATGACGGAAGCTACAGTGTCTGGAGAACAGTCCCCAATCTGAAAATCAAAGTGGAAAGATGGGCCAAATGCAAACAAACCGGCAATTCCCAAGCCAATATCTGCCGCCACCACTGGCTGGTCACCGCAGGTGATGGTACTAAGTACTACTTCGGCTCGCAAAATATCACCCCGGCTTGGCAGCGGCCTCTTGATCCCGACACCAACGAGGATCTGAAAAATAAAGAGTCCGAATGGTACCCCCTATACGATAACGATTCCAACCCTATCGGTTCCCGCGCCTGGCAAGTCTGGGGTTGGGACGCAGTCGGATATCACGCCCTCGAAACCCGTTGGTACCTGTCCAAGACTGAAAGTATTTTCGACAAGGATACTATCCCGGTGGAGATCAACTATACTTACAGCTTAAATATCGAGCCCGCCCGCCGGGGAGGTGATTCCTATACCCCCGCCGTCTATCCTTCCGCTATTTCCTGGGGTAAACACGAACTCACTTTCCCAAGAGAACCCCGGCTGGATTACAAAATTCATGAAGGTGACAATTCCGATCCTCCCCGTCCGACCAGGTTTAAGGATCGCCTCAAAAAAATCATCATCAAAACCAACTCCAAAATCAGAGGTGTTTATAAACTGGAATATCAATATGGCTGGGACAAATCCAAACACGCCGATAACGGCAACGGTATTCCTGACAACGACGGAGAAGTCAAAAGCGGCCAGGTTATCCATTCCCTTCTGACCAAAATCACCCGGTTTAGTGATGATCCGGACACCAACCCTGCCGCCAAACGCCTCCCCGGCTACACTTTCAGTTATGGACCAAATTGCGACAACTTTACCGGGGGCTGCCCCTTGACCTCATTTGTCACTACCGGCACCTCTGCCGTAGCAAAAACCCCCTACGATTTCTTCCTCGTCACTGCCGATAATGGCCTCGGCGGCAAAACCACTTATGAATACTTCAAGGACACCAACAATAGCCATACTGTAAACATTAAATACTGCGACCGGGATAAAATTACCCTCGACAACAAAATCTGCAAAACGGACAACGAACTCAACACCCAAAGGCACAGGCTAAGTGCAAAAATTACCGAAGATGGGATGGGTAACTCCGTCAGGACTGTCTTTAACTACGGGGGGGCCGGTGCAACACTCGGACTGGGATCCGTCTCCAGCTACAAGGAATCGGATGAAGCCACGACTACCTTCAACAATTTCGCCAACTTTGAATTTTTGGGTTACCCCGAAGTGGAGGTTACCACTTACGAAAAAGGTTCTTCTTCCCAGGCCGCCGCCAAATCAAAATCTTTCTTTTACCAAGCCCTGGAAACCGGCAACTGCTTCAAACCCAGCCCTCTCAAAGGTATCGCTTATAAAACAATAAATTACACCGCCGGCAACACCAATCGCAGTACCGAAACCACCTCCGCCTATACCGTCCGCTTTGGCCCTATGTTTGGTCCTTGGCAAGGTGCATACGACTGGGATATCAACACCAAATGCGGCGATTATGATCCGCAGTCAACTGTTTCCCTGGTTATCCCCCGGGATACTGTCAATAAAGAGATTGTCGCAGGCACTCCCAAGCTCTGCACCAGAATCCAAACCGACCA
The DNA here is from genome assembly GCA_001775555.1 of Candidatus Amesbacteria bacterium RBG_19FT_COMBO_48_16. GTDB lineage: Bacteria > Patescibacteriota > Microgenomatia > CAZETR01 > Amesbacteraceae > UBA12042. Next base: position 12,266 of record MEXE01000030.1, on the reverse strand, counting down.
CCGGAAACTCGATCTTTCTGACGATATCTACGCCCAGCTCCATATTGCCACAAATTACGGTAAAGTCTCCTGCAGTGACCCCAATCAGGATGACAATTCCGACACCAAAAAAATCACCTACACCGATTACACCGCCGCCGATACTCTCAGATGGATTCTGCCCCTGCCCAATCAAACCTGGATCAGCGATTCCTCCGGCGGCACCAAATTCAACCATTCTCAAACAACTTACAACAGCCTGGGTCAGCCCACCCGAATCAGCCAGATGCAAAACGGCTCAGCCTACGCTTCCGCCTCCCTGACCTATGACTCCGCTTACCCCTGGCTGCTTACCAAATCTACCGATCCTTTGGGCCGGAATACCTCCACCACTTATGACAATATCTTTCACCTCTACCCGATAAAAATCACCAACCATCTCGGTCAATCCGCCGTCACCACTTATGATTTCAATACTACCGACTCTGCCCACCCCAATAAAGGCGGGGTTTTAGGCCTGCCTGTAGCCGTTTCCGACGTCAACGGTGCCCAGACTACCTACGTTTATGACGTATTCGGCCGACTTGTGGAAACGTATCTGCCGGGCAAAAAACCGGGGGGTACCGCCAAACCCAACTCTTTTTCCAAATACTATTATTTCAATGATTCAGATATTTCCCCCTGTAACGAAGCCAACCACTGCCTTACCGACTTAGGCAGGCAAGCTGGCGGCAAGGGACCGAAAATGCTGGTAACTCAAGGCACCCGTTTCGACGATTCCGGAGTCTCCGGCAAAGTCTCTGCTGCCCATACTTATTACAACGGTCTCGGTCAAACAGTCCAGGCCCGCCAGCTCTGGTACGAAAACCAATGGTCCAACGCCGGAATCCCGGTCGAAAACGAATACCGGGATTTGCTCACCTCCCAAACCTACACTGCCCTGGGCCAGATCGAATACCAAAGCCTGACCTACACCGCCGCCCCCTACACCCCCGGCGCCAAAAGTTCATACGATAACAGAAACATTGTCTCCACCGGTGGCATACCCAAAATCAAGTATACCTATGACGGTTTGGGCCGCATTACCATGACCAATTACCCGGACGCCTCTTTTGATAAAACTGAATACGACATCGACGGCAATCCCCTGGTAGTCAAGTATTCGAATAAAAACTGCTATGATCCTGATCCGGCCACCCCCTGTACTACCAAAACCGCAACAGCCGATGCCTTTGGCCAAACTCTCACCACCCTGGAGACTTCCGGCTCCAAAAACCTAACCACCGGTTTCCAATACCATCCCGTTTTAGGCCAGGTTATCCAAACCAAGGACCCGCTGGGTAATGTTGTCAACCGCGTCGAATACGACCTCCTGGGCCGAAAAACCAAGCTGTGGGATGTGGATATGAGCCCCGCCATGACCGGAGACGCCAATTCCTGGAGATATGAGTATGACAAAGCCAACAACCTGACTAAGCAGACAAATCCCAAGGGCGAAGTAACATCCTTCTCATACGATGGACTCAACCGCCTGCTTACCAAATCCCTGGGCGGCACCCTCCTGCTGCAGAATATCTACGACACCTGCACTTCCGGTAAAGGCAGGGTTTGTGCTACCCGCTCCTACAACCCGGATACGGCCAAAATGATACTCAACGACCAGCTGCAATACGACAAGCGCGGCCGGGTCACCAAAGATACTTTAACTTTATCCAACCTGCCAAATTCAGCTCTTAACAACCAGAAATTTATCACTCTCTACAGTTACGACCAGGGCGGCAGGATCAAGTCCCAAGTCCGTTTCGGAAATACTGCTATAGGCCTACCTGCCGAACCCCTCACCTATACCTACGACCGGCCTTATCCCGTCTCCCTCGTCGGTAACTCAACTTATGTTACCCAAGCCAAATACAACCAGAACGGCCAGCTGATAAAATTCACCTCCGGTAACGGAGTCGCCAACACCTTCTCCTACGATCCCAACAACCAGCGGCTAAATACTCTGAAAATCCAAGGGCCCAACCTGTCCGATGCAGACGAGCTGCTGTTAAGCTACACTTACGATTGGGTCGGTAATATCAAAAAAATCACCGACGACAATCCCCTGGTCCCCGTCTCCAGCCCCTTCCACCTCACCCAAAACTTTACTTACGACGGTCTAAGCCGCCTGACTGCCGTCTCCGGAGCCTACAGTGCCGGTTTCTCATACGACGATCTGGGTAATATCAAAACAAAAACTGAAGGGCCCCAGTCGGTAGCTCTGTCTTACGGCAATTTCGGCTCTTCCTTCTACCACCGCCCCCAAACCGGGACCGTCCTGGGTAGATCCGTCAATTACGCCTATGACGCCCTCGGCAACCTGACTTCCGACACTCAAAAAACTTATACTTACGACAAAGATAACCGCCTGGCCAAATCAGCTCCTACAGTCTCCGTTGATACCGGTCTTAAGGAAACCAAATTCTTATACTCTAGCTCAGGAGCCAGAATTGCCAAACTGGTAACCGGAGGCGAAAGCACTTACTACATTAATCCGGATATTGAAATTAATATCCCGGTTCCGGGCACTATCAACTGGACGCAAAATTATTACTTTTCCGGAAAACTCGTCGCCGTCAGGAAAAAATGAGGCGCCCACCTATTCTGAGGGTAATCGTCCTCTTACCGCTATTCCTGCAATTCTCCTCTTTCTCCTCCCCGCTGCTGGCCGCCGAAACTCTGCTCTTCATCCACTCCGACCATTTAGGCAGTACCGGTCTGACCACTGATCCAGCCGGCAAATTAGTCTCCAAACAGGTTTATTATCCCTTCGGCTCTACCCGGGCAACTTCCGGCACTCTGCCCACCCGGCACCAGTACACCGGCCAGATCTCGGACACCGATGCCACCGGCCTCTACTACTACAACGCTCGTTACTACAACCCCCAAATCGCCAAATTCACCCAGGCGGATCCCACCAACAGTGGAGGCAACAGGTATGCCTATGTGGGTAATAATCCCGTAAACAGCATTGACCCCTCAGGATACATCCCCCAATCCCCCTCTCCGTCGGGATGGTCCGGGTGGAGAAAATACATCTACCAGCTGCCGCTTCCTTCCGAAACCAGACTCGGCGCCCACCGCGGAGGAGGCAGAGTCCCACCCATATCCGCCAACACTCCCGACGCTTCCGTTGCCGATGTTTTCCTGGCCTCCGGTATTGTGTTTGGATCCGCAGGTTTAACCGTCACAGCCGCCTACTGGGTCCCCCTGGCCTTAAAAGCGCTACCCGTCATCGACCTGGTCGATACCGGTATTGATATCATTCAATGCGGCGGCGGAAATCTGGATGCCTGCGGTTACGTCATAAATCCCATTCCCGGTGCAGGTCTGGTAGACGACTTAAACGCCTTGGGAAAATACATCGATGAAGGCTTAGAGCTTATTAAATCAGGTTTTTATCCAAACGCAATTGCCCATTTTACCAATTGGGACCGAGCCGCATCATTGGGATTAGCCACTCCTGCTGATATCCCTGGTAATTACGTCGAACCTCCATTAGATTTGGGAGGCGTTCCGCTTTTTGAATTTCAGCGGCGGCAAACCCTTAATTGGCAGGAAGGCAACTTCACTTCAACTTTGAATAATTTTACCGGAAAGGTAGGTATCAAATTACCCAGATCCGGAATAACAGGGATAAAAACGGGTGATGAATTAAATGTCTGCCTGGCTTGTGCGGAAGAATGGTACCACGCCCTCCAAATTGCCAGAGATGCGCCATGGACTCCATCACCTCAGTCCCACGAATACGAATGGGAAGTCGCAAAATATTTCAATAAACAAGGTGTACCGCTAACATCTGAGTGGATAAACAATTATCCCAGCGTTCGCTAAACTTATGCTCCCCCGCCGTCTGTTCTACTTTCTACTATTCACAATTTACTATTTACTATTTACACCTTCCGCGTCCTCCGCTGAAACCCTGCACTTCATCCACTCCGATCATCTAGGCAGTACCGGTCTGACCACTGATCCAGCCGGCAAATTACCCTTCGGCTCTACCCGGGCAACTTCCGGCACTCTGCCCACCCGGCACCAGTACACCGGCCAGATCTCGGACACCGATGCCACCGGCCTCTACTACTACGCCGCCCGTTACTATCATCCCCAAACCGCCCGCTTCACCCAGGCAGATAAATTAGGCGACGGCATCAACAAATATTCATATGCCAATAACAATCCTCCAAACTTTACTGACCCCAGCGGCATGCGATCAGCAAAACCCCCTTCTCAAGCAGAAATAGAAGAAAAAGATATTTCCCGGATCGCTTTGGCAATATTTTCTGAAACCAACAATGCCACCGCCCCAGAAAATGTCATGGAAATACTAGCCTGGATCTTCATCAACCGGCTGTTAAGTCCCGATTTACCTTTATACACTCAGGGTTTAGGAGCCCTGTTAACAAGCTGGCAAAACAATCTGGATCCTTACTTGAAAAATCAGTACATTCACCCCGGTATGTCTACAGACGAATTAGCAGATACAGCGCTTGATATTTGTTATCAAAATCCCGACAATTGTCCCAGAATGTCCTCCCAGTATAAGAATGCTTACTCCATAACCCAGGAAGTAATTCAACAGTATTTATCCGGTCACGAGGACCCCACCGGAGGATCTTTATTTTTTGCGCATGATGCAAAATTAGTGCGTGTGAGTTCCACATCCGGTACCGTAACCAAATTACATGACTTAAATCAGCTCATCGTCTGGCATCAGGCAAACCTGGATTATATGAAAACCAAATATCCGGATTTCAAAGGAGGGATAACCGAAATTTACGATCAAATTTGGACCAATAAAAAGAGTACTCCGACATTCATTATTTACGGGAACTACCCCTGTGTCTGGGCGGGCGTATGCGGTTATGACCGGCCAGACCGCAACAGACCCGATAAATTGAAGACATCTTCCCTTATCAACACCGGCAATTTTACGCCGTTTTGAAAAACATGCTCCCAAAAACGGGTTTCGGATTATTTATAGCAATAACACTATCCGTATCCGGATATTCGCAAGTAGCATCAGCTGCTGAATCCTTAAGTTTCGTCCACCAGGACCATCTGGGCAGTACCGGCCTGGTGACTGATTCTGCCGGCAAACTTGTTTCCAAACAGGTTTACTACCCCTTCGGTACTACCCGCGCCGCCGTCGGCACTCTGCCCACCCGCCGCCAGTACACCGGCCAGATCTCGGACACCGATGCCACCGGCCTCTACTACTACAACGCCCGTTACTATCATCCCCAAACCGCCCGTTTTACTCAGGCGGATACCGCAGGTAATGAATTAAATAGATATTCATATGCGGGCAACAACCCCGTCAACAATACCGACCCCACCGGCCACCAGTGTGAACACTGGAATGCTCCCTGCCAGCCGCTCAAATATCCCGAATGGTACAAAAGAGCTTTAGCCGGAGACTACTCCCAGGTGCCGCCGATGGGTTTTAATACCCCGCAGGAGATGTTTTACTGGGGCAATAAATACGGTCTGGTACTATTATTTTTTAAGGGTGAAGAAGCCCTGCGCTGGGAAAAAGGATATGAAGAAAATTTATCCGTGAATTACCAAATACATGACAGCCCTTCCTTAAAATACGCGATAGACTTTTGGGCTGATACGTATTCCGCTCAGGAAAACGCGATAGCCACGGCATATCCCGGGTTAAATATTAATTATGAATTAGAGCAGCAGATCACTGAGGGAATCATCTCCCCCCAAATCAGTGCTTATTATGATAATAATTCAACCATCGTCTTACCCAAATCTTATAAAAATTCCACGACGGACTACATTCTGCTCAAGCATGAGCTCCGGCATTATATTGATTTCAAAATATTAGGTGAAACCGACCCGCTTCAAAGCGAAATAAATGCCAATTTTTCGGCTATCAACGATCCCCTGGTCAGCAACTCTTACGTGGCCGGAAGATATAAAGATTATCTGCTCAGGTTCAGTGTTCTCAGGCAAAACGGTTTCCCTGACGAACAAATTTGGAATCTTTATCTTAACCACAATTTCAACCTGCGGACATTCCCCGTCACCGGCAGCAGATTAGAGATACTGGACTATTTTAAGAACAACTGATCCGGACCTGTCAGACTTCCCGCTCCACCATATATTCGGCAATTCCCTGGATATAGTCAATCGCTTCAGAACTTAACTCTAGGCTCAATAATCCCTGTCTAGGATGAAAGATATCCCCATCTTCAAATAACTCCGAGCCGGATTCTTAGACAAAAATCTCAACCTACCTTCAAATATATCTCTAGCCTCTTCTCCAATTTTTTTTGCTTTTTCACGAGCATACATTATACTCCCGCGCTTATGCATCAAGCCGACAATCTTTAAAACTTCACTCTCTTTCTTATCTCCCCTGGGTTTAGCTAGAAAATTGATAATTTCTTCCCGCTCCGATTTCCGCGCAGAACGTAACAGATGAGCCAAAATCATGGTTGTCTTGCCTTCGTAAAGATCATTAAAACGAAGCTTTCCTTTTAAGCCACGAAAGTCGCTGGTCAAATCCAATATATCATCAACCAGTTGATAGCATCTTCCCAATCGCTTCCCAAAATCAGTTAGAAGACTCAGCTGTTGTGGTGTTCCACCAGCAATGATCCCCCCCAGTCTCATCGGCCCCGCAACTGTATAATAACTTGTCTTTCCATCCGCAATGAAAAACCAGTCGCTGTCATCCAAGCCTATTCTCCCATCTATCGCCCACTTAATCTCCCCCCCCTGACCCAGAACGGTTCTGGTTAACATAACATAAAATTCTTCCAAAACTCTCAAAAAAACGTCCTTCTTTAAGATTTTTTGGTTATCCAAAAGGATTTTCCACATAATCACATGCAATGCATCTCCCGCATTAATCGCGAGTTTGTCCCCAAACATCTTATGTAACGTAGGTTTCCCTCTCCTGAATTCAGAATCGTCCTCAAGGTCATCGTGAATCAGCAACCAGTCCTCACTCACCTGCATTGCCGCCGCTGTCTGAAGAGCCAAGCTTTCCCGTACTCCCATCGCCGCCGCTGTCAGCATCACCAGAGTCGGGCGTATATATTTCCCTTTCCTTTCGGGGTACTCCCTCACAATTTCCCAATGCGCCCTACAAAGTCCGTCATAGTGGGAAGGAATCGAGAAAGCCTGCGGATATTTCGGATTACCCAAATAACCTTCAATGACACCCCAAACTTTATCTCTTTTCGCCGCTAAGACTTCAGCAAATGAATTAACCATAATGTCTACTTACCAAACGTCCTCACTTGCTCCCTGTACCACTTAAGTGCCTGGTCAAAATCTTCAACCATAAAATCTGGCCATAGGACAGAAGTAAAATATATCTCCGAATATACCGTTTGCCAAGGGAGATATCCAGAAAGTCTAGATCTCCCCCCGGTACGAATTACTAAGTCAGGATCCGGCTGGCCAGCAGTATCTAACTTAGAAGAGATTAACTCTTCCGTAATGGCATCGCCTGTAATCCCCCCCGCGTTGAGCTTCCCCACAGCCCTAACAATTTCGTCTCTTCCATCATAAGCCAACGCCAGATTAACTATCATCCCCTCATTGTGGCAGGTTATGCCGGCCGCATCTAATAAAATGTCACATATATCCTGAGGAAACAGGAGTAAATTCCCCAAGGGGACAAAACGAATGTCCTCCTCCGCCAGTCTCTTCAACATTGGACCCGCCCCTACTCTCAAAACATCAAGAAGAGCTTCCACTTCCCCTCTAGGCCTATTAAGATTCTCTCTGGACAAGGTGTAAAAAGACACAGCCAGCACCCCCAGCTCTTTGCATCGCAATGCTACCGGCTCTATCCTCTTCTCCCCCATTTTATGCCCCTCTATGGGAGGCAAATTTCTCTTCTTAGCCCATCTTCTGTTCCCGTCCATTATCAACGCCACATGAGTAGGAACTAGCGCTTCCATATTTTCCTTCAATACTCCCTATTGACAGCTGCTTCCGCCACTGCCCAAAAGAAAACACGCTCTTCTTCTCTCCATGATTTATCCCACTCTTGATCCACCACCTTCTGGCCTTCGGATGCATAATGCCTTGCCTTGTCCATAACGTATTGCAAGGCTCCGGTGTCTTCCATTATCTCCATCACAACTGCCGCCTCGTCTCTGGCTATGTCCTTTTTCCCCACCAACCTCTTCAAAACCTGTACCTGCGCCCTACTCCCTACCTCCAAGGAATGCAAAACCAACAATGTTTGCTTCCCTTGAGCCAAATCTGATAACACCGATTTCCCCAGCTTCTCTTCATCCCCAAACACCCCCAAGATATCATCTTGAAGCTGAGCAGCAACTGACACTGGGACTGCATAAGCACTCAATTTACTAAGAGTTTGTTCATTGTCTCCACCCGCCAAGACTGCCCCAATATGCATCGGCGCCTCCCCCGAAGATCTTCCCGCCTTTACAAACGCTAACTCCAAAATCTCCTCCTCCGTCGTATACCCCCTTGCATCACGCAATAGATCCAACAACTGACCATAGAAAGTATCTATTCCCGACCTGAGCAATATATCGAGAATCCTCACCCTCTTGTCAACCAAAATAGCTTCCGAAGCCAAAACAGGATAACAAGCAAAATAAGCCGCGAGATCCCCCGCCAACAAGCCCACACTATCTCCATACCTCTGGTTGTCAAAATTGTACTGTTTCGCTATCGCCTGCTGCTTAAACTTCTCATGAATAGTCACTCCCTTCCTCCTAGTGGGAGCTCGGTCAATCACATCGTCATGAATAAGTAACTGCGTTTGAAGCAACTCGACGGCCGCCGCCGCATCTGCTATCGCCTTCACTGACAAGTCATCAAAATCCCCCCTCAACAAACCAAACGTCGCGGCCACAAAAGCTACTCTTTGCCTCTTACCCCCTCGTAAAGTCAAGTCAACCACTTCTCCCAGCACCTCAGCCCCATACTGAGTAGCAGCATATTTCTTTCCCTTTTCAGATCCCAAGTACTGCTTTATCACCGGATCCACCCTTCCCTGCCAATACCCAAAGTAACCAAACACGTCCCGCGGGGAAGGAAGCTCACTCATTACGGCTCATTATAACTCTGCCCACCCCCCCGTCAACTCAGAAACCTCAGACCAATTAAGGCGGTAACACCACCGGTAATCCATCCTCCTATCACTTCAGACGGCAAGTGGGCCCCAAAGTAAAGTCTCTGTATCCCATTAGCCAATGCAAAAAACCATCCCACACCAACCATAAAAGGATGTAAAGGATATAAACTTGCCAATCCGACTGCAGCAGTAATAGAAATAGCCGCAGACCCTGAAGGAAAACTATATCTGTCAATTTGCCTAATAAATTCTGGCAACGGCTTCTCTCTGATCACAACGTTGGCTTGTTCCAGACGCTCAAACACCCTCAATCTCTTAAAGATCCTTTTTAGAAGTATGCTGTTTACAGCTATAGCCAAAACCAACAGTTCCCCAAATAGCCTCCAGTCCCCCCCCATCACCACCATATACAACAACACGAAGTAATACCACACATCTAATAGTATTAAAAACCTATCCAGCCCCTTCGAATGAGGTAACGAATTTACATACGCAAACACCGCCCTGTCAAGACCAGCGATTTCACCCAATACCTTCTTTGCCCCCCGATCCAAATTCATCACGCTACGCGTTCTTTGAGCGCCTCATAATACTTCTCCATATACCACTTCGCTCTCTCCCAATTTCCCTTTTGTGTCTCCATACTTGCCAAATATGCCAGATGCGCCGACTTATTGGCCTGGAAATTCGACAGTCTGTATTTTTCCGCCACCAGCTGCCGCGTCTCCTCCTCAGTTTGCTTACCCCGCCACAGATTTACCTCAATATTAGCTACCAGTTCCGGTTCAAACGCCAGCCCCACATTATGTTTTATCACCTCATAAAGACCTTTTAATGCTTTCTTAGCACTCTCCCAGTCTTTTTGCTGACCAGAGCGTAAGGCCCTGGCCATACCCAACCCGGCAGTTTTTGCCAATCCCTTGGACAACCCGTACTGCTCCCTGACATATTTAATCACCAAATCACTTAATTTTTTATTGTCGCTTTCACCCAAGGCCCGTCGGAAATCCAACTCCAGCTTGGCCATCACCTGCGGTTTAAACGCCATATGCTCCATCGCATCATTACCTCCAAACCTCCTCCTGCGCCTGGAATAATCCAGAATCGCTTCCCGCAGTTTTGCCGGCGAAAAATCCGGAAAATGATCCGGCTCCCAATACATTTCCGCATAATCGCTTTGCCACTGCAGAATTCCGCTTGTCCGCTGTTCCCCGCTGGTCCTGATTATCAAATCCGGATACGGATAAGGCTGACCTGCTGTATCCATATAGCTGTCCATCAGTTTCCGATCCACCTGTTCCGGCCGTATCCCGTCCGCAATAATTCTTTTGACCGCCCGCATAATTTCATCCGGCCCGTTGTAATCCAAGGCTAAATTATAAATATGCTTGGCGTTCCCCCGCGTTTTCTCCTCCACCTCCGCCAGTTTGTCCAAAAGTACTCGCGGCAGCCTGTCTTTGCGCCCCAGATGTACCACCCGTATCCCCTCTTTCTGCGCCTCATCCAGATACTTATCCAAATACCGCACCATCCCCCGCATCAAAAACTCTACTTCATTTTTGGGCCTCTCCAGCCAATTCTCCGTGGATAAACCCCACCCCGTCACAGTATGTATTCCCCAGCTGCGCGTAGCCCGCATCAGACGTAACGTATTTTCAAATCCGGCTCGATGCCCCTCAATCGGCGGCAAACCTCTCGCCCTGGCCCAACGCCTGTTACCGTCCGGAATATATACCACATGATCCGGAACCTTTGTCCCCTCAGGCAAAGTCAGCATAGCCGCCATTATACCAATCTCCTTATCACCTCATCCACCTCCAATATTTCCGTCCCTTCTTCATCCCGATTCTTCCACTCAACTCTATCCCGGGTCTTATCAGATACCACCAACCTCACCGGGATACCGATCAGATCAGCATCGGCAAACTTCTCCCCCGCGCTCCTCTGGGTCTCATCATAAAGCACCTCTATTCCAGCTCCACTCAGAAGGGTATACACCTTCTCCCCTTGCTTCCTGCTTCCTGGTTCCTGATTCTCCAATGTCACTAAATGCACCTGATACGGCGCCACACTCTCCGGCCAGATTATCCCTTTATCGTCATGGTACACCTCCACCACCGCCCCCATCACCCTGGTCGTCCCGATACCATAACTGGCAAAATGCATCAGTTTCTTCACCCCGTCCTTATCCCTGAAATACCCCCCCATTTTTTCAGCATACTTCTTGTCCCCGAAAGGAAAAATATTCCCCACCTCAATTGCTCTCCTCGCTTCAAATTTAGTCTCTTCTCCTGCAAATATCTCTTTGTTATACGCCTCATGCGTTCCCGGCTTGATCAGAATCGTATCTTCCCCCACCTCGGCCAGCACCTGAAACTCCCGGGTATGCCCTTCGGTAAATACTCCGCCGGCCGCCTCGGTAACGTAAATGTCAAATCCGATCCTTTTAAATATCTGCAAATACGCCTCCGATACTTTTTCGTAAAAAGCCACAAGATCCGCCTCGCTGGCATGTAAGCTATACAAATCCTTCATCAGAAATTCCCGTCCGCGCAGAATCCCCCCCTGCGGTCGGGTTTCATTTCTGAATTTAGTCGAGAAATGGTATACCGCCAGCGGCAGATCCCTGTAAGAAGTCACATGCTTACGCGCCAAATCCATAACTATTTCCTCATGTGTAAACGACAGCGCAAATTCTTTTTTCCGGCTGTCCTTCAACTGATACATTACCTCCGCAGCCGACTCCCACCTGCCTGTCTCATTCCAAATTTCTTTAGGGTGCATCAAAGGCATCAGCATTTCCTGGCACCCGATCGCGTCCAATTCCTCCCGGATTATCGTGTTTATTTTTGTCACCACCCGCCACCCCATAGGCAGAAGTGTCCAGGAGCCGGCCATCAGCTGATCGATAAACCCGGCCCGGACCAGCAATTTGTGGTTAGCCGTCACCGCCCCCTTGGGAGCCTCCCGCTTTGCCTTGGGAAACAGCTGTGAATACCTCATAAAACTATTGTACCAGACCCATTTTCATTTCACCAACTTACTCAATATTCCCGATTTGCAACATCAAAACGGTTTAAATCTTGACTCGATCCGTGTAAAGGTCTACCATGAAATGGTAACCCATGCTGCCTGACCCCACTGCCCTCCAATCAGGTCCCGC
>MEXE01000029.1:6009-16171 GCA_001775555.1 Candidatus Amesbacteria bacterium RBG_19FT_COMBO_48_16 | reverse complement strand
AAGAATTTTGAGCAAGAGCGCAAACGCTATCAAAAAATTGCTAAATATACCTTAGAGAAGATCCGTAATGTCAATATTTGATTGACTGGTCGGGATTTACAGAAGCTGAAGGAAAAGGCCACAACTTCTATACTTCATAAATACGTGAGCCAATAAGGTCACAACTCGCAGCGGATTTCTGTTTCTGCATCACAGGTGTCCGTTCCGAGTTGACCGTCGGCGGAGTCGGTGTCAGGGCCGCCGTCTAAAGTATCATTGCCGTTTCCGCCTTTGAGAATGTCGTTTCCTTCCTGACCGAAGACCTGGTCGTGGCCGTTGCCGCCTTCTATCCGATCAGCTCCGGGGCCGGCCATAACAATGTCGTTGCCGTTGCCGCCGGTGATCTGATCGTCACCGGGACCGGAGTCGATGGCGTCGGGGCCATTGCCGCCGGAGACTTTGTCATTGCCGGGACCGGAAAGGATGCAGTCGCCGGCATTGCCGCCGGAAATAACGTCGTTGCCTTCAAAGGAAACGATGAGCTGGCGGCCGTTGCCGCCATGCAACCGGTCGCGGTTTTGGGTGCCGAAAATGGGCGGATGGGTAAACTGAATGTTTTGGCAGGCCTCCGGTAACTCGACGAAAATGCCGATTTTGAGGTCAAAAACTACTGACTGATCCTGGAACTGGTCACCTGCATCAGGATCGAAGGTCACAATAAATTCATAGGTGGCGGAAGCTCCCGAAGCCAGAGTGGAGAAGGGGATGCCGGTGTCGGGGTTGACGGTATCGAGAAAGAATTGAGATAGAGAGTTGAGATAGAGAGAGACGCCGTTTTCTTTGATTTCCAAGAGCAAGACATCTGATAAATTACCGGTGTCGGAGACTTCGATACCGCGAATACCAAGAGGGCGGGAGGAGGAAGCACCGTTGGCCACTGTGACGGTGCGGGTTTCGGTCTGGCCGGGGGCCATATTGGAGACAGTGAAAATGGGCTGGCCCTCAAGGATTCCCGGGCCCCAGTCTACGGTGAGATCGCCGATAGCCTGGGCGGTACCCACTAAATGACGACGGTTAGTAATAGTAAATAGTAATAGTAATAGGGGGATAGTAATAGTAAGAGTTAATAGTTTTTTGGTCATAGGTTGTTAGCGGCTTTGGGAGTGCCGAACTCGTCAGTAGATCCAGGACCGTCCATGTTGACATGCGAGTTGGCATCTTCCCAACTGCTATCTAAAGTGCCATCCAGTGAAGGAGAGATTTTTTCCATCGACTTCTTGGGATCCGTGTCAGTTCCGGCATACCAATCGTCGCTACGATTAGCGGTGTTAATAATATTTCCGCCGTCATCTTTTAATACTAATAGCTCGCCATTGTTGTGCAGGTTCATGCCGGAAAAAACTAAATCTGGAGCGATATTTATTCTGGAGTTTTCCTGGGAAAGACCTGAAATAAGGAAAAAACCATTACTAGAAATAGTGCCTGAGGGAAGGGTATAGTGTTGTGTAGGGCTTGCACCAGCGCCAAGGTCTTGTATCACCCAGTTAGTAAGGTCTATGGAGAATGAAGTGTTATTTACCAATTCTACCCACTCGTCGTTGCTGCTGCTGGGTTCGTTATTTCCTCCCCAATTTATCTCGTTAATTACTACATCGCCAGGATTAATAGGTGCTGGGGTGGGTGTGGGGAACTCGGCGGAGGCGGTGAAGGTGTTACCCGAGGAGGCGGCGGAGTCGGATAAATAGGAGTGGGTATAAGAATAAGAGAGAAAGCCGGTAAAAGTAATCAGTAAAAGTAAGTAGGGTTTCATGCGGTGAACCTTTTTTCGATAATTTTTCGATATTCCTGAAAAATTTCATAAATTTGCCAGACGATAAAGAGTAGTGCGGGGACGATCAAAAAGCCGATGAAGCCTGTGGGGGATTGGATGAAACCGGCCAGACGGCCAAAATAAGGGAGGTAGAAAACGGATTTACCCAGAATTTCTGAGTGGGGGACAAGTACGGAGTCGGGCTGGGGATTGGCATCACCGGCGACCCGGTAATTATTTTGGGGAGTGCGGATATCCTTGCCGACCAGGCGGTGGGTGACGGTCATGCCGGAAGAATTTTTGAAAGAGATAATGTCACCCACGTCGTATGTCAGGCCGGGGCGGATGAAAACTATGCCGCCGGTCGGCAGGGCGGGAGCCATACTGCCTGAGGCGACGACAAAAGAACTCAGGCCAAAAACCGGTATTTTTGAAGTAATGGCAATAAAGATAGAGACGATGAGAAAGAGATAGAGAAGAGATCGGAGAAAGTAGGCAGTGGCCTTTTTGATTTTTATCATTGAGTCATTAGGTTGTTGAATTGATTAGTAAGAATGTACATTTACCTTAGTTGGCTAGGGCAGATGCCAACTAAGGTTTATGAGCCCTATTGGCTAGAGTCTTGATGAGCAGTGAAAACGAATGAGGCGTTTGCTGAGTCGCCTTGGTACACATCAGAAGCTGTGGGGTCCATTGTGACCCTGATACATACTTTGTCGTCAAAACCCCCAGCAGGAAGAGGAGTGGGCAGTGAATCGTAGGTGTCCCCGGTGAATTCCATCATGGTTAGAGTGCTATCACCGTTGCCTACAGCAGTGTCGATAGCTGTTGTGATGTTAGATCCACCAGTACAATCTCCTGCTGACGCGGTTCCACCAGGAACGATAGTTAGAAGTAAGACGTTTCTGAGGTCGCTGTCGTCAGGATCTGCTGGGTCGAAGTTGGTGCTGGTCAACCCGAGTGCGATTTCAGCAATATCAACCGTAGCGGCATTGTGTAGGGATATTTCTTGAGCTGCTGACTCGTTTGGGGCAAAATCCGTGACGTTGAAGGTCGCGCTAACGTCGTCAAAGAAATTTTGACCGTCATTGTCAAGCTGAAGCTTCATTGTTCCGGCGCCGAAAGAGTTGTTGCTGCTTGTAGCTGTGTCGGTGAAGTACGCGTAGGTGGCGGAGCCGACCAGGACTAAGGCCGCCACGATAGACAAAGCGTTTAAAGCAATTTTAGTATTTATATTTGTTCACCTCCTTTCTACATTTAAAGCGGGAGTTAAAAAAGAAAAAACACCCCTTCCGGAAGCGGTCAGGGGTGACTTAGGTGATGATGAAACGGGCAGAAAATTTCATCGGTTTTCTGCCCTTACTATAACGGCTGGCGGGAGTTGTTCAAGACGGACAATCGCTATCAATTTGGGACAAAAATAGTCAAAAAGTTTAATTGATTGAAGTTTTATGTTTCAAATTACTGCTTTACTCACGTTTTGTTGGACCGATCCAGGTTTTTGCTGGGGCCGTTTGCGTAAGTTCCACAAAACGTAAGCGAAAGCAGCAAGCCGAGTAATTGATACTCGCACTTACGGATTAGCGCTTCCCGGTATACTGGGGAGTTTGGGATTATCCTAAACTATTTTTGATCGAGGCGGGGAGAGATAAAGAAGGTGAAGGCGATTTGCGCTTCTGTAGATGACGTTAAGTCTTTCTGTATCTTTTAAGATATTCGTCGTGATAGCTCCAACAATAATACCCAGACCTGGTTCCCATTTGAAAATAGTCGTCTCGCTTGCCCTATAGCCTGTTCTGGTGATTACTGCGTCTGGCGTGGTTTCCAAAACCCAGGTTTGGGCGACAGTTTCTGGGAGGAGACTGACCAGGTTGTATGTTGGGGGGAGCGGCCCTTCTATAGTATCTCCGATTTTAAGCTCCGCTAAGGTTTTCTTCCTTTTCTTTTCTGTCACTGCCAGGGATTATACAGGAGGACAGTTATTTTTGGGAACGTGGTTAGGTATACTGGGCGGGTGAAGAAATATTTGGTGTGGTGGCTGGTGACACCGGTATTTTGGTGGATGGTAACCCGGCCGGGAGCGGTGGCGTTTGAGTGGCGGCGGGTACCGGGGTATGCCAGAACCTACCTGCAGGAATTGACCGGGCCGGAAAGACTGGGGCGGATAAATGAAATGCGGGGTGCGGGAGGGAAGTGGGGGAGAGTGTGGTTTAACAAAGGGTATGTGGTGGTGGATGAAATTTTTTCCGTTTTGTCACTGCTGTCGCCCAGAATATATTTCCAGGCGGGGGACGGGGGACCGCTGTCGCCGCCGGGAGTGGAACCGATACCGGGATTACTGGTGATATTCTGGGCGGGAGGGATGGTGGCGAGTTTGAAAAAATATAATCCGAGACCGTTTGTGATTGCCGGGCTGGGAGCTGTAGGGGCTTATGCAGTCGGAGGAATAAGGCTGGCCTTTTTACTGCCGGTTTTGGGAGTCTATTTATATTGGGTGGAAGAAGGGGCAACAATGATGTTGGGGGGGAAGAGAAAATGGCTGGTGGCGGGGACGGGAATTATTTGCGCGTATTTGGCGGGAAGAGCGTATTTCCTGGATTAAATTCAAATGACAAATTCACAAATCAAAGTCGAAATTCAAAAATCAAAAACTGGATTTATTGGTGGGGTGACAGTAGTGCTGGTGGTGGCACTGGCGGTGCGTGTAATCGGACTGGGGAAATACCCGGTGTCTATGGGGATTGACGAGATAGCTAACGCATACAATGCTTATACACTATTGACTACGGGCCACGATGAATGGGGTAAAGTATTGCCGGTAACTTTGCGGTCGTTTAATGATTACAAGCCGCCGGTGAATATTTATCTGATTGTACCGTCTATAGCTTTTTTTGCCAAAACGGAGGCGGCTGTCCGGCTGCCGACGGCGGTGTTGGGAGCTCTGACGGCGGTAGTGTGGGCGGTGTGGGTAAGAAGATGGGGAATGGGACGGGGAGTGGCGATTGCGGCGGGACTGGGGTTGGCGCTGTCGCCTTGGCATATCAATTACAGCCGGGCGACATTTGAAGCGGTGACGGCGTTGTTTCTGGTGGTGATCGGGGCGGCGTTGTTTCAACGGTGGGAAAAGGGAGGCGGGAAGGCGTGGGCAGCGGGGGCGGCGGCAATGCTGGGACTTTCCATGTGGACGTATCACGCTGAAAGATTGTTTGTGCCGGTGTTGGTTATTTATTTAGTGCTCAGTAATCAGTGCTCAGTGCTCAAAAAAGCCCGGGAATTTGTAGCGGTACTGGGAGTGATGGTGATACCGCTTATGTATCTGGCGATGTTTACACCGGCGGTGGGGACGCGGGCGGCGGCCACTTCCTGGCTGAGGGAAAAGTCATTGGAGAGGATATTGCATCGGGGAAATTACGGAAGTATTTGGGAACGAGTGTGGGACAATGACAGCTATTTGATTTATCGACACGGCTTAGGGAAATACCTGAATTATTTTGATGTGCGGTATTGGTTTTGGGACGGGTTACAGTTGACGCCGGCGGGGTATCCGGATATGGGACTGTTGTATCTAGTAGAACTGCCGGTATTGGCCCTGGGAGTAGTGGCGTTGGCGCAGGGCAAAAAACGACAACTGGTGCCGTGGATTATTTTGTGGGGACTTTTCGGAGTGCTGCCGGCGTCACTGACTATGAACGAACAGCATGGCCTGAGGGCGCTTTTATGGTGGCCGGCTTTTGGGTTGATACTGGCGGCGGGGTACGAATACGGGTGGGAGAAAATTAAGAATAGGAGATGGATAGCGGGGATTTGGGCGGCGGGGCTGGTGGTAAATTTGGGATTTGGTTATCACATGTATGTAAACCAATCCTTCAGATGGCTGTCTGAATATTGGCATTACCCGTATAAAGACATAGCCACTTTTGCCTGCCGGATGAAAGACAAGTATGAGAACGTATTTGTGTCCGAGGCGTTCGGGGAGAGGGAACAGCTGACGGGGGCGCCGCAACTGTATCTGGCGTGGTATTGCGGGGGGAGAACGGATGATTATGTGGGGGCAATAGACAGACCGGGGATACTGGTGAAGCGGCCGTATTGGCCGGCGGATAAAACCGGGCACAAAAATTCGCTGTTTATCGCGGCGCCGTGGGATTTTGGGGTGGATAAACTTTCGGAAAAGGAGATGGTTAAGAAGTGGTATTTTTTGGACGGTAAGTTAGCGTTTGTGGTAGTGGAAACCAAGTGAATCAGCTGTGCGGATTGGACATACACCTACTGTGTAGTATTGCTGAAGATGCAAATTCGGGTGACATTAGTTATGATGGATTTTGTGATAAATATAAGGTTTTTTACGGAAGGGGGTGAGAGAGATGTTGGCACAGATAATTGATGAGGCGAAAAATGCGGTGGTGGCGGTAATCAAAGGGGCGGATGATGTCATGTCAGCACTGAGAAGTGCGGTCAGAAATCAAGTGGGGGGAGCGGTGAAAGACGCCGAGACTCTGGCAGTAACAGCCGTGGATGCGGTGTCCGGTGTAGTGACCGGGGCGGTGGAAGCGGCGGCAGAAACGGGAACGGATTTGGGGAAAGCGGCAGTCTGGGTGGTAGAAGAGGCAATCGAGTCTGCCCAGACGGTGGGAGTGGATGCGACGGACGCGGCAACTGCCGCAGTGTCCGGAGCGATAAGAGCGGCGGAAAAGATCGGTGGCCAGACGGCCTCCATAGTGCGGGAAGCTCTGCTGGGTGCGGCGACACTGCCGCGGGATGTAGTGGAAAGGGTACTTAAAGGAAGTGAGGAATAGATGAAGTTTATGGGTCGCTCGGCATAGCAGTCGGGCGACCTAGCTGGGAATGCTGGTGAGAAGATCTTTGGTATGAGGGGAAAGCTGGGTGGGATAGAGAGTGCAAAGCTCGGTGAGTGATGCACGAACGGCTTGATCCAGAAGTTGAGCAGTGTTGGCGGCCCGGGTGGTTTCTGCAAGGCGGGAAATGAGGTCTGGGTCGAAGGGAGGTTCTTGGGTAAACAGTTGGCGGATGTGATCTTGTTGGGCGGCGGTTAGGTGGCCATGAAGATGAGTAAGAAGGCGATAGGAAACCAGTTCGGAAAAGTAATGCTTGAGTTGGGAGGATTCATCTGGGGATAACTGCAATTCATGAGTGACAAGGTTGAGGATTTCTTCTAGGGTCATGTTAGGGGGGTCCTACTCGCGCGGGATTTGGTTTCAATAGCGTAGAGTTTCAGCATAGGCCAGGTGAGTGCACCGATGCTGGCGACTCCGACTGAGGTGGCAATGGCTTTGAGAGGAAGGGAGAAAAAAGGATCGTTGACTAGCTCAGGCAGATTGGAGAGGATGCCGAAAAGTATGGCAATGGGGAAGCCGATGACTCCGTATCTGAGCGAGGTCTTTAGTTCTCCGGCGGTTTTCCAGTCGCTGGTGCCCCAAGTGTTGACAAACTGTTCATGAGCGGCTTGGACGCGGTTAGCGAGCAGAACTAATGGGCTCCTTTTACTTTCGGGGGTGTTTTCTGCTTCCGGCATGTAGTAATTATACTTCAGGTTAAGAATTGAGAAGAGTGAGGAAGCACAATGCTCCGAGGAAGAGGAAAGTGGCGGCAAGGATGACGTTTCTGGTTGTGGAGGGGCGCAAGGGAGACGGAAGGCGGCGGTTGTTGAGATACAAAATCAGGGCGGTGTAGACAAACATGGAGAAGGCGTTGATGACGGCGCTTAAAGTAATTAATTGCCGGGGCTGGGTGAAGCCGGCAAGAATGACGGCCAGGCCGAAAGCGATCTGGATCCAGAGGACCAGGTAATAGATGCGGGAGACGGGAGCAATGTCGGTGCCGCGGGCGAGGAGAAAATTTTCGGTGATGATTCTGCTGGTCGAGTCCAGAACAGTCAGCTGGGTGGCGGCCAGCATCAGGCCGGTGACAACCAGAAAGAGGGGGGTAATGAAAGTAAATGTTTTTTGGCCGATGACTGCGGATTCGGTAAGAACAAAATTAATACCCGAGGGGTTGCCGGGGTGGCCGAAAGTGGTGGTATAAGCCAAAAGGGCGAGCATGAGCATGGTAAGAAGTCCGAGGACCCAGAAAACCAGAAAATGCTCGAGGTTAGTGAGGCGCCACCAGCGGCGGAAACGGGAGAGGTTGGCGGAAGTGGGGGAAAAGGTAACACCTGAAAGTCGAATGGGGACGGAGGCTGTTTGGGGGGAGCGGAAAATACTGGTGATTTTGGCGGCGAAGCGACCCATGCCGTAGCCTTTGTCGCGGATGTAAAAAGACTGGGCGAGGTTAAGGTTGCCGCCGGCGCCGGAGAAAGCCAGAGCTCCCAGAAAGATGGAGATGGAGATTTGAGACGGAAGGAGAAAAAAACCATGGCCTTGGCCGAGGAGACCGGCGCCTAAAGCGGCCCAGTCGGCACCGCGAGAAAGGTAGAGAGTGAGGAGGAAAATAAGCGGCGTACCCAGAAGAATTAAGTATTTTTGCAGAGTTTCCACCGTGGTGTACAATTGGCGGCCCAGGGAGAGAATGAGACCGATGGCCAGAAAGAGAACCACACTGGTGAGTTTGACGGACGGGACAGAGGCGGCGTGGCCTAAAAGAGTGGCTCCGGCCAGGCCGATGCCGGGCCAGCCGAAGCCTAAAAAAGTGGAGAGAATGAACCAAAAAGGTAAGAGACGTAACCAGCGGGCGAAGCCGACGAAGATGCTCTCGCCATAAATTAGGGCATAACGCTCCACTTCCATATTAATGAAAAACTGCATGGTGATACCGATGACGATGGCCCAAACCAGCCCCAGTCCAAAGTTGCTGGTAAGGTACGGCCAGAGGATGATTTCCCCGCTTCCCAGTCCCAGGCCTAAAATAATGAAACTGGGGCCGATGAGTTTTTTAAACGGGGGAGGGGGAGGGAGGTCACGGGTGTCCATATGCTTATCTTAATTCCTAATTGACCTAATTTCTAATTGTTGTAGGATAGGGGTGATGAGTCTGAGGGGAATGACGGTGTTGGCGGCGGCGGCAGTGGTGATGGCGATAGGGGCAGGGAGGGCGGCGGCAGACGGAATGGTGATTCCCATGCCGCAGTACTGGGTAGAGGAGACGGGACAGAAAGCGGTCATCTGGCATGAAGCGGGCAAGGAAACATTGATAATTTCGCCGGTATTTCGGGGGAATACCCGGGAATTCGCCTGGGTGATCCCGGTACCTGCCCGGCCGGAGGTGGAAGCTTCCAGGGATGAAGTATTTACCGCTCTGGATGATTTTACCCGGCCAAAATACCCGGACAGGTATCCGATTCCTCTGGGGATAGGCAAGGGGATGATTAGTGAGGATTATGAGGCGCAGGTAACGGTAGTGGAGACGAAAAGAGTGGATATTTATGACATCGCAGTTTTGGAAGCGCAGGAGGGCAGGGCTTTGCGGGAATGGCTGAGGGAAAACGGGTATGAATATCCGACCAATAAAGACTATCTGCTGCAGTATTACGTGAATAAGGATTGGTTTTTTGTGGCGGCGAAAGTAAATACCGAAGCGCTGGGGTATGCGGGCAGCGGACTGCGGGAGGGGCACGCGACGCCTTTGGAAATTAGTTTTTCTTCCAACCAAATTATTTACCCTCTAAGAATTTCCGGACCCGGGGCGACACAGGTGACACCGGCGGTCAGGATGGCGCCGACCGTGGCGGTAGATACTGAAGAACTAATTGTGGAGCCAAAACCGATGCCTGGGTATCCGAGGGGATGGGGGACGGACGGGTGGGTAAACCTGGTGTTGTATGTCTTTTCCGACCATAAAAAATATGTACCGGGATTTAATACGGAATACGCGGGGAGCGTGCAGGCGAAAACTATCGAGAGGATGTCCGTGGATGAGGAGGGCAAGCCGTGGATGACAGCTTCTAAAAAAATGTATCTGACCAAACTGACCCGGCAAATGTCAGCGGCGCAAATGAATGAAGACCTGGTGTTACGGGATGCAGCGGATAACCGGGCGGTGGGGGGGGTAAGCCCGTGGCTGGATAGTCCGGTAAGAGTGGCTCTGATCCTGGGAGGGCCGATTGCCCTGGAACTAGTCGTGGTGGGGTATATCTGGTACAGTTACAGTAAGAGAAGGAGGGGATGAGATGGAAGCGGCAATTTCATTGGTAATAGGATTGGCCATAATAGGGGGAATAGTTTACTTAGTGTTTCGGCCGAAAGGTCAGGCAGGGGACGAAGGCCGGGATGCATATTTTTATATCGTGGCGTTTTTGGGGTTGGTAATCCTGTTTTGGGCGGCGGCTGATTTGGGGCGGGTGATACTGGAGCAGCAGTGGGTAACCGATATATATTGGCGGGGCCGTCAGGATGAGACTTTGCGGAAAGTGTCACTCCG
>MEXE01000029.1:0-6000 GCA_001775555.1 Candidatus Amesbacteria bacterium RBG_19FT_COMBO_48_16 | reverse complement strand
TATTTGCTTTCCATTGGTTTAAGGCCAGTATGAAATCCGGGGAAGAAATGGATCAGTCCAGCCGGAAAAATTATGCGGTGACGGTGCTGGTGCTTTCGAGTCTGGTGGTATTGGGGGCGGGCACGGGTTTGGTTTACCAAGGGCTGAACAGTTTGTTGGGGGTGGGGGAAGGAGATTACAGAATTTGGGCATATCTGGTGCCGTATGCAACTACCGGTGTTTTGGTGTGGCTGACTCATTTTCGGGTGTGGCAGGGAGTTAAGGGATGAATTGGGGACAAGGAGTTATATTGGCAGTGGTGGAGGGGGTGACAGAGTTTTTGCCGGTGTCGTCGACCGGGCATATGATTCTGGTTGGCCAGCTTTTGGGGGTGGCACAGACGGGGTTTGTAAAGAGCTTTGAGATTGCAATACAGCTGGGGGCGATTGGGGCAATTGTAGCCCTGTACTGGCGTAAATTATTACAACAGAGCCGGGTGGCGACAAGAGTGGCGATGGCTTTTTTGCCGACGGGAATAATCGGGGTGCTGGCGTATAAACTGGTGAAGCAATATCTTTTGGGAAATGCGTGGGTAACGGTGGGAGCGCTTTTTTTGGGAGGAGTGGTGTTGTTGATATGGGAAGGAGACAGGCTCAAAAAACAAAAATCAAATTCCAAATTCGAAATTCAAAACTTAAGTTACGGGAGGTGCGTTTTGATCGGGTTGGGACAGGCAGTGGCGATGATACCGGGGGTGAGCCGGGCTTTGGCTACAATCCTTTCGGGAGAGATAGCAGGATTGGGCCGGAAGGAGGCGGTAGAGTTTTCGTTTTTGCTGGCCGTGCCGACGATGATGGCGGCGACGGGGTGGGATTTGGTCAAGAGCGGGGGAAGTTTCGGCCGGGGCGAATGGGAGATGCTGGGACTGGGATTCGGCGCGGCATTTGCGGCGGCAAGGGTGGCCGTAAAATGGCTGGTTTCGTATGTGAAGAACAATAATCTGGCGGGATTCGGATGGTACCGGATTGGGCTGGCTGTGGGGTGGTGGCTACTCTTTGCCTAGAGCCTGCCGGAAGAGGGAGCCGATGAAGCGGGCGGCGGCAAAGACAGAGAAGAGGAGAAATTGGACGACTTTACCTGTGATACGGGGGAGATGAGTGGCGATTGCGGCCCTGATTTTTTGGGAAGTTGAGATCTGATTGTCCGGGATGATCATTTAAGGCAGAGTGCGGGTGAGAGTGGTGGTGGCACCGGAGCGGAGAGTGAAGGTAACAGTAAGACTGAAATTTTTGGGGTTGGGCTGGAAAACGCATTTACCGGAGGAGCAAGTACCCAAGATTTGGCGGCGGGTGGAGCGGGTGGTGCTTTTTTTGGTAGAAAATCCTCCCTCGAAGCCTTTTTGGGTATTATTGGAGTCGTAAGTGAGAATATAGTTGACTTTGGCGACGGATTTGAGGCCGGAGAAAGACAGGTAAACATAATGACGATCTTTAGAGACGGAGAGGGAAGCATTGGGGGAAGCGGTTGCCGCGGAGGCGGGAGTAGTAATAGTAAATAGTAATAGTAACAGGGAGAGGCCGGCCGAGAAGAGTTTCATAAGTTTTAGTTTACCATATCAGTTTATAATTGAATAAATGAAGCGGTGGCAAGTGGGACTGGGGATATTGATAGTAGTGGGGGTGGGGGTGACGCTCGTGGATTACAAGAAATGGCGGTGGGAGGAGACGCGGAGATTCGGGCACGGGTATGAGGAACAGCTGGAGCCGGCTGTGCCTTTGACTAAAGTCTACCAGAATGATATAGCAGGGGTGAGAGTGAAGTATCCGGGAGAGTGGGGGGCTGAAGAAAATTCAAAATTTAACCTTCAAAATTCAAACGTAATAGTGCGGTGGGAGGAGGTGCTGGAAGAGGAAAAGCGGGAGCTGGTGGTACAGTGGCCGGGAGGGGTGCGATTGTATATAGAAAACACGGACAAGAATCTGGCGGACATTGCAGATACGGAAGTGAAGGAGCTGGAAAGTGAGGGCGCGAGTTTAGCGGGGGACAGGGAATATATTAATACAGATGAGGCGAGTCTGGTAATTTTGACATGGGAGGAAGTGCCGGAGACGGGAAATTTGGTGGTGTGGCAGAGGGCAATGGCGCAGAAGAAAGGGCGATTGGTGGTATTGGAAGCGGAGATGGCGAAAACAGAATGGTTGAAGTGGAAAAAAACATTAGAAGAAATTTACCGGAGCTTGGTGATTATTTAAGGGTTGTCAGGATATTGGCGGATTTGTTAATATAACTGTCGGATGAACAAAAGCTGGCTGGTAATCGGGGGAGTGCTGGTGTTGGGGGTGTTGTTGGTCGGCGGGGGGGTGTGGTGGCTGCAGCGGAGGGAGTCCGGCCAGCCGGGAACGGGAGGGATATTTGAAGGGCCGAGTGTGGTAACTCCGAGTCCGTTGGAGGAGGAAGGGCTGATGGTGACCCCGGGACCTACAACGGCTGTACTGCCGGAGGAAGAAAGTGAAGTAACCGGTAATGTCAAAAAAATCGTGGTAGAAGGGAGCAGTTTCAAATTTTCGCCTAACACGATCAAAGTGAAGAAAGGGGAGACGGTGGAGCTGGCTTTCAGGAGTCTGGATGCGATCCATGATTTTAACCTGGACGAGTTTGAGGCGCAAACTAACCAGATAGGGGAGGGGGAGGAAGAGGTGATAGAGTTTACTGTTAATAAAGTCGGGACGTTTGAGTTTTACTGCTCTGTGGCTAACCACAGGCAGATGGGGATGAAGGGGAAGTTTGTGGTGGAACCATAGTTAGCGAGAAGGATTGAGTAACACCACTTGATTTGCATTTTGTCGGATCGATAATCGCGCTTAATTATAATTAGAAATTAAACCCGCGCGTTATCTACATACTCGACGACCACCGATACTGTATCTATGAGTCAGGTCAGGGGACGGTCGTCTGCGTAAGTTCCTTAAAATGCAAATGCAAGTTGCGTTCTGCTCGCTGGTGACACTACTGATCTGGTACACTAGGTAAGTGATTGTAGTTAATTTCAAGACTTATAAAGAGGCGACGGGGTATCGGGCGGTGAGGCTGGCGCAGATTTGCCGCAGGGTGATGGCTGAAACAAAAGTGAGAATAGTGGCGGTACCGCAGGTGGCGGATTTGCGAAATTGCGTGGAGACGGGGGCGGAGTGCTGGGTGCAGCATGTGGATCCGGTGGAACAGGGGAAAAACACGGGGTGGATAACCGTGGAGGAGGTGGAAGAGGCGGGGGCCGCAGGGACGCTTCTTAATCACTCGGAGCATAAATTGGCTAAAGACCAATTGGAAAAAACCATGAAATTGATTGCAGGGATGGCGTTTCAAGCCTGCATTTGCGTGGCAGACTTGGAGGAGGCGAAATGGGCGGCGGGCCTGGAGCCGGATTATATAGCTTATGAACCGCCGGAGCTGGTGGGGAGTATAGAAAAATCAGTGAGCGGTGAGAAGCCGGAGGTGATCAAGCAGATAGTATTAAGCACTAAGTGCTCAGTGCTCATCGGGGCGGGGGTGCACACACCTGAGGATGTGAAAGTCGGAATAGAATTGGGAGTAACGGGAATATTGGTGGCAACAGATATTGTGTTGGCCGAAGATCCGGAGTATCAGCTGAGGGAATTAGCTAGGGTGTTTAGTAAATAGTAAACAGTAATAGTAAACAGGATGTTTAAGTTTCAAACCCTGACAGTTTGGCAGAAAGCGATGGAGTTGGCAGATTTACTTTGTGAAATTGCGGATGGGTTACCGCAGAAATATCAATTCTCGTTTGCTGATCAATTGAGAAGGGCGGCCCTTTCTATCCCGAGCAACATCGCTGAAGGGAATGGCAGAAAAACTAAGAAGGACAGCAATCATTTTTATGTTGTTTTTTATGGCTCGGTTATGGAGTCGATGAACATTTTGATATTGCTTTCTAAGAGAGGGATTTGGGTTGCAGATGAAGGATTTAAGAGGAAGATTTATGATTTGTCGACAGAAGTGTGTAAAATGTTGACGGGAATCTCTAAATGAACTGCCTACTATTCACTATTACTATTTACTATTACTAGGATGGATAAGAAAGTAGTGTTTATTACCGGGGCCTCAAGGGGAATCGGGCGGGCAACGGCGGAAAAGTTTGTGAAAGAGGGATGGCAAGTGGCGGGGTTTTATACCGAGAAAGCGGTAGCTGAAAGTGAGGGTATTAAATATTACCAGGTGGACGTGGCGGACTGGGACAGTATCAAGAGGGGATTTGGCCAAGCTTATGAACATTTCCGGAGGATCGATTGCCTGGTGAACTGCGCCGGGATTTATGGCTACAAAACGCTGGCCCAGTATGATATTGAGACGATGGAGAAAGTAATCGGGGTAAATGAAATGGGGACTTATTTGACGGGTAAATGGGCGGCGGAAAAAATGGTCAAGGGGTCAATGGTATTTATTACTTCGACGGCGGCTCAAGCGGGCAGTTCCGATCCGGTGTATGCGGGGACAAAGGCGGCGGTGCAGGGATTTGTAAAAAGCATGGCCAAGGAACTGGCGCCAAATATCCGGGTCAACTCAGTGGCGCCGGGGGTAACTAATTCGGGGATGACAAAGCAAATGAATCAGGAAAGGCTGGCGCAGTTGATTGAGATGTCTTTGCTGAAAAAAATTGCGCGGCCGGAGGATATTGCCAACGGGATTTATTTTTTGGCATCCGATGAGGCCTCGCATATTACCGGGGCGTGTCTGGATATTAACGGAGGTTACGTGTTGAGATGATTTACATAGGGGCTGATCACAGGGGGTGGGAGTTGAAGGCCAAAATTAACGATTGGCTGAAAGGCCGGGGATACGAGTTTGAGGATTTGGGGGCGTATGAGTATAACGCTTGGGATGATTATACAGATTATGCGATTGATTTGGCCCAGCGAGTGGCGGCGGATGCAGACCGTCACCGGGGAATATTAATTTGCGGCTCGGGGGTGGGGATGTGTATTGCAGCTAACAAAGTCAAGGCGGTGAGAGCGGGGTTAGGGTTTGCTCCGGACCAGGTACATGCAGCCAGGAAGGATGACAACATAAATATTATGGTCCTGGCGGCTGACAATACGGATGAGATAACGGCGTTGGAGCTGGTGGAGAAGTTTTTGGAGACGGAGTTTGTGGAGAGCGACAGTTATCTGCGGCGCATTGATAAAATATCCAGATATGAAGGACCGATTGCCGTTGGTAATAAACACTGAGGTAGGGGGTAAAAAAGTACTAGTGAGGGGAGATATGGATGTGGACGACGGGGATAACCCGCGGGCGAATTCCGTGCGGGAGATGGTCAGATGGCTGTTGGGGAAGAAAGCGGGAAAAGTCAAAGTCATCGGACATACGGGGACGGCTTTGAATTTGGCGAGCCAACTGCAGGAGGAGTTTGTAGGAGTGGAATTTGACGACAAACTGAGGGATAATCCCGGTGAGACGCAAAACGTTGAGGAATTTGCCCGGAGGATATCTTCGGGATGGGAAGTGTATGTGAATGAGGCGTTTGCGACGTCGCACCGACTGCACGCGTCAATAATAAGCCTGCCGCAGGTAATGAAAAGGCAAGGAAAAGATGTATGCTTGGGGTTAAGATTCGGGAAGGAGATTGAAATGCTGTCCCAGGTGTGGGATAAACCCGGGCGAAGAGTACTGGTTATCGGCGGAGTGAAGGTAGGGGACAAACAGAGGTTGGCTGAAGTGATGAGAGGAAAATTTGCGGCTGTTCTCAAGGGAGGCTTGTTGCCGGGGGTGGAGTTGCGGCCGGATGGACTGGATCTGGCGGATGGGGTAATTGAAAATTATGTCAAAGTGATCGGGGAAGCGGAAGTGATTGTGGCGGCGGGAGTGATGGGAAAATACGAAGATCCCAATGCCGAAAAAGGGACGCGAATGATATTGGAGGCGATTGCGGCATCTCCTGCTTATAAAGTGGCCGGGGGAGGGGATATTGAGATGGCTATATCCCAGTATGGGTTAACAGGGAAA
>MEXE01000028.1 GCA_001775555.1 Candidatus Amesbacteria bacterium RBG_19FT_COMBO_48_16 | reverse complement strand
CCGTTGATACTCCTAACCTGGAAGCTTTCCCCCTTAATTTTTGAGAAATAATTTCCTCTAAAGGAAGAGGTGTGTTTTCTGACATATTAACGGTATTCTACATCTTTATTGAGAAGAGGCTTGGGGTGCCAATAAAGCTAGGGCTTTTTTCACTCTAATGGTAAGAGGACCGCACAAATTGTCAGGATCTACCTCATTTTTTACAACTGCCGCGGTCAAATCCTCTGTCGATATTGGATGCCATCCGCCGCAACCGCGTATGCACTCATATCCTGACTCTACAACGGGACAACCCGGAACAACTATTTCTACCATCTTAATTTAAAGGTAATGCAAATTTGATTACAAGACAATAGATAGAAATTGGTTACTTTTCCTGGGGTGGCTGGAAGTCGGGATTTATTAATTTGTAAAAGACTTCAACTTCCGCAAAAATTTTATTACCCTCCCTGACCTTGGAGTTGTATTGATTGACCAGAGCATTGTATTGGGGTATCAGATTGTTGTATTGGTCATCTGCGCCAGTGTTTTTGAGGTTGGTAAGCTGGTTGCTAAGACCGACCAACTTGGTGTTTA
Source organism: Candidatus Amesbacteria bacterium RBG_19FT_COMBO_48_16 (assembly GCA_001775555.1). GTDB lineage: Bacteria > Patescibacteriota > Microgenomatia > CAZETR01 > Amesbacteraceae > UBA12042. Next base: position 7,822 of record MEXE01000028.1, on the reverse strand, counting down.
GCGCCTTGGTTTCCTGAGACAACTGGTCTAATTTACGCGTGCGGGTTTCAAGCCCTCCGGTTTCGTACATGGCCACGACCTGTAGCCGGTCGGCAAAATACTGGGCGTAATGCGTTTCTAATTCCGGTGAAATATCCCTGAATTCGACGCCGAAGACGGAGTGCATTTCATTGAGGATAACCTCCTGGTCACCGCCGGAATTTTTTATGATGTCAACTATCTCCATCAGATGAAGATCGTCCTGGTGCCTCTGTAATTCTGCGTCCAGGAGCGGTGTCAGACGGGATTTGTCTTGGGCGGTGAGCCGGTGGTAAATCAAATGCAGCAACTCGTGGGCGGATGAAGGGAACTTGTTATCGGTAAACCTGGGATCTTCAATCTGCAGAAGGAATATTCTCGGCCCGGTGCTCTTTTTCTCCCCCGGGGTATCGCTTCTGGCGCAGGCCAGGGCGAGCTCTACACCTTTTTTCTCCAGGCAATATCGGACGAAAACATCAGTCGGGACAAATTCCGGATCAGCCCGGTAAAAAATCTTTTTGGCGGTGTCCGTCATGGTGGTCTTTTCGGCGATTTCCGCAATTTGGGGGGAGGGCTGATAAGTTTGCAGAAAGGTCTCGTCCATTCGGCGGACAGTATACCGCCGAAAGACTTCGAGACCGGCGAAGACGACTATTAGGATACCCACAAGGGAGAGGCAACCAATTAAACAGCCTTTACCTTTTTTCTTTGCCGGCGGATTGGGGGAAACCGGTGACGGTCTCGGGGCCATATGATCTGTAACTAGAATATATGGCCGGTTAACAAATAGTCAAGTGCAGTGTTGCGTATGAGTTTCGGAAGGATATGGTGAGAAAGGGGAGTTGATGATATTCTGGTGTTTATGGAGGAGCAGGAAAAATGTCCGAAATGCGGTTCTCCCCTGGGGGAAATAATCGAGACACGGTCGGGAAGAAAACTGCAGAGGTGCAGTACGGCGGGACCATGGGACCCCAAAGTCAAGCCGACTGGCTGTGACTATGTAAAGTGGATTACTCCCGAACCCCAAACGCTGGATGAAAAGTGTCCCAAGTGCGGGTCGCCCCTGGTCCTGGCGGTGACCAGATTTGGCAAGAAACTGAAAAAGTGCAGTACCGGGGGATGGGATAGAGAGACCAAGAAAGCCACGGGTTGTGACTATGTGGAATGGATTGGCTCAACGACGGAAAAGACAAAAGAAGCGTGTCCGAAATGCGGTGAACCTCTGGTAATATTTACGACGAGCGCGGGCAAGAGAATGAAAAAATGCTCAACCGGCGGATGGGACCGGGCGGCCCGGAAGGCGACGGGGTGCCCATATGTGGAGTGGCTGAAGGCGGATTACAGTGAGGAATCCTCCGGGGAAGAGTTTTTGCCTGCCGAGTAAGTTATCTGATGGTTTGGTATATACTGAAAATGGTGCCGAAGGTGGATTTAATGAAGAGGTGGTCGTTGATAACAGTTTTTGGCCTGGTTGCGGCTTTGATTTTTTCTTTTTACGGCTTCAGCTCCGTTTTTGCTGAAGATAAAAATGTTCCGGGGGGGGTCATTCCCAAGCTGCCTCAAACCGTAAATGACCCGGAGCTTACCAACGGACGCGTTTATCCGCCTTGGGGTCCGGTTTGCCAGAGATACAGCTATTCCGTGATTTATCGCGATAAGGAAGGCCGGCCTCCGGAGTATATGAAGATGTATTTCAACGGCAAAATGATTGACATTGAAAAGCAAAATCCGCAGGAGCGGGATTATAAAAAAGGGGTGCGATATGAATATAAGTATGTACCCAATAAGCTGGGGTCGAATTTTTACTATTTCGAGGCATCAAACGGCCTGGGAAAGGCACGTGAATCAATCATTGACTCTCCCGATAACGGCCCGGTGCTTTTTGAAAGCGCATTTGAGCGAAATGAAGTGGCGGTGATTGACGCATCCACGGGGCAAAAAATCCTGTCATTTTCTACCGGTAAAGAATGGGTTGGCGGTATCGCTCTTTCCGACGACGGCAAGTATCTGGCGGCCAAAACCTCGCAACATGTTTATCTTTTTGACACTGCCCAACCGCAAAAGCCGATCTGGCAATTTACCTGCGAAGATTGCCGGATTGGCGATGATGTCAAAGGCGGAGTTGATATTTCGGGTGACGGGGCAAAAATAGTGGCTGCCATCGGCCAGTCAATTCTGCTGTTTGACAAATCGAACCAAAACCCCCTGTGGCGTTACACGCAGGCCGGTAATGCTTACAATGTGGCGATTTCGCGCGACGGTAATTATCTGGCGGCGGCCACAGCCGGGGAAGAATCAAACCTTAACGCTAATCTGATTATCCTGTGGGGAGGAACAAAAAAGGAACCGCTCTGGCAATACCATGCGTCAGGCAATTTCCACGATGTGTCACTGTCTGACGACGGCAGTTTTATAGCCGGGTCAACCGGCTGTCCCGATCGCCGAGCTTATTTATTCAGTAAAGATTCTAACCAGCCGGTGATCAAAACTGACCCGCTGACCCGTGATTCGCCGGTGCACCGGGCCAAAATTTCTGCTGATGGGGCATTTTTTGCCGTGGGGAGTGAAGCTGATCGCGGAGCGGTGTTTTTGTTTGGCAAGAATTCAACCAGCCCGGTGTGGAAATTTTCAACCAAGGGTAATTCTTCAGTCAGAGCTTTAAATTTTACCCCTGACGGAAAGCATATCGGCGCTGCCACTTTTGGCGGCGACGCGTATATTTTTAGCCAAGCCTCTGACCAACCCTTAGCCGGGTGGAAGATAAACGCCAGTTTGGGCGGCATTGACATAGCGGATGACGGAAGCTTTATCGCCGCCGGCGGGACAGACAACCAACTGCATATTTTAAAAAAGGATAAATCCGGGGACCGAGAAATCCCTTTTGATGAATTTGTTGAAGAAATTGATATTTCGGGAAACGGGAAGTATGTGGCTGCCGGCACCGGCGGCTCGGTCTACTTTTTTGAAACTATCAAGCAAAATTTGGATAAAGTTTATCCCTGCACTGAGGTGATTGAGCCGCCTTCAGAAGCGGAATTTATGAAACAAAATGAGGGAAGAGATGAACTTAACGGAACCCGGGAGAAATCATCGGGTTTTTTTGCAGCCAAAAATAAATGGCCGGGGATGCTTTTTGGGTTCGGGGTCTTGGGATCCTTGGTGACCCTAATCCTATATTTGGCCATAAAATATATTAATTTTTTACAACCGATTAAAGACCGGTTAAGACAAATAAATCAAAATCAGAGCATCAAAATATTCCATCTAACTCACAAAAAGATAATTTTATTTTTGAGTGCGTTTACGCTTCTTTTTCTGATGCTGACAATTATGAGCGCATTTTTTAATAGACCCGGTCTGCAGTCTACAAAAACTGAGGACCTGACCGGTGAACCGGAGAAAAGGATCAAAAACGAGGAACAATCGGGAAACGGTGGGGGACAGGTCCAACCCGTCTGCGGCAATAATATGTGCGAGCCTGATTTCGGAGAAACGAAGGAAAACTGTGCGAAAGACTGCTCGGCGGGAGACTAGCCGGATTTAATAACGAATACCCCTTCTCTTTAAATAGACAAAAACCGAACCCAATACAAAAGCGAAAACCATTACCAATAGGCTACCGTACAAAAAGCGGTCGAGAGTATACAAGAGCGTTTTATCATAAAAGTAATATCTGATTGCCACTTTTAGCCCGTGGATTATGGTGCTGTATAAAATCCCCAAGAAGAGCATATTGCCATAGGAAGTGCCGGGGAGCTTACTTAATTTATATGCGGAGGCTAAAACCAGAGCTTGCCATAGCCATTGACTAATTCTTAAAGCCATTAAGTTGTCGTCAAGCCTGAGACCGAATAGATACTGCCAAAGAACAATAAGAATTGAAATTAAGATGAAATACCAAACCGGTTTTACGTATTCCGCCAGGGTTTTTCCAAATACCCTGGTTTTAAAAACTGCCAATAAAATATAGCCAATAACGACTAATAGAATAATTGAAGTAAAGACAAAATCACCCCGTTTATCCAGGATCGGGCTGGGTGGCAAAATGTCTAATTTATCGCCGGTTTGAGTGGAGTTTTTTTCTTGCGACCCGGGACAATCAACTTTTTGATTGCCAACAAAGCATTCCCGGTTTTTAGTCTCGATTTTACCGGAGTAGTAGGCAGTTGTTTTCATCTATTTATTTTATATTACACTTAATTGATATATATTAATCAGCAAACAGATGCTGAGGGAATTTAAGCAATTTTTACTAAGGGGTAATGTAGTTGACCTGGCTGTGGGAGTGGTGATCGGAGCGGCTTTCGGGACGGTGGTAACAGCCCTGGTAACGGATCTTTTGACTCCGCTCGTCGCGGCGGTGGCCAAAGTACCTGATTTCGGCGGACTGGCGTTTACTATAAACGGCAGTGTATTCAGGTACGGCCATTTTATAAACGCTCTTATCTCATTTATATTAGTTGCGGCTGCGATTTTCTTCTTTGTAGTAAAACCGATAAATGTGCTGATTTCCAGATCGCGTAAAGAGCCGATACCGGACCCGACGACGAAAATATGTAAAGAATGCCTGAGTGAAATTCCGATCGGTGCTAAGCGGTGCAAATATTGCACTAGAACAGCTTGATTATTGGACGGTGAGAGTGCCAGTCATACCGCTTGCGGCGTGGGTATCGACCGTGCAGGTATAGGTGAATTGGCCCGGTTTATCCGGCGTAAATTGGATAGTGTCCTGCTCTCCGGGCTGGATGGTGCGGGTGGAGATATTCAGATCTGAGACGGTAAAGTTATGCGGGTATGTGCCGGCATTTATAAAAGTCAGGGTGACCGGCTGGCCCGCGCTGACAGTGATTGCCGCCGGGTCGAATTTAAACTCATCACCGCGGATAGTTATTTCCCTGGCTGAAACTGCCGGGGATTGGGCCAAAGGGACCGAAGTAGGGGAAGAAGTTTGGGGTGAGTAGCCGGACCCGCCTTTTTTGGCAAGAAACATATAGTAAATAAGTCCGTAAAGGAAAATGCCGATAACGGCGTAGAGAAGTATCCATTGCCAGAGCGGTCTTTTGGCGTACCCGTAACTTTTCTCCTGGGTATTATTTTCTTCCATGCTGACCATGATTACATAAAGAATGGTATTTAGTCAATCGGTTGAGTGTATAATTTGGGGTATGGAATACAGGGAGAAGAAAGGGGGTGAGGGGAGTGTATAACGTCAAGAAAAAAAGCGGCATGACGGAACCATTTGACCGAAGCAAGGTGGCAGGGGGAGTGGTAAGAGCTGGCGGGACGGCAGAAATTGCAGAACAAGTCGCGACGGAAGTTGAAGCCTGGCTGCCGACGGCGGCTGTAGATGAAACGGTGGAGGCCGAACAGATAAGACTAAAAGTAATTGAAGTATTAAAGCAAATTGACCCGGCGACCGCGGCCAGTTTTGAGGCTTTTAAGAAAGTGGCTGAAGCAGGAGGGGTATAATAAAAGTATGAATTTGGGATGGGGAGCAAATAGCATCCCGGAGTTGGGGTGGTGGGTGTGGCTGTTTCTGATCTGGGAGCTGGTATGGAAAGGACTGGCTTTGTGGAGGGCGGCGAGGAATGAGCATAAATGGTGGTTTGTGGCAATAATGGTAGTCAATTCCGTGGGGATATTGCCGATAGTGTACCTGGTGTGGTTTGCCAAGCGGAAAATGGGGTAATATTAAAGTGAAGTGATCAGGGCGGTTAAAAAAGTAATTATTGACGAGGCGCACTGGCGGCTATCCCGACTGGTGCGGCTGAGATTGCCGTGGCTGGTAGCGGGGCTGGCGGTGGGGCTGGCCGGGTCGGTGCTGATGGGACGGTTTGAACAACTGCTGGCACAAAATATATCCCTGGTATTTTTTGTGCCGATAATTGTATACATGAGTGATGCGGTGGGGACGCAGACGGAGATAATTCTGGTACGGGATTTGGGAGGGAAGAGAGTGAATTTCGGGCGGTATTTGACAAAGGAACTACTGCTCGGGTTTTACATGGGGCTGGTATTGGGAATTCTGATCGGGGCGGCGGCCTGGGTATGGCTTAGATCGGCGAAATTGGCAGTGACAGTAGGCTTGGCAATGTTTATTAATGTAACAGTGGCGCCGCTGGTGGCTGTATTGGTAGCGGAGGTATTATTTAAAGAGAAAGCAGATCCGGCGTTGGGTGCGGGACCTTTAACGACGGTAATTCAGGACGTGATCAGTTTATTGATTTACCTGGTGATTGCGGCGGCGATATTATGGAATTGAGAGGGAAAATGTTATGGATATTACCGATGGCAGTGACGGCGGTGATATCGGCCGGCGGGGGGTTGTGGCTGGCCGGCAGGAGTAATAGAGCAGGAGAGACGGTCAGCCCAGTGGAAGAGAGTCCCGCGGGGAAGGCGGCGACGGGGATGCCCGCGGTGACGAGCAGTTTGTATGTGGAGGACCAATTTCCGGCCGGATTTGTAATGGTGGAACGGGTGAGGCTGGTAAAGCCGGGGTATGTAGCAGTCCACCAGGTGGATGAGGACGGGAATCCGGGCAGAGTTCTGGGGGTAAGCGGGTTGGTTTCAGGTGAGAAAAGAGACGTGCGGGTAAATCTGATTGAAGCAGGCAAGGAGGGGGAGGAACTGGCGGCTATGTTACATATTGATGACGGAGACGGGCAATTTTCTTTTCCGGGGCCGGATGGGCCAGCCAGGGACAATTACGGGCGGGAGGTGATGCAGATATTTGAAATTTTGGGAGTGACGCCGGCGCCGGGATTGGAAGAAATAACGGATTAGGTGTATTATAAAAAAGAAGCTATGGCAGGCGTCGCTGACTGGTATTATCTGATGGTGGGAGTAAGTGTGGTGGTAGTGGCGGTGTTTGTGAGCTGGTTTTCCTATGAAGGAGTGAAGACGCTCCGGCAGGTGCAGGACGTATTGACGGATGTAAAAGGAACAACGCGGGATTTGACGGCGCTGAAAGACGGAATTAAAGGAGCGGTATTGTTAGCTACGACCGCTCTTTCGAGATGGCAGAGAGGGGGTGGAGGTAGTGGCAGAGGGAAAAAATAAAGGATCGGCAGCTGGAAAAGTGGGGGCGGCGGTAGTCGGAGCAGCTGTGGGTGCGGCGGCAGGGGTAGCGGCAATGGTGCTGACCGACCCGAAGAAAAAGAAAGCCCTGATAAGGGCGGCAAAAGACATGGAGAAGAAAGCGGCGGTGGGCTTGGATAAATTGAGCAAGGGAGCGGTAAATCTGCAGAAACGAATTAACCAGGAACTGAAAGCCGTAAAGGGAAAGTAATAAAATATGAACGCTTTTGTCAGTTTGCTGCTGAGGGTATTGGCGGTGGCGGTGACCGCTTATCTGGTCGGCGGGGTGACGCTGGCGGGGTGGCTGCCGGCTTTGGTGGTGGCTGTCGTTTTGGGGATATTAAACAGTGTTCTCAAGCCGATATTGGTGGTCTTGACATTGCCGGTAAATATTTTGACACTGGGATTGTTTACGCTGGTGATTAATGCGCTTTTGGTCCTGCTGGCGGCCAGGATCGTGCCGGGATTTGAAGTAGTGTCGTTTGCGGCGGCGTTTTGGTTTGGGCTGGTGCTGTCGGTCGTGAACTGGTTTTTGAATAGAGTGGGGTGATTTGTACCGGTGTCTGGATACGTTTTTCACTACCGATAATCACTTTCCCGGAGGAGATTCCAGGCTTTTTCCTCTAGTGTTATCTGCATTCTCGCCCCGCCAAATGCCTGGATACTCTTTATGTCTGGGCGGGGCTGCGAAAGCTAGTTTAAAAACGTATCCACGACACCTGCTTTG
>MEXE01000027.1:6768-15257 GCA_001775555.1 Candidatus Amesbacteria bacterium RBG_19FT_COMBO_48_16 | reverse complement strand
TAGGAGGCTTAATTAGTTTGTAGTAGTTAAATATTTCAACAAAGCGAAGATAATCTTTTTGGATCGGGAAAGTATCCAAATCGGTTATCCCCCGGTTATAAATGTGGTAATATTCCCCGGTCACCAAAGGTTCTTCTCTACCTGGCACATATTAAATCTACCACACACCTTACACCAATCACACCTTAAAGGTGTGAGGTGTGAAGGCTACTCCTTCAACCCTAAAAAACCTTCTACCGACTGAATTTGAAAGTCGAAAGAGCCTCGTTTATCCATTTCTGGAGGGTTATCTTGCCGGTGTTGTCGTTGCGGCTGTAGCCTTTAGTTAGAAAAACTATCATTTGTGGTTCACTGGGTAAAAGCACGTATGTTTCGCCCCATGAACTGCAGTTGCTGGTAGCCAGCATGGCATTTTTACCGGACACCGCCACATCGGTATAGTATCTTTGACAGTTGGGATAATCATTGATGTTTTTGCTCATCCAGTCTCGTAGGGGTCCCCCGCTGTAGTTTGAATAAATTGTTGCCGTGTACTGTTCCAGACAGACCTCATGGTTGTTTGGCGGAGTATTACAGCTCATTATCGACACACTTTTACCGGCTTGGTTGTTCCCGAGCGCTTGGTGGAAATTGTATGGCTGAGTTGGGGTGGTGTTGTACTGGAAAGAAAATCCAGCCACCTCATCGGTATATGTTTCCCAGCCTGATTTAGGAGAATATTTAATAGTTATCGGTTGACTAGTGGATGTTGGGCTGGGCAAAGTTTTATTATCAGTTTTAAAAGTTGAAAGAATTTGTCTCTCTATGGCCTTTATTTCCTCGGAAGGTGTTTTATCATTGTCGCATCCAATAAAATTAAATATTAAGATTTTGCCATTTAGATTAGTAAAATATTGGTCAGGATAGCAAACTCCACCACCCCCGGGTCCATAATAGTAAAAGGAGTTATTACCAAAGGTCTGTTGTTGTGGAGCAGAAGCTTCCCCGCCGGTGGGAGCATACTTCTTCAAGTAATCAATCGTAAAAGTAGCATTATCCAACCTGACTAGTAGTTCTTTTCCGTCCGCTGTTTTGAAGTCGGCAAGGCGTTCCCCTCCGCTGGTTTCCTGGCGGACAAAAGAGGTTGGATAATTAAATTCAAAACCATTTGCAGTATTTTGGTATGTTGTCCATCCGGTTGAAACGGGTTTATCGGAAGGAACAACTGTTGGTTGGACATGAGTTTTATTTATCTCTTGCGGTAAACTCTGTGACTTCTTACCCAAGTAATATCCGCCAAAACCAAAAACCACAAAACAGAACAGCACCAATCCTCCCAACACCAGCCAATAATTAGTTTTCTTCCCCCCGGAAGAAAAGTCATTTACCGGTACTTGCCCCATCCGTGAGTCCTGATTACCGGTATCCGCTTGGTCATCCATATTTTTCTGTCAACGGAAAGTATAACATTTCACTTTGGGATTTACGAAAAAGTTAGAACCGAATTTCAACAATGTTGGCTCGCCTCGTCCCACTCAATTCGCAACTCCGGCGCGCCAGGTGGACTTTAAATACCCGGCCTTCCAAACTTAATTAGATTTTCTTTCTTTTCCCTTCGCCAACCCTTGATTTGTTTTTCGCGCCTTCTAGCCTCGATTAAGGTCTGAAAAGTTTCACTGTATACTAAGTCGAAGGCTTTGTTTCTTTTGGTGAATTCAGCACCGTCGCCGACCGCATGGCGAATTACACGTGCATTAAGGTCCAGAGTACAACCTACATAAAGATGGTTTTTGGATCCCCGGAGGATATAAACGGAGAACATATGTCTTGCCCTTCGACAGACTCAGGGCTTTCAGGCATGCTCATGTCTTCTGTCGAAGACTCTGAGCTTGCCGAAGAGTCGGGGCGCAGGGAATTGCACCCTGTCCTCACGCACCCCATGCGCGAATTCTGCTGTCAAACTCCGCCCCGTATCACGAATTTTAACAAATTAATTGTAAAAATACCCCCCCTCTCTTGAATCAAGAGAGAGAGATTAAGGGGGTGAGTTCTACTGGCGATCAATATTAAATTGGGATAAAATCTACCCATGCTGGCAACTTTCAAAGAAACCATCACCAGTCTCCAGGACAAAACTTACGGTGCCAAGATTGTTTTACTTCCCTGGCCCAAAGTCGTCTGGTACTGGACAAAATATCTCCTGCTGTTTTCTCTCATCCCTCTGGTTTTAGTCATTGCCGGATTCACCCATTTTATCCCCCAATTTCCCCGGTTGGCCAAAGACCGTCTTCCTGACGGTGAAATTAATCTTAGAAACGGCCGGCTCTCCACTACTATTTCCCAACCCTTTTCTGTCATCGATCCCCAATTTGCGTTTATTCTCAACACTGAGGGCGCCCCCGTTGACCTGGATCAATATCCGTCTGGACTGTTGATATTATCGGATCGGATAATAGTCAAAACTTCCGCCGGAGCCACCCAAACCCGTACCTTCGAACGTCTGCCCGATTTTTCCTTAGCCAAATCCCAGATTGTCGACTGGCTTTCCGGCCACCAGTTTTTCCTCTGGTTTCTGGCCGTTTTGGCCGCTTTAGCCATAACCTGCGTAATCAACTTGTTTTTCTGGGTTTACAAAATGATCTCTTTCCTTTTCTGGGGTCTGATTTTATTGTTCGTTGCCAGGTTGTTAAAAAAGCCTCTCACCACTTTCACCGGCGGTTTCAATCTGGCGGTTTACGCCTCGGTATTGCCCCTTTTATTGTCTTCAGTCATATTACTGGCTCCCAATCAGATTTTGTCATTTTTCAGTTTCGGCCTGTTTGCTTATTATAGCCTGTCCTGGCTGGTGAATCTGTCTCAGACAAACACCCCGTCTCCCGCCAAACCGGAAAAACCCCGCAAAACTTCAAATAAGTGATCCCTTGCTTTTTTTTCCAGTGCCTGTATATTGGGATCAATCATGAGTACAGACCAAAAACTTCAGGCCATCAAAATCGCAATGGATCAGATAGAAAAGCAGTTTGGTCGGGGCTCGATTATGAAACTCGGGGAGAAAGGCCGTTTAGCAGTTGATGTTATACCTACAGGTTCGATTGCTCTGGATGTAGCCTTGGGAATTGGTGGTTTTCCCCGCGGCCGGGTAACCGAGATCTATGGCCCCGAGGCATCTGGTAAAACTACCGTTGCTCTGCATTGCATAGCCGAAGCTCAGCGGGCCGGCGGCACCGCCGCTTTCATTGACGCCGAGCACGCTCTCGATCCTGCCCGGGCGGAAAGCATCGGCGTTGATTTGGACAATCTTTATGTTTCCCAGCCCGACAGCGGCGAGCAGGCTTTGGAAATTGTGGAAACTTTAGTCCGTTCCGGCGCTATCGATGTCATTGTTATCGACTCGGTAGCGGCTTTAGTCCCCCGGGCGGAGCTGGAGGGCGAGATGGGCGACGCCGTCATGGGTGTTCAGGCCCGGCTGATGTCCCAAGCTCTGCGAAAAATAACCGGTGCCATTTCCAAAAGCCACACCGCGGTTATTTTTACCAATCAACTCCGAATGAAAATCGGGGTTATGTTCGGCAACCCCGAGACGACGACGGGTGGTATGGCTCTCAAGTTTTACGCTTCAGTCCGTGTTGATACTAGAAAAATCGAGACTTTAAAAGATGGGGATACGGTTATCGGTTCCCGTCACCGCGCCCGGATAGTCAAAAATAAACTCGCTCCGCCTTTCAGAATTGCCGAATTTGATATTTTAAACACCGGCGGTATTTCCAAAGTCGGAGGTCTTATCGACGTCGGTATCGAGTTGGGGATCCTCACCAAAAAAGGCGCTTTTATCTATCTCGGCGACACTATTTTAGGTCAGGGCCGGGAAGCCGCTCGGACCTTCCTGGCCGAAAACCCTAAAGTCGCCAAAGCCATAGAGGAAGCTATTTGGAAATCAGTCAAAAACTCCAAAACGCCTCTACCTAAACAAGTCGGCGAAGTCGAAACTGAGTGACACCTCAATACCACCAACTGCTCAACTCCGTTCTCAAGTTTCTCTCCATTCGCCCCAGAAGCCGCCGCGAGATAGAAATATATTTGACAAAGAAGACCTCAGACACAGCTTTAATTAATCAAGTTATTGATAAGTTAACCAATTTCAAACTTATCGACGACGCCGCCTTTTCTAAATGGCTTGTCGAATCTCGTTCCCGTTCCCGACCCCGCGGCCGCCGCCTCCTGATTCAGGAGCTGAAAACAAAAGGAGTAGATATCTCAAATCTTCCATCTCCGGTCTCAAGTCTCGACGAAACCGAGTTGGCAAAAAATGCACTTCAAAAAAAGTTAAAGATATGGGATCGTCTGCCTCGCCGCGATTTCCGGCTCAAGACCACCCGCTTTCTCTATTCCCGCGGCTTTTCCTGGGATGTCATTGAGAAGGTGTTAAAAAATGTGTATAATAAAAATAATGTTAACTAATGCTTTTAACCATGGCTTTCTACTCTCCCTCGGGTCAGGCGGACTCAACTGATCCTCCTTCTTCCCTCACCAAAGCTGAGCAGCTTTTAGAAGAAGTCAACCGTCGCCTCCAGGATTTGGAAGACGACAAACAATACCTGGACAAACTCAGAGCCGACTATCTCGCCAGGTTAGAAAAAACTTCAGGTTTGTCCCGCGAAGAAGCCAAAGAGCTTCTTTTAGATGAGACCCGAAGGGTGTTTGCCCAGGACTTGGCCAAGCTCATCGAACAGGCCCGCCAGGATTATACCGCCCAGGCCAACGTTTTAGCTCAGGAGATCATCGTATCCGCCATGCTCCATGGAGCCACCGATTATACTGCGGAATACACAGTCTCCACCCTGACTCTTCCGGACGAAAGCGTCAAAGGCAGTATCATCGGCAAAGAAGGCCGAAACATCGGCGCTTTTGAAAAAGCCACCGGCGTAGAGATCGAAATCGAGGAAGGCAACACTATCCGCCTCTCCTCTTTTGATTCTTTGAGAAGAGAAATTGCCCGCAGGGCTTTGGAATACCTTATCAAGGACAGCCGGATTACCCCGACGCGTATCGAGGAAGTTGTCACAGCCACCCGTCGTCAGATGGACAATGTCCTTATGGATGAGGGTCGCAAAATCTGTGCCGCCTGCGGTGTCTACAATCTTCATCCAGATCTGATAAAAACCATCGGCAAATACCGCTTTCGCTTCTCCTACGGCCAAAACCTCGGTATTCATACCATCGAGGAAACCAAAATTGGTGTCCAGATTGCCCATGAATTAGCCTTGTCCGAGGACCTGATTTCCTTAGTCCGCCTCGGTTGCCTGTTGCACGATATTGGCAAGGTTGTCACCGACGAGGAGGGGACCCATGTTCAGCTGGGAACTCAACTGCTGAAAAAATACGATTTGCCGGAGCTGGTGATCAGTGCAGTTGCCGAACATCACGAAGACAAGCCTTTTTCCTCCGTAGTCTCCCGGATAGTCTGGGTTGCTGACGCCATTTCCGGCTCCCGCCCCGGCGCTCGATATGAACCTCACGAAGCCTATGTCAAGCGTTTAAGCCAAATAGAAGACATCGGTAAATCATTTCCCGAGGTTAGTGAAGTTTATGCTTTCCAGGCCGGTCGTGACGTCCGGGTTTTAGTTAAGCCGGAACTTATCTCCGACTCCGAGCTGACTCTTTTGGTATCCAAAATCCGCCAAAAACTGGAAAAAGAAGCTCAGTATATCGGTCAAATAAAAATCACCGCCGTCCGCGAGTCGCGGGCTACGGATATCACCAAAGCCAAGTAAGATTTCCTCTTGACAGGTGTCAAAATGTATTATATTTTGGCTTTACGATGGGAAAAACCATCTACAGGGAAGGGGGTGAAAGATAATGACAAAACAACAGATGTTTGAGCTGGTTTCCAGAAAAGCTCATCTCACAAAAAAAGCTGCCCGCGAAGCTGTCGAAACTTTCTTGGAGGAAGTCAAAAAAGCCCTTGGCAAAGGTGAAAAAGTCGTGTTATCAGGATTCGGGACTTTCAAAGTTACCCATGTCAAGGATAAGCCGGTCATCGTTCCCCGCTCCAAAGAACGAAAAATTGTCAAAGGCCACCGTGTCGCCCGCTTTACAGCCGGAAAGACCCTCAGAAAAGCGGTTAAATAAATAGGTAAGTCTCCATGCTCCACTCCGTTTTGGCAAAAAACGAGGCCATCGCTTCGTTTTCTTGTTAAAATCTCCTCATGAGGAAATATATTATTTTATTTCTCCAGCATCTCTCCGAATATTCAACCTACCGCATGCGGCTATTAGTTACCATTCTTCAGGGTTTTGTTACCCCCCTTTTCTTGCTCATAGTCCTCTCCTGGGCTCGACCCATAAGCTCCGTCTCCGTTTCCGACCTGCTCCCTTATTACCTCTTAGTCGGTCTGATTTATCCGTTGACCCGTTCCCGGATTGATGAATTTATCGACGAGTCTGCCACCTCTGGCGAAGTCAACAACTTTCTAGTCAAGCCGCTGTCGTTCTATAAGTTTATGCTCACAAGCGACCTTTCCTGGAAAACACTTAATTTAATTACCCTCTTCCCCTTTATTCTGGCCGCTTACTTGTTATTAACTCCCTCAGGTTCCGTCCCTCAAAATCTCTCCTCATTCAGCCTCTCCCTTCTTGTCACGGGTATTTCTTTCCTTATCTCTTTTAACTTTAGCTTTCTAATCGGTCTCTTCTCCTTTTGGCTGGATGAATTTTGGGCCATTCATAATATCAAACACGTCGTGGTCAATTTTCTTGGCGGAGTGGTATTGCCCTATTCATTTTTCCCTCTTTGGGCCACCTCGCTTCTGAAATATTCCCCATTTCCCTATATGCTCACCTGGCCGGTCCGGGTTCTTCGGGGCCAGTTTTCCTCATCGGAAATCCCCATTTCCCTGTTCTGGCTGGCTCTGATTGGCCTGGCTGTCGTCTTTTTCCAAAAGTTAGCCATTCGCAGATACTCACACACCGCCGGTTGATATGTTTCACCAATTAATTAAATATCTCAGGCTTTTTAGCCACATCCAATCCGCCGGGATTTCCAAGGAAATTCATCTTCGCGCCAACTTTATTGTCACTCTTTCCGGATCATTGTGTTTTTTCTATTTGCACCTGATTTCTTTCCGGCTGATTATCAACCGCTTTCATTTCCCCGGCTGGGATACCGGCCAACTTTGGGTACTTCTATTCACTTTCCAAATATTCACTTACCTGGCCTTTTTCCTTTTTTGGCGCGGGCTGAACCACACTCCCCGGGACATTGGTACCGGCGGCTTCGACGTCATTTTAGCCAAGCCCGCCAGCGCCCGCTTCATCGCTTTTTTTAGAAACGGCAGTCTGCATAACCTCCTTTCAGCCTTATTAGGAGCCGTTTATTTAAGTTCCACCCTTATCCGCTTTCATCTACCGGTTTCTTTCTTCGGAGTAGTTTTATATCTTACCACTTTGCTTCTCAGTCTCTGGATTTTCCATTGCCTGACAGTGCTTTTTATCTGCCTCAACTTCAGGCACGGATTTATTCCGGGAACTTCCAGCGTGGTTTTTGAAATTCAGGAAATATATAAATATCCCGCCAATATTTTCACCTCCTCAAATCTTTGGCTGCGTCTGTTAATTTTACCGTTGTCCTTACTCACCACTCTACCCGCATCTGCGATATTGCTTAAGCCTCTTTCCCCAAACCTTATTCTTACATACGTTTTACTGTTTTTAATTCTTACTGTTTGGTCCCACCTGGCCTGGACTTCATCCCTCCGCCACTACTCCTCCGCCTCGTCTTAGTATCTTACATCTTCCCATATCTTCTAATATATTCTAATATCATCAAATGTTAGATTTCACCTGGAAAATTACTCCTGACATTTCCCGTCTTGTCAATGAAGTTTCTGCTCTTAATCTGCTGTTTACCAAGTATTATCCCCAGCCGGAAAATATTGCCTCCTTACTTCGTCGCTCGATTTTAAAAAGCGCTGTTTTCTCCGCCCGGATAGAAAATATTCCCGCTCGCCTTGAGGATCCCCAGGTTCACCGTCAGCTTGAGGTTCAAAATCTGGTAACTGCCTACAACTTCATATTTTCCTCTCACGCCCCCCAAAAACTGTCTCTTTCCCTCATCCGCCGGCTTCACCGGTTAGCGTTAAAAGGTTTATCGGCCCACGTTGGCATCTGGCGTCAGGAACCTTGGGCCATTTTCAATTCTGCGGGTATTGCTATTTACCTGGCTCCAGCCCATTTCAACTTACCCCGGCTCATGGATGAATATATTTCGTTTACCCGTTCTCTCAAAGAACCACCACCAATAACCGCCGCCATTGCTCAATTCGCCTTCGAAAAAATTCACCCCCTGGCTGACGGAAACGGTCGGGTTGGCCGCTTAATTTCCGCCTTTGTTCTGGCCAAATCAGACTTCAGTCACATTTTGGAATTTGAGGAATACACCGACACCCATAGACCTCTTTATTACCAAGCCCTAGAGTCGGGTAAAAATTGCACGGGATTTATAGAATTTTTCC
>MEXE01000027.1:0-6651 GCA_001775555.1 Candidatus Amesbacteria bacterium RBG_19FT_COMBO_48_16 | reverse complement strand
GATTTTCTCTCCCGCCGTTTTCCTGCTGTTAATCCCAAGACTCTCCATTATGACCTCCTTCAATTGCAAAAAGACGATTTGGTGATCAAACACGGCGTCTCCCGCGCCTCCGTTTACTCCT
Organism: Candidatus Amesbacteria bacterium RBG_19FT_COMBO_48_16; assembly: GCA_001775555.1. Lineage (GTDB taxonomy): Bacteria > Patescibacteriota > Microgenomatia > CAZETR01 > Amesbacteraceae > UBA12042. The sequence continues at coordinate 6,530 of MEXE01000027.1, read as the reverse complement.
CCGCCCCGTCTTAGCACCCCGTCACTTCTTGCTAAATATTCCAATCCCACTCAGATATTCGGATAACACCAGGTCTGATTAATTGAAAAAATAACGGGCTTCTATCATTCGCTTTTCTAATTGCTCCACAAAATTGACATCCATCCCCTCTTGAACCGTGATTTGAACAAAGACTATCATCATCCTTCCCGGAGCAGGTTATGCTTCCGGGTATATTCATTTCACTTGCGGCTTTGATAAACAGCGAGGCTCTGGTCTCAGGATTGATATTACCCATTAATCCGGATGATATTACAAAAGCCGGGATTTTGTCAATTTAATAGGTCATATACTTCAAAGCATGAAACCCAAGGGCATTTCTTCCCAAATAAAAAAAATAAGCCAGCCTACTCAGCGTTTTGATCAAGCCAAACTTTCCCTCCTCTGGGATGAGGTTATCGGTAGACGTGGTCGTGGGTTCCCATTTCAGCAAATATCGCAGTATTTCCACTCAGCACAAAAATTGCTCTCTTGGAATAAGTTACCGAGAAAGAAAAGCTTCCTTTAAGTTTTCCTGTCAAAGCGTGGGTTTTCAGCCTGGGATCCCGCGGATTTTTCCTAAACAACTCAACCTTTTCCGCCAAAACCTCCTTCTCTTTTTGCGTTAGTTTCTTTGCCTGGTCCAGGAAATACGAAGAAAATTCCACCTCCATCATTCTTAGTCTAACAAATCTGTCAGTTTCTGCCCCCGGCCTAACTTAACCGTCTTCCCGGTTTTATGTTCCTCCAGGGCTGTCTGAATTGCTCTCAGCAAGGATTCCTCTTCCAGCTTCTTCAGCTTAGCCACTTGGGTATTGTAAGCTTGTGTATCCAAGACCACGACATCCGGTTGACCGTTGTTGACTACCACCAACGGTTCACCGGTCTCTTTAATTTTGTCCACCAAAGACCTATACTTACGTTGCAGATCAGCGACAGTTGCTATCAAAGGCACGGAGTTCATATGACAACAATCATATTACCATGCATATAATTATATGTCAATAAGAAAGTTATGCCCGTCATAGAGGTTAAAAATTTAAAAAAATACTACCGGGTTCACCAGAAAGAACCCGGTCTGGCCGGTTCCATAAAATCTCTTTTTCATCGGAAATATTATGACGCCAAAGCTGTCGACGGCGTTTCCTTTTCTATCGACGAGGGTGAATTAATAGGTTTCATCGGCCCCAACGGCGCCGGCAAAACTACAACCCTCAAAGTTCTCTCCGGCCTTTTATATCCTACTTCCGGCCATGTCTCCGTTTTAGGTTACATTCCTTGGGACAGAAAACCCGCTTTCCAAAAACAGTTTTCTTTAGTGATGGGCCAGAAAAATCAGCTCTGGTGGGACCTGCCGGCCATGGAGTCGTTTATTTTAAACAAAGAGATTTATGAAGTCCCCCAGGCGCAGTACAACAAAACACTCGACGAACTGGTTGACCTTCTCGAGGTCAAAGACTACTTAAAAGTCCAGGTCAGAAAACTCTCGCTCGGACAAAGAATGAAAATGGAGCTTATTGCCGCCCTGATTCACTCCCCAAAAATCCTGTTTTTGGACGAGCCCACCATCGGACTGGATGTGGTTATGCAGAAGAAAATGCGGGATTTTATCAAGGAGTACAACCGCCGATTCAATTCGACAATTATTCTGACTTCCCACTATATGGACGATGTCAAAGAACTCTGCGAGCGGGTAATTATTATTGACAAGGGCAAACTGCTGTTTGACGGAGCACTATCGGAAATTATCAAAAAATTTGCCAATCACAAACTGCTGACGGTGGTTTTCAGCGAACCGGTTGACGAGAAAAAACTTGCAGACATAGGTGTTGTCAAAAAGTTTGATTATCCCCAGTGCGTCATTTCGGTCCGCAGAAATGCCACTTCCCTGGCCGCCGCCGAACTTCTCCAGCATTTCCCCGTCGCGGACTTAAATATCGAAGAACCCCAAATCGAAGACATTATTCGCGAAGTCTTCACCGGAAAAGATTTAGCCTAAGACGTCTCCCTCCCTTAAGTTAAGGGAGGGACTAAGGGAGAGTTAAATCATGCGCAAATATCTCACGGTTTTTGCCATCGACTGGCAAAACCAATTCATTTACCGGCTCAACTTCGTCCTCTGGCGTTTCAGAAATATTTTGCGGGTTTTAATGACCTATTTCCTCTGGTCCACCATCTTTTCCGTTCAAACCTCTGTCTTCGGTTACACTCGTGAACAAATTATGGCCTATCTCCTGCTGGTTATTTTCCTCTACGGTTTCGTCGGCTCCTCTCCCTCCAACGACAATATCGGTGGCGAAGTTTCCAGTGGGGCTCTAAATAATTTTTTGACCAAACCCATAGGCTATTTACGCTATTGGTTTACCCGGGATCTCTCCAGCAAATTACTCAATGTCATATTTGCCGTCGGTGAGATATTTCTTCTCTGGCTAATCTTCCGCCCCCCGCTTGTTTTTTCCTCCCAACCCGCAGTCATATTAATCGGAATTCTGATGCTTGTCTCCGCCGTAATTATCTTCTACCTTTTGGGAAAACTGGCTCTGGCCAGTGTCTTTTGGGCCCCGGAAAATACGTGGGGATTTATGTTTGTGGTTCTGGTATTAATGGAAATGCTTACCGGCTTGATTTTTCCTCTGGATATTTTACCTCGTAGTGCCTTTACCGCTCTCCAGTTTACCCCGTTCCCTTATTTGCTTTATTTTCCGTTGGCCGCTTTTATCGGCCGTCTGTCCCCCTTGGAGGCGGTCAGGCTTCTGTTTCAGAGTCTGGTCTGGTTAGGTATTTTATTCTATTTGGTTAAACGAGTTTGGTCGGCCGGATACAAAGTATATTCTGCCTCCGGTGGTTAAATATGAAAGTTCTAAAAGTCACCTGGCTTTATTTTGTTAATTCTCTTCAGCAGAATATTAGCGGACCGGTAGTTTTTTCCCTCTTTTTCACGAGTAAGCTTTTGCGTTATGGTCTTTTCCTGACCTTCCTTTATTTTTTAGGTTCCGGAATCAAACTTATCGGCGGCTATACCCGCGAACAATTAATATTTTTCTATCTGGTTTTTAATTATATCGACACTTTAGTCCAGATGTTTTTCCGTGAGGTTTACCGCTTCCGCTCTCTGGTGGTTTCCGGCGGATTTGATATGGTCCTACTTAAGCCCTTTCCGCCTTTGGTCCGCTGCCTCTTGGGCGGTCCGGACTTTATCGACGCCGGGGTTCTCATCGTTCTGACTGCTGTGATTGCCTATTACCTGGCTTTTTTTATCCATCCCTCACCGTCTTCCCTCTTTTTGTTCTTTCTTATGCTGTTAAATACTCTCATTGTCGCCGCCGCTTTCCATATTTTGGTTATAGCTCTGGGTATAATCACTCTTTCCGTCGACCACCTGATTATGGTTTATCGCGACCTGACTTCTTTGGTGCGTATCCCGGTGGATCTGTTTTCCGAGCCACTAAGATCGCTGATTACCTTTGTTATTCCGGTGGGTTTAATGTTCACCTTTCCTGCCAAAACCCTTTTGGGCCTGCTCTCCTGGCAAATGATTATTTTCTCCTTAATTTTCGGCGTCGTTTTTCTTTTCTTCTCTCTTAAATTCTGGCACTTCTCTCTCCGCTATTATTCCTCAGCTAGTAGCTAAAGTTTCAATTCTCTCCTGATAGCTGCTATCTCGTTTTTTCTAAATCCGAAATTTTTTACCCAGCTTTTTGTTCCCGGTGGGACAGACAGCAGCCCTTCTGCTTCTTGCAGCCACTTTGCGTATTCCCTCTTTTCCATCTTTACTTTTCCGGAGATTATCGCCCTTCCTATCCAGATGGGAATTCCGGTTTTCCAGATAGCCCACGTCGCGTAATCTTTCTGCCGCAGGGATTTACCAGTTCCTCGGTCGTATTTTTTATATATCTTTTGTAGCTGTCGCAATCCTTTTCTCACGTTTCCGCCCGTTATGGACGCAAAGCCCAAAAAGCCTTCCAGCTCCAGCCACCGGGGAATTCCTTTTTGTGTCCAGTCCGGATCCTGTTTGGCTAATTTGATGGCTAGTTTGTAATAGGGGACTGATTTGCGGAAACGTTCCTGGCTGTCATACCATCTCCCCCAAAACCTGTATAGCCTCGACCTCCATCTCCTTAAATGATAGAAGTCGATGTATGCTTCAGCGTCTTGTAAAGTCTTTTTCCACAACCGGCTTGCCTCTTTGGCAGAGGCTTTGTTTTTCTTCCCCGGATTATCCCGCTCAGTCATCATAATGTGATGGTAAATTAGGCACTTTTCCAAAAATAAGTTCACCATTACGTCTTGGTACATCTCCAGTGCTTCACAGACTAATCCTATAGCTGTTTCTTCACCGCCTACTTTTTCCCTCGCCTGGGCAATCAGTTGCATGATCTCTTTAGGCGATTGGTTCGGATCTATTCCCGCCATATCTGACTCCCTCTCCCGTTCGCGTCTGTAGTAATTTTATTAATCAAATTCCCTGTGGCCTCAATCGCCTGGTCCAAAAGTTCCAAAGTTTTACTCTCTTTCCCCGTCGTTTCCCGAGATCGGGAGATTTTTATTAACAGCCTATCTAATTTTTTGTCCACCTGTAAATTATACCAAACTAAGATGATAAAAATTCTTCTCAAAGTAAATTATTACCGCTGCTGTCACTTTGATTGTATTTCAAATTGCTCAGCATATACGTCTCCTCTGGTCATTCGTCTAGATATACCCATTACTCCCGTCAGCAGCTCATTTCTCGGATATTGCAGCCAACCTTTATCCAACTGATTACAGGCGATCCGTAAGTTTCTGACTCCCATTAGTGAGTCTTTAAAGTTTCCGCTAAATACCGCTTCTTTAATATACATCCAAGAGACTGCCGCCATTCTGTCCCACCCTCCGACTCTAGGAGACAGGTCCACCACAGTCGTGAAAGCCTGCCGTATTTGGGTGAAATCGACCCCCTGCCCTTTCGTTCTTTTAGCAGTTTCTCTTTCTATCATCGCCAAAGCTGCAGCCGATGTCCCAGTTTCTGCCAGACTTATAGTTTCTTCAAAGGATTCAATTGCCTTATCAATCAATAGCGGGTTTCCCAAAAACGCCCCCACTCTAAGCCAATATTTGCCTTCATCCCGGCACATTTCAGCTGCCATTTGATATTCGTGACCCTCGGCATCGGTTTTCAACTGTTTCGCCCTTTCCCAAACTGTTTCGTTATAGTAATATACCCCAATCACATCTCTGGCTTCCCGCAAAAAATTGGCAGCTCTCTTCCCGCTCCACTCGCCGTTGGCCAAGCTCAAAGCTGTAACCGCCCATATTCTCCAGCACCTCATTTTATCTGCCAGCTCCTCCAAAGGTAACCTGGCTATCTCCGCCTCATCTACTTCCCCGTTGCTTCTCGCGTCTTCTAAAGCTGCTATCAAATTCGCTTTCCCCCCTTTTACCCTTCTGGCTTCAACCTGGTAAATCTCCCTACTTTTCATACCCTATAGTTTATCACAATCTATTTTCCTGGTAAACTTAGCTTTATGTTTAGCAAAAAGAAAGAAAACCCGCCTTTCCAATCTCGCGCTGAACATACTATTCGACTTGGATGTGGCCACTTTATCACTATGAACCTTACTGACCAAGAGCTGAATCGGCTAGGCGAGGAAATGGAGGAAAATAATCTTAAAGGTAAATCTGCTTACTGCTCTCAGTGTCAAAGGTCATCTGTTCTCACCTGTGTTTACAATTAACTTCAATTTCCAAAGATATCCCTTTTCAATTTCAGCCTAAACTCATTTTCTCCAATCAATACTCTTTCTCTTAATTCATATTCTCCGCTTTCAGAAAGGGGAATCATTTTTTTTAGCAAAGCCAAAGTTTCTTCATAAGCCCCAGCTATTTCACCTGATTTGACAATATCCATATAAACTGAGGTGGGCAGCCAATAATTTTTAGGTATTTCCGTCCCGTCGGTGAAATGTCCTAAATATGCCGGTATTGTTTTTTTTCGCTGAAGTACTGCCAAAATTAACCGTCGATTACCGTCATGAGCTAGAGCAACACCTTTGACTTTGATTGCGATAATCGGGAAATTATCTCTCTCTTCACTGGTTTTTGCGTGTTTTTCAAACTCAGTTTTCCAAAATTTTGCCAAATCTACATGTTTTTCAAAGAATATTCTCAAGTCGGTTGCCGATTGGTTACCGGATAATTCTTGGAAAATATATTCAATTCCGGCACCAGTGGCAACGTATCCGTCAAGTGGTAATTTATCGACCTTTACCCAGGATACATTTTGGGCTGTGATTAATTGAATTAAGCCATTTTTTAATTTAAAACCCATGGCAATTCCGTGGAAACCATTCCAATAATCCCTGATCTTTGCAATATTCTGGTTATTTTCAAACCACTGATCAATATCCCGGTCAATATTTTTCCATACATCTCTAGTTCTAACAGAAGGTAAATATTTTCGCATCTCACGTTTAATATACGCATTTGCTACTTCCACCCGAATCGGATCATAAATATGAGTAGGGTAGTCCACA
>MEXE01000026.1 GCA_001775555.1 Candidatus Amesbacteria bacterium RBG_19FT_COMBO_48_16 | reverse complement strand
TGGGCCAAGGTTTGAGCCTGGACACCCTGGGTGGCATCGACAAGTAAAATCGCCCCCTCGCAGGCGGCAAGAGAACGATTGACTTCGTAGGAAAAGTCAACGTGGCCGGGAGTATCGATTAAATTCAAAGTGCAAAATTCAAAATTCAAAATTTTGGTATCCTTCGGATATATTTTAAATTGACCGTTTTCGAAGCCATATTTCATTTCCATCCTTACGGGGGCGAGTTTGATGGTAATCCCCCGCTCTCTTTCGATGGGATTACTGTCGAGGAGCTGGGCACGCATCTGGCGGGGGGAAACAGTGCCGGTTAATTCCAGCATCCGGTCTGCCAGAGTGGATTTACCATGATCAATGTGGGCAATAATTGCGAAGTTGCGGATATTTTGCATGAGGGTATTTTACCAAGAGATTCTTCGACTCGCTTTTCTCGCTCAGGATGACATTGCGATGTCAGTTCTGGTCCGGGGCGGGGAGGATGATAGGTTCGGCCGGAGGCGGAGAAGTCAACTGCCGACCAAGACTGAAAAGGCGCTGGAGCAGGGCAACAAAAGCCGACAGTTCGTTGACACGGAAAAGAAAAGAGAGAAATAAATAAACTATCAAGCCGATAATCGAGGTGGAAAAAGTTAAAGCAATTAAAGGCAAGGTGCGGGTGGTGTCAAATACAAATTGATCCAGAAACCGCATGGGAAGCCAGAGGGAAAAACCGGTTATCAAGCCGGTGATGCCAAGTTTGGCTAGAGATGTCACCAAGCGAGAGGCCAGAGGCGGATCCAGGTGCAGCCTGCGGGAAAGAAAAGCAAATAAAACAAAGGTTTCCAAAACCGCAGTGACCGAAATAGCCAGAGCTAAGCCAATAACCCCCAAACCAAATACCCGGGTGGCAACCACGGCTAAAGTCACATCAAACGCGGCGGCAGCCAAGCCGATAAAAAGAGGGGTCTTGGTATCATGAAGGGCATAAAAAGCGCGGACGACCAATTGCATAATAGCAGTAAAGGTGGCAGCGGAGGCCAATACTGCCAGAGTTTTTCCGGTGGTCAAGGTGGCTGCCCAAGGAAAAGAGCGGGAACCGAAAACCAAACGAACAATAGGGACACGCAGAACTATAAACAAGATGCTTAGGGGCAGAGCAAAGAAAACAGCCTGAAGAAGGGTGTCCACCAGGGTGCGGCGAAAAGCCTGCTGGTCGGAGTCGGATGACAGGCGGGATAGAGTGGGCATAGCAGCCTGGCCAAGAGTCACCCCAAAGAGAGTTGAGGGAATAGCGTATAAAAGGCGGGCAACGTTTAGAAGAGTGAGAGATCCGGAAGCCATAAGGGAGGCTAAAAAGACAGCGACAAACATTTCTATCTGATCTATCCCCAGAGCCAGAGCCCGAGGGGGCATCAGCCGCAAAGTTTCCTTGACTCCGGGGTGGCGCCAGTCGAGTAAGGCCTGGGGACGAAAGCCGAGCCGGAAAGTCAGCGGAGCCTGAAGCGCCATATGAAAGAACGCTCCGAGAACGACGCCAACTGCGGGACCGAAAATTCCTAAAGCGGGGGACAAAAAAACAGTACCGGCGATAATACCCAGGTTATAGACAATCGGAGCTAAGGCGGGGATTAAGAAACGCTGATGAGAGTGGATAATGGCTGTTAAGAAGCTGGACACCGTAAAAAAAAGCTGGGCTACAAGCATGACCCGCAAAAGTGAGGCCATAACAGATATTTGTCCCAAATTGAAACCCGGTGCAATAAGCCGGGAGAAAAAGGGGGCGAAAGCAAAAATTACCAGAGACAGGAGAAAAAATGCCAACAGCACCAAATTAAGAGAAGCGCTGGCGATATACCAGGCTTGGGACTGACTTTTGGATAAATAACGGGTAAAAACCGGTATGAAAGCGGCGGAAAGTGAACCAATTACCAAGAGTTGGAAAAGGGTGTCGGGAATGACAAAAGCGGCATAATAGATGTCCAAAATGGCAGCTTTTGAACCAAAAAAATAACTGATTAAAAGCCGGGTTTTAATAAGACCCATAACCTGGGAAAGCCCGTAAGTGACCATAATCACAAAAGCTGCTGAGAGAATGTTGGTTTGGCGCCGGAAGAGAAGGGAACTGCCGTTTTGGAGAAACCTACGCATGTGTGATATTATATGGCCGCGATGCCGATAACCAAAGGTGCAATTAGAAAATTGAGAGCGGATAAACGCAAAAAAGAGGCGAACTTGCGCGTGAGGGTGGTTCTCTCGGAGACTATCAGGAACATGCGAAAAAAATCCACAGCAGTTAATTTGAAGAAAGTGTTTAAAGCGATTGATAAGGCAGCGAAACGAGGGATAGTCCATAAAAATAAGGCTGCGAGAATAAAGTCACGTTTGGCAAGGCTGGTTGTTGCAAAAAGAAGTTGATATACTGGGGGTATGGCTGCCCGGGGAAAACCGGTAAATTTGTTGCCTCCGTCAGAATTTGAGTCTTCTTTTTGGGGGAAATTTTTGAAATGGGCGGTATCCGGAGGAAGGTACATTATTATTGTTACGGAATTGATCGTAATACTGGCATTTTTGTCCCGATTCAAACTGGATAAGGAGATTTCCGAACTGAACGAAGAAATTCAGGGCAAAGTGAGCGTCCTGGAGGCCGAACTTCCTATTGAAAAGGAGTTCAGAGGGCAACAGCGGAAGCTGTCTGCGGCAGATGAAATTCTAAACAGCCGGTATCAGGCCGGATCGACTTTGGACAAATTGGCGGAAAGAGTATCCGAAGAGGTTAAGTTGTCTTCCGTGGATATGGGAAGACAGGTAATCAAAGTGGAAGCTAACTCACTGGGGGAACAGGGACTGGGGCAATTATTATCAGGCTTAAGTATTGATCCTACCTGGAAAAGCGTAGAGCTAAGCCAGATTCAAGAAGAGCCTTTAACGGGAATTAAGTTCATTCTGGAGATTACTTTGTAATATGGCGCTGCAATACAAAAATAGTTTGGCCCGGTACCGGAAATATCTACAGGTGGTGCAAAGTCAGCCATTGTTCGTTGCGAGCCTGTGGGTAATATTGTCACTTCTGCTGGTAATTCTTTTAGTGGTAATGGCAATCCGCCCGACCCTCGTTACGATTGGGGGCCTGGTGGGACAGATAAAACAACAGCAAGTTCTGGCTGCCAGGTTAGATGAGAAAATCCGGCAGGTGCAAAAAGCGGCTGCCGAACTGCAAGCCGCGAGACCCAGGTTGGGGGTGGTAAGTGAGAGTTTGCCGGACTTTCCCGCATGGGAAGGATTGGCAGAAAGATGGGAAAGAATAGCGGGTGAAAATGGAGTGGGGTTAACAGAAGTGGTTTTTGAGGGGGTGCCTATTTCAGGAGTCGCTGAGGAAATAATTAAGGGAGAGAGAATTAACCTACCTCAGGGAGTAAAAGCGGTCAGGTTTTCCGTGACCGTCACAGGCCAGTATCCGCAGATCAGGGGGTGGTTAGCAACTTTGGAAAAGACGCGGCGGTTGGTGTTAATTAAAAGGCTGAAAATTATCAAAGCAGAGGACGGAAGTCTGACCGCCGTGGCGGAAGGAGTAAGCGGGTTTATGCCCGCATCGGAGAGTTTATGAGAAACAGGAGTCTGGATAAAGACGTTGTGATAGTATTAATATCGACACTTTTAACTGTCGCGTCGTGGGTGGGTTTTGAGGTGTACAGAGCATATGCCGAGATTAATTTACCAGAAGCTGTCGAAAAACATTTGACACCACTGAATCCGCAAATTGACTATACGACTATCGAAAAACTGGAAAAATTAAATCCATGAAAAGACCAGAGATTACCATACCGACGGTTTTGGGATTATTGATGGCTGTGAGCGGCCTGGTGACAGGCATTTGGCTGGTGGCTAATCAAGTAAGAGAGCGGGGGGTAGCCTCGGCTGAGGAAACTCCTCAAGAGGTCAAAATCACAAATATTTCTGATTCGAGTTTTACGGTGTCTTGGGTGACCGAGCGGGCAACTTCGGGGTATGTGAAGTACGGCGAGGAACAAGAAGAACCAGAATTGATAGTATCCGACGAACGGGACCAGCAAAAAGGGTCTGTCGAGAATTATTTTACCCACTATGTGGTAATCCAAGGGCTGAAACCCGAGACGGGATATGAATTTGAAATTGGTTCGGGACGGAACCTGTATAATCTGGGAGAGGAACTATACAGAGCGGAGACAGCCCCGGCAATTACTGAGACTCCGGATGCTGATGTAGCTTACGGAAAGATAACCACCAAAAACGGAGATCCGGCAGAAGGGGCAATTGTTTATTATCAAATACCGGGAGCGGTGTTGTTGTCCGCAATAGTCAAACAAAGCGGGTCCTTCGTAATACCCGTGTCTACAGCCAGGGTTACGGATTTGACGGAATATGCCTCGTACGACCGCGAAAAAACAACGGTGCAATTAACCATACAGGGGGGTCCGATGGGAATGACAACTGCAGAAACTTCAACTGATAATGACAGTCCTGTGGGAGATATGGCACTGGGAGGGACATATGCTTTCACACAACAGGATATCGTTTCAAACCCCTTACCTACTGCAACTCCCGAACCAGAAATAATAGGGCCGCCGACAAGCCTGTCGGTACTGGCTCCCAAGTCCGGAGAAAAATTAAATTCCACCCGCCCGCAAATCATAGGTAAGGCGCCGGCGGGAACTGAAATAACCATAGAAATCCATTCTGAAGCCCTGGTGAGCGGCATTGCCGTGGCTGATGATACCGGAAATTACGCTTACAGCGTGCCAATGGATATACCGGCGGGCGAGCATACATTGACCGTAAGCGCGGTTATCGACGGGTTAGTACAAACGGTTACAAAGACGTTTATGGTGTTTGCTGCCGGGGAAAGTTTCCTACCAGCCTTTTCCGCCTCACCTTCGGCAACGATGGCTCCCAGTCCCTCCGCCACCGGCGGGGCAAGTCCGACAGTAACCCCAAGAGTCTCCCCTTCTCCCACTGCCAAACCAACAACAACCATTATTCCGACCACAAGTCCGACTTTGATGCCGCCTACCCCGACCCCGGCGACTGATTCGGGGCTACCAATAACCGGGGAAGTGAATACGACTTGGCTGATTCTAATTGCAGCGACAGGCATGATAATTGCGGGGAGTTGGAGCTATACAAAAGCAAGGTGGGGACGGTAAAATCCAGATAATGAGCAGGGTTACTAAAGTGGGTCTGGATTTTGACGGAGTAGTAGCTTATAACCCATTTAGGGTTATCCGGGCACCTATTACCGGTTTTAAACGTAAGATCTTAAAAAAGAGAGGATTAAAGTTTTTTATACCCCATAATCGTTGGCAGCAGTTTTTGTGGAGAGTGTTGCATGAATCTAGTATTGTTCCAGCTCCCGGTCTTCAATTACTGCGAGAGATGGTAAAAGAGAGAAAAATTGAAGCACATTTGGTAACTGCTAGATTTAATTTTTTAAACCAAAATCTGGAGAGGTGGTTGGGAAAATTTCGGGTCAGAGATTTATTTACTACAGTAAGTGTGAACAATAAGAATCAACAACCACATTTATTTAAACAGGAGATAATTAAAAAATACAAATTCGATTACTATATAGAAGACAACCTGGATGTGGTGGAATATCTGGAAAAAAATAACCGAGTTAAAATCTGTTGGATTTATAATCTGGTAGATAAGTTTCTTTACAGGAATCGGGCGGGGTTTGGCTATTTAAAGAAAGCATTGCAATGGATACAAGACCAAGAAAAGTGAAGCTGCTTCTGGTAATTACATATTACTACCCACATTGGACCGGTCTGACACAATATGCTAAAGCTTTAGCGGAGAGTCTGGATAAGAAAATGTTTTCGGTTTCAGTATTGGCCTATAAACACGAGTTGGATTTACGGGAGGAAGAAGAAATTTCTGATGTGAGAGTGATAAGAATTCCTGCATGGTTCCGCTTGTCCCGAACAATGGTGTCCCCGCTTTGGTTTGCGGTTTTGTGGCGACAAATGGCAGGCTGTGATAAGGTGGTTGCTTTTACTCCCCAGGCTGAAGTAGCTGCGGTTGCCGTTATGGCGTGGGTTTGGCGCAAACCATTTTGGCTTATTCATAATGGTGACCTAGTATTACCCAAAGGGGTAGGTAATCGAATATTGGAAAAAATATTTTATATGACTACATCACTGGCAATCAGTCTTTCCCGGGGGGTAATCGTAAATACCAAAGACTATGCAACACATTCAGCATTACTGAAAAAGTTCCCGAAGAAATGGATAGAATTACGTCCCCCTTTTCCACCCCTTGAGCCGAAATCGAAAATAGAAAAACAGATAAACTCGAAGTTAAAAGGTTTTAAACATAGAATCGGCTTTTCGGGTAGATGGGTGGAGGAAAAAGGATTTGATATTTTGCTTAAAGCAGTGCCATTGGTGACATGTAAAATACCAAATACGGGTTTTGTATTTGCGGGAGAAACTAATATTACATATGAAAATTTTTATAAGTCTCAGGAAAACATTATAAAACGGTTAGAACCTAATTTAGTTATGTTAGGAAAATTGGAACATGAAGATATGGGGGCATTTTATAAAGCCTGTGATGTGTTGGTGGTCTCGTCCCGGAGTGATTTTTTTCCATTTGTCCAGGCCGAAGCTATGTTGGCGGGAGTACCGGTGGTAGTAACAGATATTCCCGGAGCCCGACAGCCGGTTATCCAAACCGGAATGGGGGTGGTGGTAGCAAAGGAGTCCCCAACTGCTTTGGCTGAAGGGATTTTGGAAGTGTTGCGAAATAAAAAAAGGTTCACGGTTCAGAAAGAGAAGGTTAAGAAGTATTTTGACTACCCGTCCACGATACAAAAGTATGAAAGTTTGCTGATTTAGAATATGGCAAGAAAGATCGAAGAACTCTTGGAGCAGGAATTGGATCCGGCATTTGCCCGAAGGGCAAAACTAGTGTTGGAAAACCTGAAAGCGGGAAAAAAAGGGGCAGCGAAAGTGTTAGATGTGGGGTGTGGTCGGGGATTTTATGAGCAACTGATAAGTGAGATCTATCCACATTACACTGTTACCGCGGTGGATAAGAATTCAGACTACCTGAATGTAGCCAGATCGAGCCTGGGAGGTACGAAAGTAAAATTTATGGAGGGAGACGCGACCCGGTTGCCTTTTGGGGACGGTGAGTTTGATATGGTTATAAGCACGGAACTGTTGGAACATATCCGGGATGACCGACTGGCAATTCAGGAAATGCAAAGGGTGGTGAAGAGGGGAGGGAAAGCGGTAATAACAGTACCGGTTAAAAACTACCCTTTCTGGTGGGATCCGGCTAATTGGATTTTAGAAAGACTGACAGGAAAACATCTCCCGGTCAACATTTGGTGGTTGGCCGGGATATGGGCTGATCACGTGCGACTTTATAGTGAAAGAGAGCTTATTAATAAATTTACTGCCGAGGGATGGAAGGTGGAAAAAATTTTCAGATGTACCCATTACTGCCTGCCAATGGCGCACTTTTGGTTTTATGCGGTGGGAAAAAATTTAGTGGAAATGGGCTGCATGCCCAACTATTCCCGTTTTAATTACCATAAACGGGACACAAAATTGCGAAAGCTACTACTTTCTGTTATCCGCCGGGTGGATCGGGCAAACGAGGGATTAAGGCTGGGGGAAAATGACAGTTTTCTAAATATTGTTTTGGTAGCAAAGAAGCTCTGAGGGTCCAAATAGTGATTAGAAAGAGGAGATTTTATTAAATATTTCTGGGGGAGAAAGACGGGCGGTATTTTGAAAAATGAGCACCTTTGGGTGATCGTAGACGGTAAAGGTTTCGTCGGCGTAGTCATCGACGAAACTGACGCCTGAGAGGGGGCATTGCTGAGAGGAAAAAGCGACTGATCCGTATTTGATGAATGGCGGAGTTAGGCAGAGGTGAATACCGGGGAAGGGCAGGTTAGGGCGGGAGGTAAATTCAGCAACTTTGGAAAAACCCAGAGCGCCGGAGAAAAGGAGCTGATAGTAGCTGGTAGTAATTGGGTATCGCTCAGGAGCGGTCATAATTGAACCATAAAGACGGTTGCTGGAGAGGATGATGTAATCAGTTTGGTCGAGACGGCGACTCATGTCCTGCCACTTAGCCTGTGAGTCCTGACCGTAGAGGGGAAATTCGATTATTGTAATCCCCTGGGTATTACCGATGGGTAAACAATCGTCCCAGTGCTCGCAGGAGAGAGTACTGCCGTGAGGAACATTCTGGTTTATCCAACGGGATGCCGAGACCCGGGAATGGGGACGGGAGTAAATAGACATGAAACTGATCGGCCAGATTAAAGCAAGTGTAAGAGTAAGAGCAAGAATCAGACCGGGGTGGCGGAAGCGGGAGAGAAAGTGAGAGAAACCGAAGCCGGAAATGATGCCCAGGAAAGGATAGATGGGGTAGAAATAACGGATGGGTTGGGCAAATTGGACAGACTGGTAAAGAAAAAGACCAGAAACCCAAACCAGAGGCAATATCAGAAGCGGATGACGCCTAAGATGAAAGACCGCCGGGATAAAAGAAAAAAATGCGACAATAGCTAGGGGCAATCCCAGTCCCCAGAGAGTCAGATTTCCTAAAGAATAAGAAATTTTAGGAACATGAAGCCACTGAACGGCCGGGGGAAAAGAGGCATCAGCAGTACTCATCCGGTTGAGGTCACGCCAATTGGAAATTACTTTGGGGTTCGGCCGCAGGGTGACCAGGCGCGAGTCGGCAAAGAGATAGGGTTGGGCCAGGCGAAGGGAAAAATAGCCGGAGATAGTAACAGCAAATAGTAATAGTAATAGGCGGGGTAAATGTCTGGTATGAACTGCGTAAACCAGAAACCCGAGGGCAATGACGGGGGCAAAGAGGAGGGCGGAGATTTTTGACGCGACGGCAAGGCCAAAAGACAAGCCCAAAAAGATGGAGAGAAGAGATTTGAGAAAGAGAGAGCGGGAAAAATAAAGATGGATCAGAAAGTAAAAACCGAGAACCAGAAAGAAAACCATAAATGTGTCGACTGCATAAAAATGAGCAAGTTGGATCGGTAATACAGACGCGACATAAAAAAATGCTCCCAGTAAGGCAGGTCTGCCTGCAGAAAATATTCTCCGGGTAATAAGAAAAATTAAGAGTACCAAACCGATGTCAAGCAGAGCGGAAACCCGGCGACCAAGATGCATGATGCCGGTATAACTG
>MEXE01000025.1:1567-9189 GCA_001775555.1 Candidatus Amesbacteria bacterium RBG_19FT_COMBO_48_16 | reverse complement strand
CTCACCCACTCCGACTCCCACTCCCACTCCGGGTCCGTCATCCACTCCCACCCCCGAACCGTCCCTCACCCCATCTCCCACCTCGCCACCCACCACCGGCGAGCCCAACAACTGTAATGGCACCTGCGGCAGTAACGACAACTGCCAGGGGGGCTTATTCTGCTACCAGGGTTTCTGTCGTACTCCCTCCTGTCCTGATGACTCCGATTGTTTCTGTGACTCTCCCACAACCACTCCCGGTCCCACCTCGCCTCCGGGTCCCAGCTCCACCCCACGGCCTACTGCTACTCCCCGCCCCCTGGCTCTGACCACTCCTGTCCCCACCCCGGCTACCGAAATCGTCCCCGCCGGTAACGCCGGCCCTACCTGGATCATCGCTATAACAGGCGCCATCCTCCTCTCCCTCGGCCTGCTGTTTGCTCTCTAAGTCCAGTTCCCTCCCAAAAAATATACTTTAAAAACCACCCACATTCTGCCCGCCCAACAAGGCCAGCTGGCTACCGGCTGTTTCCCAGCTTGTCTTACCCCCAAATACACACTATAAAACACTGTCTGCATCATCCCCAAAGGCTCCCGGCCGGCAGCTTTCCAATTGACTTGAGTCTCACTTAACCGATAGTCCACCAGATGCAGGGCTTCATGCGCTGTCACATACCTTTTGGCCGCCGTTGGTAAATCCGCCGCCACAAAGGCGTAGTCAAAACAAGCTACTCCGTTAAAACCGGAAATTTCTTTTCTTTCAACCTCAAACACCCGCTTTTCAATCACCTCCCGCCAGTCCGCGGGCATTTCCGTCACTGACAAATCCCACTCTCTATCCTGCCCTAATGTTTCAACCGCCACCTGCATACAACTAAAATTCCCCCTCTCGTTCACTGACGGACATCTCCGGTTTGCCACCTCCAACCCTAATATCACCAAAAGCAAACCCCAAATCATTACCGCCCCAATTATTATCATTTCTTTTTTCCCTTTCCCACTCATCCTGTTAATTCTAAACCATTAACATAATTTACCGCATCAGTGCCACATCCTCCTCTCCCTCGGCCTCCTCTTCGCCCTCTAGCCCCAATCAATATACATCCTCATGCTTACCAATATGGAAAACTACAATGTAATCCGCCTCAAAAGAGACTAGCACCCGAATACTCATGTCTACCGAAACAGACCACCATTCTTTCCCGTGATACTTGTGTAACCTTAAAGAAGGATGGCGAGGATTTTCCAGCAATAATCTCAATTGCTTGAAAACTTTCTTTTTCAGATCCCTATTTCCCCTAGTTATCTTCGAGTACTCCCGCTTGAAAGATGCCGTAAGTCTTAGCTCCATAAATTACCACTTCAAAAGCAGTTTCTCCAACTCCTGCACATTTTCCACCGCAACAAACTTCCCTCCTGCCACTTCCTTTTTTCCTCTCTCCCACAACACCCTGTCTCGAGAAACCGCCTGAATAGACTCAGCCCGGGAAAAGTAAGTCGCCATCAGCATCCGGATAAAATCCTGCACCGAAATACCGATTCTTTCAGCTTCCTGCCTGGCATTGGCCAAAATTCCGGCAGGCAAGTTTATCTTAATAGTTGCTGAAGTATTGTCCGCCATATGTCCTCATAATAGCACTAACCTGGCCCCTGTCAAGGCCATTGACATTTCTCCCGGGCCAACTTAAAATACGCCTACAATTGACAACGCTATGAAGCAGTGCCAGTAGAAACTTTGGCGTGACACCAGACATCCTGCGGTTGATGAAAGCAGGACGCAGCCAAAGAATCGAATTACCCTGTGGAGCGGGTCCGACAAAATCGGACACGGGAAAAGCCCGAGACAGCTTATAGAATGTGTCGGCAAACGGAGCATTCGATGAGGCTACTTAAGCTTGATTGAACCATCCCCTTTCCGAGGGGATTTTTTATCAAGAAAACTTGGTAGCAAAACAAGGTGGTACCGTCCCGTCCTGAGCAAAGTCGAAGGGCCCTTGTAAGTATCTAAGAAATTAGATATTTGCCAGGGCTTTTTTTATTGCTGGAGTAGCCAATATGAAACACACAAAACCCAAAATCATTCTTTTTGGACCCCCAGCTGTGGGTAAAACCCACATCGGAAAGCTCCTGGCAAAGGAGTCTGGTCTAACATTCTACGACGGAGACAACGAAATGACCCCGCATGAAAGGGGCCTGGTCTCTCGTGGACAATGGGACGACAAAAACCGCCAAACTTTGCTTACCCGTATGGCTCAAACGATCAATCAACTTGATTCAAATAGCCCAAAAGGAGTTGTAATTTCAGTCGCTCTCACCCGGCAATGGATGCGCGAATTCCTAAATGACCAATGCGGGCCGCTTAATTTCGTCTTAGTTAGATCAAGTCTCCTAAATAACGAGTTGGAAAACTTAGTTTCCACCCGCCATCACGAAGGACATCCAATCACTGTCGAATCGTTCCGTAAATTCACGTCCCAATTTGAATCACCTGCCATACCGCATCTTACCTTAGACAATCCTCAAGATGAAAACCAGGAACATATCCTAAAAGACAGAATCCATCAGCTTATGAAGCAGCTATCCATCACCGACTAATATGGACCTCGAAAAACTCACCCAAATCATCCGTCATAAAAGTAAATCCCTCCCGGAGGGGGTTAATATCATATCCCCGGAAGAACTCCCCTCAGAAACCAAGGCCGACTGGCTTATTACTTTGTTGTCCAGAATGTATGTAGAGCATGGCATCACCAAGCACCGCGATCAATTGGTTGCAGACATCGACTCAGGAAACTGCCGGATATGGTTCGCCACTAAAGACAACTTACCCATCGGTTCTGCCGCCCAAGTCAAACAATCAGACCAAGCGGTCGAGATTGGTCGAGCAGTATCTTTAACAAACGGTGTCGGGGGCTTGCTTATGCTTTTAGCCGCTAGCGACCATTTCTCTCGCTCAGATCAACCCCTGGTAGCCGAAGTCAGAATCGCGGACGATTTCATGGGAATTCCCTCCGGAGAAGCTACCCAGGTCATCTGTTTCAAACATCTGGCCATGATACCTCACGCTTGTATCCCCGCCTTCAACCACGGCCAACCCAACCGCCAGGAAATGTTTGTCTTCTCCTCTTCTCAGCCGTTCTCTGACAGCGAACCGGCTTTCCTGCCGGATAAACAATCTATACTTGGCCTCCTGGCCTCAACTGCGCTTAAACTTATTACCAGCCGCTTCCACCCTAAACTTACTGTCCGCACCTCCCCTGATCCCCAACCTCACCGCCGAGGCTGGGAAATAGCTCGCACCCGGCCCTTCTCAGTCTTAATCCCAACCTCACCCCCCACTAAATTAGAAACAGCTGTCAATAAAGCCGAAAAAGAATCGCCTTTCACCCTCATTCCTCTCGAACTGCACCCCTCATCCAGCCCAGCAGTTTTAGAATGTCTAAACCTGGGTTTCATTCCCTGCGGCATCGACCGCCAACCCGGTCCCCAAGGACATCCGGTCTTGCTCCTGGGTAAACTGCGGCCAGGTACTCTTCTGGCACCTTTACAACTTGCCCACCATCTCCATCCCGACGAAACCCAAGCAGTTAACTTAATTGACCGGACCTTCAGGGCCCGCTTACGCTAACCATATGAACCTTATTCAATCAACCCTCCATCACCTTATCTCCTTTCCTACTATCACGTCAGATGTTAAAACCAATGATCAGGCTTTGAGATGGTGCCAAAAATTCCTGGCTGATAATAATATCAAAAGTCGATTGGAGGAAATCTCCGGCCGGCCACTCCTTCATTGGGGAAGCCCTCCTCAAAAGGCCGAAATCATGATCAACTCCCACCTTGACGTCGTCCCCGGCTCCACTGCTATCTTCCGTCCTAAAACAATAGGTTCACGTCTCTTTGGCCGTGGAGCCGCAGACACCAAAGCTGCCGTCGCCACCCTAATCAGCCTTGACCCTCAGTTTATAAAACTGGCTACCCGTAAAAAAATTCTCTTTTCTCTAGTCTGTGACGAAGAAACCGGAGGGTCTTCCACCAAAGAGTTCATTTCCCATATTCCCCGGCTGAAATTTGCCTTATTCGGCGAACCAACCAACCTAAAAATTGTCAATCAAGCCAAAGGTATCATGCAGGTCCGAATCACCGCCTCAGGTGTTGCCGCCCATGGTTCCCGCCCCTGGCAAGGTAAAAATGCCATCGAACTGCTCACCTCCCAATTATCAAATTTTCTCAAAAGCCACCCTACTCCCACCCGGGAAACAAAAAACGCCACTTTCAACTTCTCTCTCATCTCTGGCGGCTCCGCCATCAACCAAGTCCCGGATTCCTGCCAAATTTTAATCGACATCAGATTTCATCCCCAAGACCGTCCCCGCGATATTCTCAAAAACCTGAAATCTTTCTTCCCCCAATGTAAAATCGTCCCTCTCAAAATCGAGTCGCCGATTTTTTGCGACCCCGACCACCCATTATCCCAACTCCTGCGAAAATGCCTGAGATCTACCCGCACCAAAGCGGAATTTGCTTTCGAGCACGGCAGCTCAGACGCCCGGCACTGCACCACCCAAAAAATTCCCGCCTTGGTATTCGGCCCCATAGGAGAAAATCTGCATCAAGAAAAAGAATGGGTCAACATCGAAAGTCTCCCTAAATTTCAAAAAGTATTAGAATCATTCATCCTTAACTGTTAAAATCATCACATGGACCGAATCTCCGATCTTCTTACCCGCGGCGTAGCCAACATCATCCCCGGAAAATCTGAACTGGAAAAGCTGCTGCACTCCGGCAAAAAACTCAACATCTACAACGGCATTGACCCCACCAATGTCCACGTCCATTTGGGCAACGCTTTCCCTTTAAGAAAACTTCAGGTGTTAGTTGACCTGGGCCACCACGTCACTTTCCTAATCGGCGACTTCACGGCCCTAATCGGTGACACCTCGGACAAGGACTCCCAGCGCCCGGTTTTAACTTACGATCAGATAGAAGCCAACTTCCAAACCTACAAAGACCAAGCCGCCAAAATCCTGGATTTCTCAAAAGTCAAAGTCGTTCATAATTCCGAATGGTTAAAAAAACTTAACTTCGAGGACGTAGTCAAGCTCACCCGCCACTTCACCTTAAACGACTTTATCTCCCGTGAACTCATCAAAACCCGCCTAGCTGAAGGCCGCTCCGTCTCTCTTCCGGAAGTTCTCTACCCCGTCATGCAGGGCTATGACTCGTATTTTATGGATACCGACTTGCAAATAGGCGGCACCGACCAGACTTTCAATATGCAGGCCGGCCGCACCCTGCAAAAAAACTTGCGCGGCAAAGAATCTTTTGTCATGTCTCTGGCCTTCCTCACTGGTACCGACGGCCGCAAAATGAGTAAGACCTGGGGTAATGCCATCTGGCTGGATGATCCTCCAGAGGAAATGTACGGCAAAGTCATGTCAGTAAAAGACGATCTTATTATCGAGTATTTCACACTGGCAACTAATGTATCACAGAACATCATCGGCGAAGCCAAAACCCGACTGGGTTCTAGGGAAAACCCCATGCATCTCAAAAAAGAGCTCGCCCGCACCATCGTCTCCGAACTCCACTCAAAAACCGCAGCCGACGCGGCCCAAAATCACTTCGAAACCACAATCCAGCAAGGAGAAACCCCCCCGGACATCCCCTCTGTTTCCGTTAAATCTCAAAACATAATCGACGTTTTAGTCGCAGCCGGCTTGGCCGTGTCAAAATCCTCCGCCCGCCGCCTTATTTCCCAAGGCGGAGTCGAGGTCAATGGCGAGAAAATAACTACCCCGAACTACGAACTACAGACTCCGAACCCCGTCGTCCGG
This sequence comes from Candidatus Amesbacteria bacterium RBG_19FT_COMBO_48_16, assembly GCA_001775555.1. GTDB lineage: Bacteria > Patescibacteriota > Microgenomatia > CAZETR01 > Amesbacteraceae > UBA12042. The sequence goes on along the minus strand of MEXE01000025.1, from coordinate 3,373 downwards.
GTAGGTTCCCGCAAATTTGCCAAGATCACCTTGCAATAGGCTGATATCCCGCCACTCTGGTCATCTCCCCCCCGGGATACGCAAACACAGTCGCCCCGGCGACTTTCGCATCCCCGGCAGATCTATCCAGACATTTCCCTGTCTGCGAATAAATTATCACCAATCCTGTCCCCCGGGGACACTCTACTGTATTTATCCAGGTAGCCACCCAGGGGTAAAAATACCTCAAGTAATCCTTCATGGGCAAAAAATCCGTCTCGCTTGAAAAAACCCCATAGGTAATCGGCTGGTCTTCAGGCCACCTTAAAGCCTGGGCCGTCTCCCGCATATCCTGCAGTAAATATGTCCTCGGGCCGGGTTGCCGCTCGGCTATTACAGCCCCAAAATTTTTGCCGGTTACCACTGCCGCCGCCAGCACCACCGCCGTCGCCACAAGCGCTACCCATTTCTCATCTTTACCGAAGGACCGCCTATATATCTGCCACGCTACCGCCCCCAAAACTACCGGTATCACAAATATCGCCCGGTGCAACGAAAAATCGGCAGGCGGGTCGGCGTATCCCGGCAAATATAATGCCAATCCCACCGCCGCTATTGCCCACACCGCTAATACCCACATCCCTCCTCCCAAAAAACCCGTACCGGCCAGCCCCAGAAAAGCCACCGCCGGCACCACCATCACCGGCCCCCAAAAACTTCCATATCCTGTTTGTGCAAACCGGTAAAAACCGTCTACCAACACTCTCCCGGAATCGGTCCCGCCTGTCCACTCCATCCGGTCCGGTTTAAAAATATCGCTCCTGGTTCTCATCGCTAAACCTCCATTCACTGCCGCCCCGGTAAATATCGCCACACCCATCGCTAAGTACCGCCAGTTCTTTTTTCTTCCTTGCAGCGCTGACCAGCCCCCCACAGTCGCCAACATCAACCCCCAGCCGGCCAGGGTCGGAGTATAGCTTGTCCCCAACAATCCCCCGCTCCACATCAAAGCAATTGCCCCCTTCCACGTGGGCTTTTTCCCGAATATCAGCCACCACCCTCCGGCCAGCAATGTAAATGCCAGGGGAAATATCGCCTGCTCGTACATCCGGCTGTATTTCAACACGTATATACTGCTGGTCATACCAGCCAGTACCGCCGCCGCCAGATACCCCCCTTTTTTCTCCGGCATCAGCTGTCTTATCCCCGCGTATCCTACTCCCAACCCCAAAAGCAAAGGGGTAATATACCCCCATGTCAGAGCAGTCACACTTCTTCCCCCCGCCAGGGTAGGCACAGCCGCCAGGTAATACTGCCTCATCGGATAACCCAAAAACGCCGTTCCTGTATACTCCCAACCGGGTTTTTTAAAAGCCGCCAAAGCATCTGCTGCCTGCTGGGCAGACTCGCCACCCATCATTACCCACTGACTACTTCCAAAAGACACCATTATCACCCACCCTGCTAGCACAACAAATCCCAGAACAAATTTTTGTCTCGCATCCGTAATCAACGCCTTGCCTATCTCTACCAAGCTTAACCCAACCACTCCTGCCCCCACCGTCACCCACCACACGGCCGCAATCGCCTCAAACCCCTCCGGCCTGGTGTAAGCCAGCACCTCAAGTAAAACCGAGGTTACAGCCAAAAACAATAACCATTTCATTTTACTAGCACTCTCCACACAAATTTGATCAGATTCAGCTGTCGCCGCCACCGCCACGGCTCCTGCTTCAACCGCCATAACCACTCCCAGCCCATTTTCTCCACCCATTTCGGGGGTAATTTCACCCTCCCCGCCAAAGAATCGAATGTCCCGCCCACCCC
>MEXE01000025.1:354-1556 GCA_001775555.1 Candidatus Amesbacteria bacterium RBG_19FT_COMBO_48_16 | reverse complement strand
TAGCTTTAATTTCCTCGCTATGCCGCCAAATCCATTTTTCCTGCCACGGCGCCCCGTATGCCACCAGCAGTAAATCCGGCTGATATTTATTTATCTTACTCACAATTCTTTGGGTCTCTTTATCTCCGGCCTTTATGTTTTTTTCTCCTTCATCCCATTCACCCCCGAACTTTTGCGCCATGACTTTGGCCACCCCGTTTTCCCCTCCCAAATAAAACACCTTGATTTTTTTATTCAGCAGTTCCTCCACCACTTTCCGCCCCGGAATTATCTCTGTCATCTCTCTACTTGCCAGTTTTAAACCCGCTCCGTCCGGTAAAGCCAGATCAGCTTTATTTAGTATCCGTTTAAATTCACCGTCCCTCTGGGCTTCCATCACAAATTCCGGATTGACTGTAACCACAAAAAAGGGCCTTGTTAAGTCTCTTTTATTGATTTCTCTTGATAAGATATTTATCACTTGTTCTTTGTTACTGCTAACCACCCCCACCCCCAAAATATTGACCGTCTTAAGGGCCGTTACATTCTTATCCGCCTCAGACACTTTCTCTTCCCGCTTCATATTCACCAAAAATTATAATATTCAACTACCTCTTTCACAATTTATTAATATACTACAAGTCTATAATGTAATAACTTGTAAATTCACGAACTTATATTTTGTTCACATAACTCCCTTCATTAAAATACCCATAAATGACTCAGATATACCCGGTTTCTTAATATTAAAAATGTCTCGATACAACATATTACTACAGGTTATTTAATATAACACTATAAGCTCGCAATTATTTTCATGGTTTGCCTCGCCGCTTTTTCCCAACTGAAATCCTTCACCCTCTCCCTCCCTCTCTTTACCAACTCCCGCCTCAATCCTTCACTCTCTACCACCTCCCGCAAACACTCAACCATCTCCTTAACATCATACGGATTAAATAACATTCCGGCAGCACCCGTCACTTCCTCCAGCGCCCCTCCCCGCGAGGACACGACCGGCACCCTCGCTGCCATCGCCTCCAGAACCGGTAATCCAAACCCCTCGGTAATACTCGGCTGGACATAGGCCAAACAGCTTCGCAAGAGGACCTCTCTCTCAATTTCCCCCACATACCCGGTAAAAACCACCCTGTCCTCCACTCCATACTTTACCGGGGCCCCCCTCACTCCTTCATAACTCCACCCCCATTTACCGGCAATTACCA
>MEXE01000025.1:0-321 GCA_001775555.1 Candidatus Amesbacteria bacterium RBG_19FT_COMBO_48_16 | reverse complement strand
CCGCAGGCTCGATTTAAGAGGGGGATCAGAGGGGGCGTTACATAACACCGCAAACGCCTCAACCAAGCGTTCCAGATTCTTCCTCGGCTGTATCGTCCCCACAAACAACAGGTATTTTCCTTCCTCCAAGCTATATTTCTTTAGTACACTTTTGATTTTCGCTTTTTGAATTTTGGTCTCCACTCCCTCATGCACTACTTCAATCTTCCCCGGATCCGCCCCCAACCTCTCCACCAACTGTTTTTTGGTAAACCCGCTCACCGCAACCACCTTTGTCGCAGATCTCACCGCATATATCGTCGACCAGGGTAAATACCATTT
>MEXE01000024.1 GCA_001775555.1 Candidatus Amesbacteria bacterium RBG_19FT_COMBO_48_16 | reverse complement strand
CGAAAGCAAGTTAAAAAGTACTCCTGGGCAAAAATGGCCAGACAAACCTGGAATATTTATCAACATCATTAATGTATCATGCATCGATGCATGATACATATATATGCTTAAATTACAGAACATAAAAATTGCCTTAGTTTACGACCGGGTAAACAAGTGGGGAGGTGCCGAAAGGGTGCTTTTAGCCTTGCATGAAATTTTTCCTCATGCCCCATTGTTCACTTCAGTCTATGACTCAAATCAAGCTAAATGGGCCCAGGTTTTTCCTCAGGTTACTACTACCTTTTTAAATTTCCTGCCAGGATTAAAGCATCACCACGAACTTATCCCTTTTTTAACCCCCATTTCTTTCGAGACTCTGCAGTTTGACAATTATGATGCGGTAATAAGCCTCACCAGCGCAGACGCCAAAGGAATTATTACAAAGCCACAGACATTTCACCTATGTGTTTGCCTGACCCCTACCCGTTATCTTTGGAGTCACCAGCAATACTACTACCAAAAAATTCCCTGGATCCTAAAACCAGTTTCTTGGCCTTGGTTTAAATATTTAAAATACTGGGATTTGATTGCCGCGAAAAGACCGGATAAATATTTAGCTATATCAAAAACTGTTGCTGACAGAATTTCAAAATATTACGCCAGGGATAGTCGAGTCATTTACCCTCCCGTAAATACTGATTTTTTTTCAAAAACTTCAAACCGGATAGTTCCTGATCTTCCTCCCCGATATTATTTATATGTGGGTAGGTTTGTGACCTACAAAGATCCCCAAACAGTTATCAACGTCTTTAATGATTTAAATTTCCCCCTGGTTGTTGTGGGTAAAGGATCTGTTAATTGGGGTCAGCCTTTACTTACCCAAATTCTAAAGTCAAAAGCTGGGCCGAATATCCGATTTATCCAAGAAGTTTCGGATGATGAGCTGGCGTACCTGTATCAAAATTGCCAAGCTTTAATTTATTTCCATGAAGAAGATTTTGGTATTATTCCCGTGGAGGCTATGGCTGCCGGCAAGCCGGTTATCGCCCTTAACCGCGGTGGAACTTCAGAAACGGTTATTCACAAAAAAACCGGTATATTAATTGACGAGCACTCCCCTGATGCTTTGAAAAGCGCCGTACTTAATTTTTCTCCGGCTTCTTTCTCAACTTCTGATATTCGCAGTCATGCTGCCCAGTTTTCCCAAGAGCGCTTCATCAGGGAATTTGTTAAAGTATTTAATAACGAATGGACCAAGTACCAAAACACACTTATGTCCTGATACTTGCCGGTGGCGGCGGCACCCGCCTTTGGCCCATGTCAAGGGAGGCATTCCCCAAACAGTTCGCCAAACTATTCTCCGGTAAATCTCTTCTGGAATTAACTTTGATGCGGGCCTTAAGGATCACCTCCCCATCCAGGATCTTTATTTCCACAATTGCCAAATACCTGTCGTTGGTCAAAAAGGAAGCCCATAAAATTCCCCCCGAAAATATCTTTGAGGAACCCGTCCGTCGTGATACGGCTATCGCCCACGGTTTGGGAGCAGCATATATTTACCACCGCGATCCCCAGGCGGTGATTATAAATTTGGCCTCAGATCATCTCATTTCACCTGTGTCAACTTTCGTATCGCAAATGCGCTCTGCCGCTCAAACGGCGTTTTCTCACGATCTTTTAGTAACGGTGGGTATCAAACCCAGATACCCTCATACCGGAATGGGCCACATCAAAGCTTATAGGAAATGGTCCGACAACGGCAGTTTTCTGTTGGGCGAGAGGTTTGTGGAAAAGCCGTCTCTGAAACTGGCGCAAAATTATACCTCATCCGGGAAATATTTTTGGAATGCCAATCTCTATGTTTTTAAAGCCAAGGTTTACCTGGATTTGCTAAAAAAGTATGCACCGAAAACCTACGCTCATTTTCCCAGAATCCTATCCGCGATAGGTACGGACAGAGAGAAACAGGTTATCAGATTAGCATTTCAAATGGCACCGTCTATATCCATAGATTATGCGGTAGCCGAACATCTCAGAAAATTCCTCTGCCTTCCCGGCACATTTGACTGGTCGGACGTGGGTGATTGGAACGTTGTTTGGCAAAATTTATTTAAAGACAAATTGGGTAATGTTATCTCCGGGCCGGGTGGGAGGGGGGAGTACATCGGCATAAATTCACAAAACAATCTTTTGTTTCTGGACAAACAGCTGGTTGCCACCGTAGGTCTAAAAGATATGCTGGTCGTAGATACTCCGGATGCGATATTAATCTGCCCCAAAGAGTATGCCCAAGGGGTCAAAAAAATCGTTGAGACCCTCAAAGAACAGCGATTGACTAAATATCTCTAGACCCGTAAACTTCTAAACTGATGTCCTACATCCAATTTAAAAGGGTAATGGATATCTTTTTATCCATTTTTTTGCTGATTCTTTTTTTCCCTGTCGATCTTCTCGTAGCCATAGCCATCAAAATTGAATCCCCGCAAGGCCCGGTGTTTGTCGAATGGTCGGACCGGGTAGGGAAACAGGGGAAAGTCTTTCGCTTGTTGAAATTTAGATCCATGATTCCCAACGCCCGATACCTGCAGTTTCACGATCCCAAGTTCGAAAACTACCTCAAGGAATATAAGAAAAAAAGCTATAAATTGGAAAACGATCCCTTAAGAACCAAAGTTGGGAAATTTATCTGCAAATATTCTCTCGATGAAACTCCCCAATTCATTAATGTCCTAAAAGGGGAGATGAGCATGGTCGGACCGCGTCCCTATTATCCGGACGAACTGGACGATCAAAAAAATAGGTATCCTGAAACTGCCGATCTGATACAAAAAGCTTTGTCTGTCCGGCCGGGTATTACAGGTCAGTGGCAGGTTTCTGGGAGAAGTCAGCTCAATTTTGACAAAAGAATAGAGTTAGACGCCAGGTATGCGCAAAATCTGTCATTGTGGTATGATCTGCAGATCTTGTTTAAAACGCCCTTCGTGATGATATCCGGAAGGGGTAGCGGAGTATCTTAACCAAATCATGAATGATAATAACCTGCCTGAGATCACCCCCCTGGTCCGGTCTTTTGATGCCTCCCCGCCTGTCCGGAAAGGCAGAGAAAAGTTTAAAAAGTTTTTAGTGCCTTTCGGTGTTATTCTGCTGATATTATTTCTGGTACTCACCGTAGGTTTTGTACTTCCTGCCAAAAGTATTTTAGCCTCGGTTAAAGATCTGGAATCATCCGGTCGCAAGCTTCCTGAACTACTCAAATCACAAGATCTGGCCGGGACTAAAAATCAACTGGGAGTAGTCAAAGCGGACCTGGAAAACGTGAAGAACCGTTTTAGCCGTCTGGGTTGGTTAAAAATCATTCCTCTAGCCAGAAACTATTACCTGGATGGTCAGAGAGGTCTTGCTGCCGGACGGGAATTAATCGCCGCTGCCGAGATAGCCATCGATGCCATAACACCTTATGCTGACATTATTGGCCTAAAGGGTTTGGGTACAACCGGCGACGGAGCCAAGACTACCGAGGACAGAATCAACTTTGTGATCACGACATTAGATAAGCTCAAACCACAGCTGGCAAATATCGGTGATCATTTGCAAAAAGCCCAACAGGAAGTCGACCAGATAAATCCTAAACGCTATCCTAAAAATTTCCGGGGTCGTCCTATTCGCGACCAAATCACCACCGGTATTTCCCTTCTTGATCAAGCCAGTACTCTAACCAATGATGCTGCCCCGCTTTTGGAGGCAGCACCCTATATTCTGGGTCTTGATTCTCCCCGAAAATACCTGGTTATTTTCCAAAACGACGCCGAGTTACGGGCTACCGGGGGATTTATGACCGCTTATGCCGTCATTTCCATCGACAAAGGTAAAATAAGTGTCATTCAATCCGAGGATATCTACACCTTGGATGCCAAATTTACCAAAAAAATTCCTGCACCAGAACCGATTGTCAATTATTTGCCAAAAGTACCTTACTGGTACATGCGGGATCAAAATCTTTCACCCGATTTCAAGGTTTCTATGGATACGTTTTTTCCCAACTACCAACTTACCAACTCACCGGCTGTGGACGGTGTATTTACCGTTGATACCCAGGTTTTGGTGGAATTATTGAAAATTACCGGACCGATCGGAGTTCCTGGTTTTGGAAATTTCTCTGCCGCTGATGATTCCCGATGCAATTGCCCCCAGGTTTGGTACGAACTAGAATTATTTGCCGACGTGGAAGGTCCGGTAGTTTGGGATTCGATTACCGGCCAGATTATCCTCCAGCCGAAAAATTACGGCCAGCGAAAATCTTTCATCGGCCCGATGATGTATTCGGTTTTGGCAAATGTCATGGCCCAGCCCAAATCGAAGATGGGTACGTTATTTCAGACAGGCCTGGCCCTGTTTAATGAAAAACACATCCAGCTGTATTTTGTGGATTCCAAAACTCAGGCCGCGGCAGAGTCGTTCAATCTGGCGGGAAGAGTCCGGGAAACCGAAGGAGATTATCTGTTTGTGGTAGATACCAATTTTGCCGGTGCCAAAACCAATGCCTGGGTGACATATTCCGCTGACCAAAAAATAGACATTACATCCGACGGAACAACTACTGTTACTCTCACTCTGACTTACAAAAACCCTCAGCAATATTTTCAGGACGCCGAGACTAAACTCAAACTTAATGGTGTTTTCCGAGATTGGCTGCGGGTATTCGTCCCCAAAGGCAGTGAGCTTATAGAAGCACAAGGTTTTGAATCAGGACAAAAAACAGGCGAGGATTTGGGTAAGACCGTCTTTGAGGGTTTTTTCACTCTCACCCCCCTAAATACCCGGGTTATTACTCTCAAATACAAACTGCCTTTCAAGGCCAAATCCCCTCATAAACTACTCATCCAAAAGCAAGCCGGAGCTAAAGATTTTCCCTACGTGGTTACTATTAACGGCAAAAAACAGCCGGAGCTTATTCTGTCTTCCGATCGTGATATCACTCTAGCCTTTTAATGCGCACTTATACAGTTGAAGGTATTGTCATCAAGCGGCAAAATATTGGTGAAGCCGATAAACTTATAACCCTGTTTACTGAAACATTAGGTAAAATTACTCTTCTGGCCCGCGGTATACGCAAATCCTCTTCGCGTCGGGTCGGTTCTTTAGAACTATTCAATCAAGTTAAGGTTTCAGCTGCACGGGGCAGGGGAGAGCTGGATACTTTAACCGAGGTGCAGGTTTTAAACTCTTTTTCTCCCTGGCGCCGTTTTTTGGGACGGATTACCTTAGCTTACCAGCTTTGCGAGATAGTCGATAAACTAACTCCTGACCGCCAGCCCCATCCGGAAATATTCACTCTGCTGTCTCTATCTCTATCTCAAATCTCAAATCTTAAAAGGGATTGGCAGTCCAAAATTAACGGCTGGAAATTACAAATTGTTTGTGAATTGGGTTACTGGCCAAAAGACAAAGAGTATGTCGGTGAAGTGGATGAATTTATCGAAGAAATAATCAACCGCCCCCTCCACTCTCCGGATTTTCTCTCCCGCCTCAAACAATGATAAAATAAGTAAATGGATTTAATGGAAAAGGTTGTCTCCTTGTGTAAGCGCCGCGGTTTTGTTTTTCCCGGCTCCGATATCTACGGCGGTCTCCAGGGTTTTTGGGATTATGGGCCGTTGGGAGTAGAAATAAAAAACAATGTCAAAAGGGAGTGGTGGAAAACTATAGTTTACGAACGTGAGGATGTCGTCGGTCTGGACGCCGCTATTATTATGAATCCTCAAATCTGGGAAGCCTCCGGCCATACAGCTTCTTTCACCGACCCCTTGGTGGAGTGCAAAAATTGCCACCACCGCTTCCGTATTGATCAGGTTGAAAATCATTGTCCCGACTGCGGAGGCGAACTTACCGATCAAAAAACATTTAATTTACTAACCGAAGTTTACCTGGGGTCAACCGAACCTAAACAAAAAACTTATCTTCGAGGGGAAATTACCCAGGGAGTATTCGTAAATTTCAAAAACGTAATCAACTCTACTCGGCAGGAAATCCCCTTTGGTATCGCCCAAATCGGTAAAGCATTCAGGAATGAAATAACCCCCGGCAATTTTACTTTCAGAAGCCGGGAATTTGAGCAAATGGAGCTAGAATTTTTTATTAAGCCTGGTGAGAATGAGGCCAACAAGTGGTTTGAATATTGGAAAAAACAACGCCTAAACTGGTACACAAGATTAGGTATTAGAAAAGAAAACCTTCGTTTCAGGGAACACGCCCCTGATGAACGAGCCCATTACGCAAGAGCCGCCGAAGACATCGAGTACAACGCCCCCTTCGGTTGGAAAGAATGCGAAGGCATCCACAATCGTGGTGATTGGGATCTATCTCGCCATAAACTTACCCATAACGATTTCACCCCTTGGGTTATTGAAACCTCTGGCGGAGTTGACCGCGCCACCCTCTTTTTTCTAATAGATTCTTATTCCGAAGTAGGGGATAGGGTGGTTCTTAAACTTCATCCTAAATTAGCTCCCCATAAAGTCGCCGTTTTCCCCCTTGTTTCCAATAAAGAAGCTCTGGTAACCAAAGCCGGAGAAATTTATAAAAATCTTAAACTTAATCTTGAGCTGAATCCGGCCTGGGATGACCGGGGTAATATCGGTAAGCGATATTACGCCCAGGATGAGATCGGTACTCCCTGGTGCGTTACCATTGATTACCAGACTCTCGAAGACGACACTGTTACCGTCCGCGACCGGGATTCCGCTTCACAGGAACGCCTCCCTATTCCCAAACTTGACACCTACTTCACGACAAAGTTAAAGTAATTACCAATGCCCAAAAAGTATTTTACCGCCGTCGGAATTACACTTATTATCCTAATTCTTGGTTTTATTCTGAAATCGACATTCATTAATCCAAAATCGCCGTCTGTTGCCCCTACACCCACCCCAAGCCCAATATCATCAGCTCAGCAGTTATCCGAGGATAAATACCCTAAAGCGTCTCTGACGTTTTCCAATGACGCCCGATACGTCACTGTGGATATTACCGACGTCTACGCCGATCAGCTCGAATATAATATTATTTACTACGCTACAGTTAAGAAAAACCGCATCCAGACGGGTGTTAACGCAGCCGCAAAACTGGAAGGAAAAACCGATTATTCCCAAAAGCAGTTATTAGGCAGTGAGAGCAGTGGTAAGTTTACTTACCATGAGAATATCCAAAACGCCGTCATGGAGCTCACCCTGCGTGACAGCGAAAATCGCTCCATCTTCACCGCGACTTACCCTTTTGAAGTTTCTCCGGGTGACACTGTGACCCTATCAGATCCTCAGTAGAACCGCCCTGAGGAAAGTTTCATGAATTTTTTAATCCGACTAGATATGCTGACATCCCAAGCACTGCAGATCAACTTCCTCCGGCGTCAACGGAGGCGGAGTTTCTAGAAACATTTTCTCCAGCATCGTCGATGATAATAGCACGCTCGACCGCCGTCTACCACTTTAGAGGTGGGACCTTTATTATGAACTTCTTCGGTATTTCTTTGTCTTGACAAGCCCGTGAAAATAGACCATAGTGGTACATAGTGGTAAAAAGTGGTAAATTATCCTGGTATGTTTACCGGCCAATATGAACATCATCTCGAAGCAAAAGGTCGTCTTTCCATCCCTAAAAAGTTCCGTTCCCAGCTGGAAAGCGGTGCCGTTATCTGTCAAGGCTTAGACGGCTGCTTGTTTCTTTATCCCAAACCGGTTTGGGAACAGCTCATTCACAAATTATCCCAATTACCTTTGACTCGATCGGACGCCCGGGATTTTATCAGAAATTTAAGTTATGGAGCGTCAGAGGTGGATTTTGACCGTTTGGGTCGGATCCTCTTACCCGAGTACCTGCGCCGTTTTGCTGGAATAGGATCTGATTGCGTAATTACCGGTGCTGTTGATCGGGTTGAAATTTGGGATAAACAACGCTTTGGCAAATATTCTGCCCGTATTGCTACCCAGGCGGAAGCTATAGCAGAAAAGCTATCCAATCTGGGAGTGTGATATGAGCACTTTTCACCAGCCTGTACTTTTACAATCAGCTTGCACATGGCTTAACATTCAACCCAAGGGTCGCTATGTGGACGCCACTCTCGGAGGCGGCGGTCACGCCGCCGAGATTTTACGCCGAGGTGGATTGGTTTTGGGATTAGATCAAGACCAGGAGGCTTTAGATTATGTTTCTACTTTGAGCTCTTTCCAGCTTGCCCTGAGCTCAAAGAAACTTATTTTAATCAGGGCTAATTTTATCCACTTAGAAGAAGTTGTCACCCACCAAAAATGGCAACCCGTATCAGGCATTTTATTTGACTTGGGAGCGTCTTGGCATCAGTTAGTTACACCTGGGCGCGGTTTCTCTTTTCAAATCGCCGGCCCGCTTGATATGCGCATGGATACCGGTCTTCCGAATACGGCAGCCGATCTGGTCAACAACTTATCTGCCAAACAACTAGCCTCTCTATTAAGAAGTTACGGGGAGATTCCGGCGGCTTTAAGTCTGGCCAAAAGAATTATCGACCATAAACCATATACCACCACTGCCGAATTAGCTACAGTTACAGGGACCTGGTCCCGCCAGGCTTTTCAGGCGTTGCGTATGGCTGTAAACGACGAGTTAACAGCTATAACCACAGTCTTGCCCCAAGCTTTAAAGGTTCTGCGTCCGGCAGGACGGATGGTTGTTATAACTTTCCATTCATTGGAAGACCGATTAGTCAAAAATCTTTTTCAAAATTGGTCCAAAACCGGTTTAGGTCAGACACTTACCCCCCGACCGGTCACCCCGGATCCGGAAGAATTAGCGGCCAATCCCAAGAGCCACAGTGCCAAGCTGAGAGTATTTGAAAAAAATTAAATGAAGAAATTACCCGTAATATTAATTCTCACACTCAACCTTGGCTTGCTGGCCGGCCAACTCCTGATAACCAGTTTCAGGGCTACCCAGGGATCGGAACTGGCTGATATTCAATCCGACTTAATCCAGTTAAACTTTCAAAACCAAAACCTGCTGACGCAAATTTATTCGCTTTCCTCAACTCAAACACTGCTCGACCGGGCTGTGGCAGCCGGCTTGGTCCCCACCGATGTTTCGCATGTCTCTCCTCCGCCGGTAGCTGCAGCGTTTCGGTAAACTTTGACCATGACCTGGCGCATAAAGCTTCTCCAAGCCACCTTCATAATTTGGACTGGCATCCTCTCCTCCCGGCTCATATATTGGCAAACAGTTAAAGCGGAAGAGTTAAAACACCAGGCTCAGCTTCAGTATGAAGCTACCATCACCATTCCTGCGGCTCGTGGGGAAATCAAAAGCTCGGACGGTTTCCCCTTGGTCGCAAATGAAGAAACATATCTATTATATGCATCACCTCCTGATATGTCTCTTGATAATCAATCACTTTCCCGTTTGGCCGAGATTCTTCCCGCCAGCGACAGCGTTAAATTAAATCTCCAAGAATTGACGGCCTCCACCTCGTATTGGATACCATTGGCAAAAAATCTCCCACTGCAAACCCGCCAAGCCATTGAACAGCTCCGGATGTCTGGCCTGGGGTTTGAACCGGAGCCGAAACGTGTTTACCCCGAAGGCAGCTCAAGCGCTTATTTGACCGGCTTTGTAGGCAAAAACTCTGCCGGAACGCCCCTTGGATACTTTGGCTTGGAAGGTTTTTACAATCGCCTGCTGACCGGTATCCCCGGTCGGCTTATCCAGCAGTTTGATGCAGTCAATCGACCCATCGTGATCGGCGGCTACATCCGGCTTCCTCCTCAGCCGGGTAAAACATTAATCACATCGATCGACCGTACTATCCAATTTGTAGCCGCCAACAAATTGGAACAGGCACTCTCCAAATATCAGGCATCAGCCGGTACAGTCTCGGTAATGGACTCCCAAACCGGCCATATATTAGCCATGGTCAGTCTTCCCGGTTACGATCCCCAAAGTTATTTTCAGTCAGACCCGGATATTTTCAAAAACCCGATAATTTCAGAGGGATATGAACCCGGCTCCACTTTCAAAACTATTGTCATGGCATCGGCTTTGGATGCGGATGCAGTGACTCCCCAGACCAAATGCACCATCTGTACTGGACCGGTGATATTATCCGGTCTGCCGGTTAGAAGCTACAACGACAAGTATTATCCCGAAAGTAATATGACTGAAGTTATACTCCACTCCGATAATGTGGGAATGGTGTTTGTAGCTCAACGCTTGGGAAAAAAAAGATTGCTGGATTATTTTCGCCGCTTTGGTTTAGGTCAATTAACCGGAATTGATCTCCAGGAAGAGGACACCCCGGTCTTGCGTCCGGATGATCAATGGCGGGAAGTAGACTGGGGTACTGCCGCCTTCGGTCAGGGAATTGCTGTTACCCGACTCCAATTGCTTACCGCAGTCAACGTCCTGGCTACAGGTGGATTACTTTACCCCCCCCGGATTGTAACTCACTTCGAAAGCGATTCACCTTTAAAAGATTTACCTTCGCCGAAAGCCAGTCGGATCATTTCATCTGGATCAGCAGCCCAAATTACACAAATGATGGTCAACGGAGTTGAAAATGGCGAGGTTCGCTATTATAAGCCGGCGGGTTTTTTCATAGCAGGCAAAACTGGTACTGCTCAGGTACCGATTGCCGGACATTACGATCCGGATAAAACTATTGCCTCGTTTTTAGGATTTGCTCCGGCTGAAAACCCAAAGTTTACCATGTTAGTCACGTTAACTGACCCCCAAACCTCGCCTTGGGGAAGTACAACCGCAGCTCCTTTATGGTTTGATATTGCCAGAGATTTATTTCGTTATTACCGAATTGCCCCCCGGGATTAAAATAAAATTATGAATCAATTACGTCGGCACCATATTTCCTTCCGTCATGCTTTCGAAGGGATATCTAACGCAGTTACTACTCAGCCGAATTTCAAGATTCATATCCTCTTTTCCTTGCTGGCTGTATGGGCCGGAATATATTTTCGGATAGCTGTTTATGAATGGTTGTTCCTTTCTCTGACTATATTTATCGGCTTGGGATTCGAGCTTATAAATACCGCCATTGAACACGTGGTCGATTTGATTACCAAAGACTATCGTCTGGAAGCCAAATTTGCCAAAGATACCGCCGCAGGTGCCATGTTCATCTACACCCTCGGAGCAATCTTGGTAGCTACGTTGATCTTTTTGCCTAAAATAATTATTTTTTTAAGATTTAGAAATTAAAATTTAAAATTTTCATTGGTATGGCCCTTTTCCTCGGTATCCTCCTATTTTCTTTTATCCTCACTTCCCTGGCCATAATTCCTTTTATCGATTTACTTTACAAAATCCGTTTCACCCACTCGGTTCATCTGCCGCCGACTTCAAAAATCGAGGCTAAAGAATTTGCTACATTACATAGAAAACAGCATTGGAAAATTGGCACACCGGTCGGTGGAGGGATTCTGTTAATAACCATGGTCAGTCTAATATTTGCCCTGATTTTCCCAAATATTTCCCAGCTTGGAGTCTATATCACAACTTTCTACCCGCTCAAAGAAGAATTGAATCTTATTTTTTTTACTTTCATATCCTTCGGTCTATTAGGATTATATGACGATATTGTCAAGATATTTTCTCTCAAAACCCGGAGTCTTTTGGGCTTGGGACTAAATTATAAGCCGGTGCTCAAATTAGTATTGGCCACCGTCACAGCCTCTATGTTGTATTTCAATCTTGGCATCCACATTTTTCATATACCTTTTTTGGCCGTATTGGATTTAGGCTGGCTATATATCCCGGTTGCCGCCCTGATCATATTTCTTTTTACCCGAGCCTTTGATATTACTGACGGTTTAGACGGCTTGGCTAGCGGACTATTATTAATCTGTCTGTTGGCTTTTTGGGCTGTTTCCTTGACCTCCTTGGATACGACATTATCCGTCTTTATCGCTCTCTGGATAGGGTCCTTGATTGCCTTTTTGTATTTTAATGTTTACCCCGCTCGTATTTGGTTGGGGAATGCCGGTAGTTTATCATTTGGCGCTACTCTGGCGGTTACCGGCCTTTTATTAGGCAAAACTATGAGCCTGCTGTTTATAGGAGGGATTTTTATATTAGAGATCATCATATATTATCTTCAATTCGTGAGTATCAGGTTATTCAATCGCCGCATTTTCAGCGTCACTCCACTGCATTATTGGCTGCAAACCCGGGGATGGCCTGAACCAAAAGTCGTGATGCGCCTCTGGTTGGTAGCGATATTTTTGGCGCTGATCGGTCTTTGGTTGGCCGGGGCTTAACTTTTTAATTATGACTCTTCGCCAACTGGTCCTGTTATTAACGGTCTGCTTAGTACTTTTTGGTTTGATAATGATCGGTAGTTCTTCCGTTGTCGACGCCTCACGGGATTTTGGTGATAAGTGGTATTACCTCAAACTACAGTCATTCTGGGTTTTTTTAGGGTTAATCGGATTTTTCATAGCAGGTCGTTTTCCCCATCGCCGTTTGGAAAACCTGGCCACACCGTTTTTTCTTATTACCATCGTTTTTTTGGTGGCAGTACTTATTCCCCATTTTGGCATAAAACTCCTCGGTGCCCGTCGTTGGCTAAACCTCGGGTTAGTTTCTTTCCAGCCTTCGGAGGTTACCAAACTTACCTTCGCTTTATACCTTTCTGCGCTACTTACAAAACCAGTCAAATTCCTTCACTTTCTTGCCAGCTTAGGGTTGGTAGGTGGACTGATAGTTTTGGAGCCTGATTTGGGTACTACCTTAATTGTCGGCGGTATGGCCATGGCAATATTTTTTACCAGCCAGGGAAAACTCAAACACCTGCTATTTTTATTGGCGCTCTCTGCTCTTTCGATAGGTTTATTGATTTTTATTTCTCCCTACCGGCTGGCCAGGTTTAGAACATTTTTAAATTATTCCCACGATCCTCTGGGTAGTTCGTATCAGGTACGTCAGGCTTTGCTGGCTGTAGGTTCCGGTGGATTAACGGGTGTTGGTTTAGGTCAGTCAAGGCAGAAATATCAATTTCTGCCTGAAGTAACTACGGATTCAATTTTTGCCATCGTAGCCGAAGAGCTAGGTTTGTTTGGTGCAGCTAGTGTGATCTTGGCTTTTTTGCTTTTGACTATGACAGGTTTAAACATTGCTAAGTCGGCAGCCCATAAATTTTCTTCCAACTTAGCTGTTGGCATAACTTCAGTTGTTTCACTCCAGGCTTTGATAAACATTTCTTCCAACATCGCCCTATTGCCTTTCACCGGAATTCCGCTGCCTTTTATTTCCTATGGGGGGACTTCTCTGGTAGTCTTGATGATTGGAATGGGAATTCTGTTTAATATTGCCAATGCCTAATTCACCCACCCTGATTTTTACCGGTGGTCATCACACCAGCGCTCTGGCGGTGGCTATTACTTTACAACGCCAAGGCTGGCACATAATTTGGTTCGGTCATCGGTATAGTATGTGGGGAGATACCAGCGATTCGGGTGAGTATCGGGAGGTTATGGCCGCCAAGATCAAGTTTGTTGATCTCAAAGCCGGCAAATTCCATCGTACCACCAACCTTCGTCAATTAATCCTTATTCCTGTGGGTTTTATTCAAGCGTTTATAATTTTGCGGCAACTTAAATTTAGACTGAAATCTGATTTAAAAGGCATAGTTTCCTTCGGCGGTTACCTGGCGGTACCTGTGGTTATTACCGGTTGGCTGTTAGGAATTCCCGTAATCACGCATGAGCAGACCGTCACAGCCGGGTATGCCAATAGAGTCATTGCCCTCTTTGCCAAAAAGATAGCTCTTTCTTGGCCTACCAGCCTGGCTCTTTATCCCAAGACTAAGTCATTTCTAACCGGATTGCCTCTCCGCCCCGAAATTCTCAGGATCAAATCATCTACCCACAATCCACGCGCTGATTTAAAAACCATTCTGGTTATCGGCGGTAAACAAGGTGCACATACCCTCAATCAGGTGGTTTTCACCAGCTTACCCCAGCTGATAACCAAGTATCGGATTGTTCACCAAACCGGCTCATCCTCCGTTCATGCCGATTATCAACAAGCCCTATCCCTACAATCTCCCAACTATACTCCCTATGATTATCTATTTCCGAAAGAATTTGCTGCTGCCCTGGCTCAAGCTGACGTTGTGGTTTCCCGTTCCGGGGCCCATTCTGTCTATGAGTATGGTTTTTTAGGCAAACGTTGTGTTCTGGTTCCAATTCCAAGGTCTTCACACCAAGAGCAAATGAAAAATGCCCAAATCCTAGTGAACCACGGTCTGGCCATTCTTGTTCCTCAAGACACTCTTTCGCCGCGTTCTTTGCTGACCGCAATCCATCAGGCAGAAAAGCTCACATCTGCCCCCCTTAGTATCCCGGCTGATGGTCAGGAAAAATTGATACAACTGATTATCCAAACCTTTTCATGACCCGCAAAACCAAAAATCGCCTGATCGTTTTCACCGCGATCTTATCATGTATGTATATTATCAGCTATGTTTCGGGTGTTTTTAATATCCGCCAAATAGAGTGCTTTACTCAGTTTGGCCCATGTCCTGATAATTATTCCGAAGCCATATCATGGCTTGGCAGTCGTTCGCTTCTGCTGCCTCTGCCCCAACGCAAGATCCGTCGGCAATTAGATTATTTTTCCGAGATTAATTCGGTCCGTTTATATCGGCGTTTGCCCTCCACCTTGGTTTTAGGGGTTGCTGTCAAACGGCCGATAGCTGCACTCGGACCCGATATTCTCGGGACGAAAGTGACAGTCGACGAAACCGGCTATATCCTGGGTCAAACTTCCTCTACTACCTTGCCATACCTCTACTCCTCCCTTTTACCCGAGATTTCTTCAGTTCTTGATTCATACCAAACCCAAGCCTCAATAATTCTTTCGCAATTGGCTTCACTTACACCCCATCGGATAACCGGATCTCTATCCGGGACCGCTCTGACTATCGGCTTATATCCCAATCTGGAAGTAGTAGTAGATGTCACCCAACCTGTTAATAACTGGTACTCCCCTTTACAATTCATTCTCTCAAGAAGTAAAATAATGGCCAAAATGCCTCGTCGAATAGACCTAAGATTTACAGACCCTGTAGTAACCGATTAATGCCAAAGAGTAAGATCATTTCGGCAATAGACATTGGCAGTTCCAAGACAGCCGCTCTTATAGCTCAGATATCACAGGAAAATCAGGAGAAAATTCATGTAGTTGGTGCCGCTTCCAGTCCGGCCAGGGGAGTCCGAAAAGGCCAGATAGTCAACATCGAGGAAGCTGTAGCCAGTATTACGGAAGCGGTTGAGTCTGCCGAGAGAATGGCCGGATATAATATTGCCCGATCCTGGATTTCGGTCGGAGGGGTACATATTAGCTCTCAAAATAGTCACGGTGTGGTAGCGGTTTCTCAACCTCAAGGGGAAATATCTGGAGAAGACGTGCGCCGGGTTCTTGAAGCCGCCCGGGCAGTAGCTCTACCGGCATCAGCAGAAATTATCCATGTTCTTCCCCGTCAATTTACCGTGGACAACCAGGAAGGAGTAAAAGATCCTGTAGGTATGACTGGAGTCCGCCTTGAGGTGGATACCCATATTATTACTGGGTCTTCACCGGTCATCCGTAATCTGACTAAATGCGTCAATGAAGTCGGTTGCGACGTAGCTGGCTTGGTCTTCTCAGGTTTAGCCGCCAGCACCTCAGTTCTTACCGATACAGAAAAGGAATTGGGAGTTGTCCTTTTGGATATTGGCGGAGGGACGATGAGTTTGGCGATTTTCGTCGAAGGGGCATTATCTTATTCGGCTGTTATCCCGGTCGGAGCAATTAACGTAACCAAAGACCTGGCAGCCGGGCTTAGAATATCGTTGGAAAGCGCTGAAAAACTGAAACTTTATTTAGGCGGCTTAAAACCCAAGGATGACGAAGTAGACGTTTCCACTCTCAAATTAGCCGAAGAGCTTAAAACTATTTCTTTCAAAACCTTGGTTGAAGGTATCATCCGACCGCGTCTTAACGAAATGTTTCAGCAGGTAGCCTCAGAAATAAAAAAAAGCAGTTTGGGTGGTTTAACCCCGTCCGGCCTGGTTATGACCGGCGGTGGAGCCCAAACGGCTGGTCTGATTGATTCAGCAAAAAGGATTTTAGCTCTCCCAGTCCGTATTGGTATCCCGTCCGGGATCACCGGTTTGGTTGATGACATTGAGAATCCGGGTTTTGCCGCCGCAGTTGGATTATTAAAATATGCCCAGAGTTTGGACGAAGAACACTCATTTGCTCTTCCTGCATCTCCTATTTTCAGTAAATTTCCGGTTAGAGGAATATTAGGCAAAATGACCAGTTGGGCTAAGTCTTTACTGCCCTGAAACTTCCTGCTATTATAGGCATCTCTTCTGCCCGGAACTATAAGTATGGCTTTAGTCAAACCAGACGTTGGGCGCCTAGCTAGGATAAAAGTAGTCGGTGTCGGCGGAGGCGGAGGAAATGCCCTAAACTCCATGATCAACAGCGGGACTATAAACGGCGTAGATTTTATTGCTGTTAACACCGACGCCCAGGTTTTATTAACCAACATGGCTTCGACCAAGATTCAAATTGGCGAAAATTTGACTCGCGGGTTAGGTTCTGGGGGAAATCCTGAAATTGGGACCCAGGCAGCTGAAGAATCTCGGGAAAAAATAAAGGAGTATCTTATCGACTCGGATATGGTTTTTATTACGGCCGGTATGGGCGGTGGTACTGGTACCGGATCTGCTCCTATCATTGCCGAAGTAGCAAAAGAATTGGGTGCCTTGACGGTAGCCATTGTTACCAAACCGTTCGCATTCGAAGGAGCCCGGCGCATGGTCAATGCCGAGGATGGTATAGAAAAATTAAAGGACAAAGTCGATACTCTGATAGTCATCCCCAACCAGCGGTTGCTGGATGTGGTTGATCGTAAGATGACTCTTCTGGAAGCTTTTCGGGTGGCTGACTCGGTTCTCACCCAAGGTGTCCAGGGGATTTCTGACATTATCACGGTCCCGGGGTTAATCAACGTCGATTTTGCTGACGTCAAAACTATTATGAAGGATGCTGGATCAGCCTTAATGGGTATTGGCACGGGAGTCGGGGACAATCGGGCCCAAATGGCCTCACGGGCAGCTGTCTCCTCACCTCTGTTAGAAGTGTCTATAGATGGGGCTAAGGGCGTTCTCTTCAATATAACCGGCGGTCCGGATATGACTATGACCGAAGTGGATGAAGCGGCAAAAATAATCAGTGAAGCCGCTGATGCCGATGCCAACATTATTTTTGGAGCTGCCATAGACGATAAACTTATAGATCAAATGAAAATTACTGTCATAGCTACAGGCTTTGACGAGACTCGTTCCCGCCTGGCTACTATGGTTTCCCGGACCAGACCGGTAGCCCCATCCGGCTTCGCAGGGATTGTCAGTGAAAAACCCACACCACATCCGGTTCCCCCTCCCCCAATGACCCAAACCTCCACCGATAATCAGACTGTACCGCCCACCATCACTCCCCAGGGACCACCGGCTGATGTCCCCATCGAAGACGACTGGGATATCCCCGCCTTCCTGCGCCAAGGAAAATAAAAAAGGTATATAAAATTTATGGGTTCACCTAATGAATCAATCAGGCACCAAATAAGAAGATGGGAATTAGCCCGAAATACCACACCCTATCTTACTGCCTTATACTTGGCAACCACCTTTGTTGATGTCTTTGGACGTCATTCTGAAACCATGCTTAATGCATTCATCCCTTCTACAATTGTTATCGCCCTTATCTACTTTGTTTCGAATTACCAAGTCAAAAGGCTTAACCGAAAACTTAAAGAAACAACATCTCCAGGTTCAGAAGAGAGCACATAATGGTCACTCATAGCCAGACAGCTTCAAAGTTGTTAAAATTACCGTATGCCTTTCAAACCGGTTTCTTCCCGGGTGAACTTTCCTCAGTTGGAAGAAGAAATATTAAACCGTTGGGAGTCGAATAATACCTTTACCAAAAGTGTTAATCAGCAAAAAGGGAAATCTAGGTTTATTTTTTACGAAGGCCCCCCCACAGCCAACGGAAAGCCAGGTTCTCACCATGTCGAAGCCCGTGTCTTCAAAGACCTGATTCCGAGGTTCAAAACCATGAGAGGGTATTATTGTGAGCGCAAAGGAGGCTGGGATTGCCATGGTTTGCCTGTCGAGTTAGAGGTGGAAAAGAAACTCGGTATATCCGGAAAACCCCAAATTGAAGAATACGGAGTCGAAAAGTTTTGCCAGCTTTGCCGGAAAAGCGTTTTTGAATACGTGGAAGAGTGGGAAAGGCTGACGGAAAGGATTGGTTTTTGGATAGATATCAAAAATAGTTACGCAACTATGAACAACGACTTTATCGAATCTGCCTGGTGGATTCTTAAACAATCCTTTGACAGGGGTCTGCTGTACGAAGACTACAAAGTAGTTCCTTACTGTCCTCGCTGTGGTACTTCTCTTTCTTCACATGAGCTGGCCCTGGGTTACAAAGATGACGTACATGACTTGTCTATTTACGTCAAGTTTAAAGTCAGGCATCAGGAAAACACCTATTTATTAGCCTGGACTACTACTCCATGGACTTTGCCCGGTAACGTTGCCCTGGCAGTTCACCCCACAGCGACCTACGTAGAAGTTTTATACAAAGGTCAGAGGCTAATATTGGCTGAAAAATTAATTAACTTAATCGAGTCTCCGGTAGAAATTAAAAAGCACCTGGATGGCAAAGATTTAGTAAATATGGAATACGAACCTCTTTATGAGTTTGTTAAATACGATAAAAAAGCCCACTATGTTATTCCTGCGGATTTTGTCTCCTTAGAGGAAGGCACCGGTATCGTTCATACTGCTGTGATGTATGGGGAAGATGATTTCAACATAGGAAAGAAGTTTGA
This sequence comes from Candidatus Amesbacteria bacterium RBG_19FT_COMBO_48_16, assembly GCA_001775555.1. GTDB lineage: Bacteria > Patescibacteriota > Microgenomatia > CAZETR01 > Amesbacteraceae > UBA12042. The sequence goes on along the minus strand of MEXE01000024.1, from coordinate 6,625 downwards.
CTTACCTAAAAAACACGTTGTAAACGAAAAGGGAGAATTTATTGCAGAGGTCACCGCCTTTGCTGGCATGTTTGTCAAAAATGCAGATCCCCTAATCGTCAAGGATTTAGAAAGTCGAAATCTGCTTCTGATTCAGAAAGACATCACCCATACCTATCCGTTCTGTTGGCGCTGCGGGACTCCTCTTCTCTATTACGCGCTGACTTCGTGGTACCTAAAAACCACAACGGTAAAAGATCAATTAATAGCAAACAATAATTCCGTGAATTGGATTCCTGCCCATATTAAAGAAGGTAGAATGGGGGAGTGGTTGAACAATAATCGTGACTGGGCTTTGTCGCGTAGCCGCTATTGGGGAACTCCGTTACCTATTTGGCGATGTGATACTTGCGGTACAGAACGGATTATCGGAAGTGTAAAAGAACTGTCAGAAGCGTCTGGAAAAGACCAGTCCCAGCTCGACTTACACCGACCCTATATTGACACTGTCTCATGGGAATGTGCCTCCTGTCCGGGAAAAATGCAGCGCTTGCCGTTTGTACTTGACTGCTGGTTCGACTCTGGTTCAATGCCGTTTGCCCAATTGCATTACCCGTTTGAAAATAAATCCCAACTCCAAAATTATTTCCCAGCCGATTATATCTGTGAAGCCATTGACCAGACCAGGGGGTGGTTTTATACCTTACAGGCTGTTTCTACACTGCTTGGTTATGGAAGTCCTTATAAAAATGTTATTTGTCTTGGTTTAGCCCTCGATGAAAAAGGCAATAAAATGAGCAAGTCCAAAGGTAACATTGTTGACCCGTGGGAAGTGATAAATATAGCCGGAGTGGACGCAATGCGATGGTACTTTTACTCTGCGGTCACTCCGGGTGAAAGTTTTCGTTTTTCTGTAGGTCTGGTACAAGAGGTCAATCGCAGACTGCTTCTTATTTTATGGAATATTTATTCGTTTTTTACCACATACGCAAACATCGACAGTTGGATTCCTCAAAACACCTCCCAAACAGTTCAAAATATTCTGGACATTTGGATTACTGGTCGCCTGTATGAATTAATTAATTCTGTCACAGATAAACTTGATAAATACAACATATATGGATCAACCTCCGAGTTGGAATCGTTTGTGGTTGACCTATCGACTTGGTACATCCGCCGTTCCCGTGACCGGGTTGGTCCTTCCGCCACGGACTCACCGGATAAAATATCTTTTTATACGACTACGTTTTTCGTTCTGACGCATCTCTGTCAACTACTAGCTCCCTTTGTTCCTTTTGTTTCGGATGCGATATACATCAATTTAACTGGAGAGGAATCAGTACATTTATCAGCCTGGCCAAAAGGTCGATCGCTCAACCTGAAAGAAAAGGAGATTTTAGAGCAGATGAAAGTAGTACGCAAAATTGTGGAACTGGCATTATCCCAGCGCAAATCTGCAGGAATCAAAGTCCGACAACCTCTCCGAAAAATCAGTATAGGTAGTCCCAGCTTAAGTCAGACTCTGTATTTTTTGATAAAAGATGAAGTGAATGTCAAGGAAGTCGAGTGGAACAAAAAACAGGAACTGACCGTTTCTTTGGAATTGGACTTAGACTCAAATCTAATTTCCGAAGGTCAAGCCAGAGAAATTATCAGGTCCGCTCAGGAACTGCGTAAAGCATTAGGAGCCAAGCTTGACCAAAAAATTCACCTCACAGCGCCCTTTCCTGATAACCCTGATTTGGTGGAAAAGATCCGTCTACGCACCTTGGCGGATAAAATTTCGTTAGGTGAGAAAGTAAAAATCGAACTTCTTTAACATGCCCAAACCCCGCATTGATTTCTGGCTGCTTCTTCCCGCTATGTGTCTTTCGCTATTAGGCCTGCTTATATTGCGAAGCATAGTACCGGAATTATTGGCTAACCAATTGCTTTTTTTTGCTGTTTTCGTAATTATTTTCATTTTATTTTCATTAGTTGATTACCGGATTATATTCTCATTACATTTACTGGTATTTATTGTTTCTCTAGTTTTTTTAGTATTACCGTTTTTTTTCGGAGTTCCCAGTCGAGGAGCGGTACGTTGGCTTCAGTTAGGAAATTTCTCTCTACAGCCATCAGAGGTAGTCAAACCGTTTTTACTGGTGACCTTCGTTATCATAGCTACCTCACAACTTCCCCGAAAAATTCTCTTGCTCATCCTCGCTTTAGCTGCGCCTCTTCTCATTATATTTCTTCAACCTGACTTAGGGTCTGCTATAGTTCTATTTGTAGGTTGGTTCACAATCTTTTTATCTCTCGTTCCACCTTACAAGTTTTTACCCCTTGGGTTGGTCGGATTACTCCTCTTCTTTCCTGCCTACAAATATATTCTCAAGGATTACCAACGTCAACGACTCATGACTTACGTCAACCCGTATGCGGATCCTCTTGGGCAGGGGTATCATATTATCCAGTCACTGATAGCAGTAGGATCCGGCGGTCTATTCGGTCGCGGACTAGGACATGGCACCCAGTCCCAACTCCGCTTTCTGCCTGAACATCATACCGATTTTATATTTGCCTCCTTGGCTGAAGAATTAGGATTTGCCGGTTCCTTAGTAGTCATCATACTCTTGCTGTCCCTTTTATGGAGGATTTATCGAATTTCACAGCAAACTTCAGATCCAAAAGCCGCGCTTTTTTGTCTCTCTGCAGCTTCATTATTAGCATTCCAAGCCGCCGTTAACATAGGTATGAATTCTGGTTTGGTACCAATTACAGGTATCACGTTACCTTTTCTTTCTTATGGAGGATCGTCCCTTTTATCACTTGCAATTACCCTAGGATTGATACATTCCATCTCCCTTTCGTCCAGATCTTACAATTTTCCTAAAGGTTGAGTATAATTAGCAACCATGAATGCCGTTGTCAAGATAGGTACGTCCCAATATCTGGTCTCCCCAGGTATGCAAATTTTGGTAAATACTGTTAATTCCCAACCGGGGTCCACTCTTACATTTGATCAGGTATTACTAATTTCTGATGGGGACAATATTTTAATCGGCCAACCTTATATAGATCAGGCGAAAGTTACAGCTTCAATCATTGCCGAGACCAAAGGGAAAAAAATCAGAGTTTCTACGTACAAGGCAAAAAGCCGTTACCGACGTGTCAAAGGATTTCGTCCCAGGTTTATCAAAATCCGAATTGATAATATTTCAATAAACAATACCCCAAAACCGCGTAGTCGGACAAAAATCGCAAAGCCCTCTTGACATTCGTGAAAATGATGTGTAAATTACCATAGAATTTAATTTATGGCTCACACGAAAGCTGGCGGTGCAACCAGACAAAAAGGCAATCGACGGGGTAAACACCTTGGTGTCAAGATATTTGGGGGTCAGAAGGTCTCTTCTGGCAATATCCTGGTACGGCAAAAAGGCAGTATCTTCCATGCCGGTCAGGGAGTAAAAGTTGGTCGGGACTTTACTCTCTTTGCTGTAAAAAGTGGTGAAGTTAAATTCCTTCGCCAACGTGGTAGACAGTTAGTTTCAGTCCAGTAATATGGACCAACAAGTAATAGACATAGAGATAGAATCTCTTCAGGCAAATCCTCTTCAACCTCGGGGAATAATCACTCCTGAATCTTTAGTTGATCTTGTCGACTCTATCCGGGAACATGGAATATTGGAACCTCTAGTAATTGCCAAAACCCCGGCCGGTTTTCAAATAATTGCCGGTGAACGTCGTTGGCGGGCAGCCAAGTTAGCAGGCTTTAAGACAGTCCCAGCAATCATCAAGGAGACCTCTCCCCAAGGAATGTTAGAAATGGCTTTGGTGGAAAATGTCCAACGTTCTGATTTAAACCCCATAGATCGGGCAAAAGCATTCGATCGATTGATGTCTGAGTTTGGATTAGGTAACAGTGAGATATCCCAGAGAATCAGCAAGAGTCCTGCTTACGTCAGCAACTCCCTACGTCTTTTAACTCTCCCTGACGCTCTCAAGGATGGCTTATTGACGGGTTTGATTACCGAAGGTCATGCTCGTGCACTGGCGGCCATCGATGAGCCAAAACTTATTGTAGAAGCTTATAAAATAATCCTCAAGGAATCTGGTTCAGTTCGCCGAGCGGAGGAATTATCCCGTAAGATGAGGGTTGCCGCAGGTCAAAAGCCAAAGACCGTTGGATTCAGACCGGCTCACGAAATCAGTGAAGAAATCGATAATATGCGCCAAAAGATGGAAGATGCTCTGGGAGGTCACCCAAAGACTATAGTCCGTCTGTCTCGGTCACGCGCAGAAACCCGTTTGACCATAATTCTCAAAGGAAACCAAAGCGAAACTGAGGATCGCTTGCAAAAAATTTACCGCTCTATTGTGGCAAACTAGAGTATTGTTGATGTGGAACCAGGCCGATCTTGTCTAACGGCCAATATCTGACCCAAGCCTTACCCACGACAGCTTTTTTAGAAATTGGACCCCACTCACGGGAATCAGAACTAAAGCTGCGGTTATCTCCAAAAACAATATAGTAATCATCAGGAATTCGGTAGGGCACCCCCTCACGCAAAAATGCTTTTTCTGAAGTAACAAAATTTTTAGGTAAATATATCTCCTCCAGTTTCTGGCCGTTTATGTACACTAACCCCTCCCTTACCAAAATTGTCTCTCCGGGCATACCGACTATTCTTTTAATAAAGTCACTATCATATGGTGGCGGAGCATGAAATACTATCACATCACCCCTTTTTGGGTCAGATTTGCGATAAGTTACTTTGTCAGTCAGTATATATTCTTTATCATGGAAATTCGGGTACATCGACCGGCCGTCTACCTTGTGTGGTTGGAACAAAAATAAGTACACCATCATAAAGACTGCAAACGCCAATACCACCGGTTCTAAGGCATCCAATATAGCGATATTCCCCCGCTTATTGCCAAGTTTTACCATACACTGCTATTATGCCGTCTATGCTAAAATTTGTCGAGTATAAAAAAAGGACGATTAGCTCAGTTGGTGGAGCGCTGCATTCACATTGCAGAGGTCGCAGGTTCGAGCCCTGCATCGTCCACTGCTAAAGTGTCCAAATACCTACTCCTCTTTCTACTCTCTATCCCGGTTGTTTTACTAATTCTCTTCTTTAGTACTTCACAAACGTTAACCTTCAAGTTTGCTGTGCCTACCCCGGTTCATGTTACTTCCCCAACAATTCTTGTACCGTCAGTTTCAGTCAATCCGTTTTCCGAAGACACCGAAGTGTTACTGGCAAATGTCCCCTTTACCTCCCAGGCTCCCTTCGGGAACTGGGATGATGATCGTCAGCAGGACGGCTGTGAAGAGGCAACTTCCCTAATGGCTGTCTCCTGGGCCAGGCGTCAGACATTTACCCCGGCCCAGGCTTTACAATCTATTCATGACGCGTCCAAATACCAGCAGGATACCTATGGTGAATACCGCGATGTTTCCGCCGCAGATACCGTTGTACGTATCATCCAAGGTTTCTTTGGATATTCTTTCGCCAGATTTCAGCCGGATATCACTATTTCTGATATTGTAAATGAACTTAGTCGGGGTAATTTAGTTATCACTCCAGTCAATGGCCAACTCTTGGGAAACCCTTATTTCACACCCCCGGGACCAGAAAGGCACATGGTGGTTATTAGGGGTTACGACCCTGAAAAGCAAGAATTTATTACTAACGACCCTGGAACAAAGAGGGGTTTGCTTTATCGATATCCCCAGGATACTTTATACACCGCCCTCCGGGACTATCATACCGGTTATCACATTCCCATTCCCGAAGTCAAAAAAAATATGATTGTTGTATCACCTCTACCATAAACCTCTATCGCTCAACTCCTGCTCAATATCAGCCTTCGTCAATCGTAATTGGGTGATGATGAGTTCTTTCAGCTCTTCCCTGATCCCCTTACCTAACCAACCGCTTTTCATCCGGTTAACACTGACGTCGATTAGCATAAAAACCGTCTTAACCTCGGTTATTTTAACGCCCCTACCTTTTAAGTTCTTAGTAAACAACTCTATAGTTAATAAATCAGCTAGTAAAGCCGTTTTTTTAAGTTTACCTAATTGACTGATCTTGATTTCCTTAACTAGCGTATTCACTCTGGCCAAAGCTGAGTCCAATGGTTTTGCTCCCAGGCTGGTCTGGGAAAAATCAACGTCAAATAACCAGTCTTTCTTTTGTCCGGGTTCCTCAAATCTTCCCTCGGCAGTTTCCCACGCCCAGTCGTTATCTCCCACACGTCCAAAATGTACCGTGTACTTGCCAGGATCAATAGCTGTCAGCTCCACTTGATAATTACCGTCAGGTGCTTCATCTACGATCACTAATCCATCTCTCGGATCATACCTGACACCGGCTGGGTCTGTGACTGAGAAATCTACCGGCGATGCCACAGTCACTATCACTGTTTTCACCCACTTAACCGGTATTACATCATAGCCTGGTTGTTCCAGCCCCAACAGCTGTAATATTTGCTGTTGTCCGGCAGATTTAGACAATATTTCTCCATGATCGTTACCTGGGATGGTAATATTCTTGGTTCCTCCCGTCATCTGGCTGCTGTTTAAAAGTACTGTCTTGTCACCTGAATCATTCTCTTGCCCGACTGGTCGTCCATCTTCCCATTTTCCCAA
>MEXE01000023.1 GCA_001775555.1 Candidatus Amesbacteria bacterium RBG_19FT_COMBO_48_16 | reverse complement strand
GCTGGTTTCCCGGGCTCCCCCTCCCAGCCGGTCACCGGTTCGCAAAGCCAGCATTTCCATGACGTTTTCCAGCCCCACATTTTTGATAAACCTCCGCACCGCGCTGTCCGTCTGCCGCTCGTCAACAGTAAATTGGTGCCACCGCACCAATATCATGAATTTTTCTTTCTGCTCATTGGAAAATCGTAAGCGGCACGCTATTTTTTCGGAAATTTTTGCCCCTTCCATTTCGTGGTTATAAAAAGTGATTCTCCCGTCAGGGTATTTTCTTTGAGTTTTTACTTTCCCCACATCGTGGATCAGAGTTGCCAATCGGGTCACTGGGTCAGTGCTGGGACAATGCCTCAGCGCCTCCACGCTGTGCGTCCCCACGTCATAAATGTGGTGCCTTCCCGGGCTCTTTTGTTCCACCCCGAAAGCTGCCTCCATTTCCGGTAGTACATATTCTCCCAAACCCGTGTTCCGCAGTAATAGATATCCGTCAGCCGGGAAATCGCTGGCCATGATTTTCAATAGTTCATCTCTTACTCTCTCCGCCGATATTTGCTTTATCTTGTCTGCATTAGCTTTTATTGCCCCAAAGGTCCCGTCTTCTATATTGAATTTCAGCTGCGTTCCTATTCTTACCGCCCGCATCATTCGTAGCGCATCCTCCCCAAATCTTAAGTTCGGATCACCCACCGCTCTTATTAGTCTGTCTTTCAGATCCATCTTCCCTCCGTACAGATCAATCAATTCAAATGCAGGTTTACCCTGAGCAAGCGAAGCGCGTCGAAGGGCCATGGCGTTAATGGTGAAATCCCGCCTTTGCAGGTCCTCTTCCAGTGTTTTTCCCCACTTTACTTCGTCCGGATGCCGGCTGTCGGAATATCCCCCCTCGGTTCTGAAAGTGGTGATTTCAAAGGGTCTCTGTCCGTCATCCCCCGGGACCCCCACCGTCCCGTATTTATTGTCGTAATACCCGTCGGGAAACAGTTTCAATATTTCCTCCGGTACCGCGTCGGTTGTAAAATCCCAATCTACCAGCGGCCGGTCCAGAAGGATGTCTCTGACCACTCCTCCCACAATAAATATTTGGAGCCCGTTTTTTTCAAACTTGTTTAATATTTCCTGTACTTGGTCGGGAACTGATAATCTTAATTTCATAACTTAGCTTTCTCCCTCTTACGGCGTAAGACGCGAGCCGCAGGCTCGAATTAACAGGGAGATGCAAGAGGGAGTTATTAAAGAGTGCTGTTAAAATTGTAGCATGCAAACAGATAAAATTATCGGCCTACTTCTCAAAAACCGCGGTCTGACCAGCCCCGAAGCTGTCGAAGGATTCTTTCACCCCCCCCACCCGAAAGATTTAAGTCTCAAGTCATCCGGTCTGTCAGCTTCCCGGGTAACCTCAGCCGTTCGCCTCATCCGCTCCCACATTCAGCAAAATCACCCTATTGCCGTTTACGGCGACTACGACGTGGATGGCATTTGCGCCACAGCCGTTATCTGGGAAACCCTCCATGCGCATTCTCCCCACGTTTTTCCCCATATTCCTCACCGCAAAGACGAAGGTTATGGACTGACTCAAAAGGGGATTGATCACTGTTTGTCTCAAGGTGCCAAATTGATCATCACTGTGGACAACGGCATCGTCGCCCACGAGCAGATTGAATATTGCCGCTCCCGCGGCTGTGACGTCATTGTTATAGACCATCATGAACCGGTAGACACTCTCCCCAAAGCCAACGTCTTACTTCACTCGACCGCTACTACAGCTACTGGACTCTCTTGGTTTTTTTCCCGGGAATTTCAAAACTCCGATCAACGACCAACGAACAACGATCAACTGTCTTTAGTCTCCCTGGCGACTATCTGCGATATTGTTCCGCTTATGGGGTTAAATCGCAGTCTGGCCAAATTCGGCCTGATCGAGTTAAACCAAACCCGCCGCCCCGGCCTTCTGGCGCTTTTCAGAGAATCCGGCTTAACTGCGGCCAACGATCAACGAGCAACGATAAACTCTTACCACGTCGGTTTCATCATCGGTCCCCGCTTAAATGCCATGGGCCGTCTCGAACACGCTTTAGACAGCCTCCGCCTGCTGTGTACCACCGATCCCGACCGGGCGGCAAAATTAGCTGTCGCTCTAAACGACACTAACCGCTCCCGCCAGGATCTGACCGTCTCCGCTTTCACTCACGCCCAGACTCTGGTAGACGAAAACAATCTTCCCTCCCTGATTATTGTCGCCGATACTTCCTATGACCAGGGAATTATCGGCCTGATTGCCGCTCGCCTGGTGGAAAAATATCATCGTCCGGCCATCGCGGTTAGCATTGGGGAGGCCGAAAGCAAAGCCTCCGCCCGCTCCGTTGCCGGTTTCAATATTACCGATCACATCCGTACTGCGGGTGATCTTCTGACCAGTGTCGGCGGTCATGCCATGGCCGCAGGTTTCTCTTTTTCCAACGCCCATTTGGAACAGGTCATCTCCGCCCTCTCGCACCCCGAAATCGATCCTGATTTATTCGTCAAATCCCGCCGCATTGATGTGGAGGTCCCCCTCTCCGCCATAAATTTAGACTTGTATCTTAGACTCCTCGATTTTGAGCCATACGGTCTGGGAAATCCCCAACCTGTTTTTTCTACTTCAAATATTCAAATCACCAATATCCGCTACGTCGGTCGTGATAATCAGCACCTCAAATTCAAAGTCGATGGCCTCGACGCCATTTATTTTAACGCCCCATCTGCGATGAACGATGAACTAATAATTAATAACCCGGTAAACCTCGTTTACCGCATCTCGCTCGACACTTTCAACAGGCAATCTCACATCCAACTCGTCGTCCAGGATATAATCCCGGTATCTTCCCCAACCATTCCCCTCTCTTAAATTAAGAGAGGGGCGAGGGGTGAGTTATATGAACCCTCTACTAACAGATTTACTCGACTCTCTTTCTCTTACCCCCCGCCCCATCGACCGGGATCTGATCGTCCGGGCTTGGGAATTTGCGGATCTGGCCCATCACGGCCAAAAGCGGCTTTCCGGGCAATCTTACATTCTCCATCCCACACAGGTGGCCATTACTTTAGCTCTCTGGAACCTGGATACCCAGACCATTGTTGCCGGCCTTTTGCATGACACGGTCGAAGACGGCGGTGCTGCCAAAGAAGACTTGCTCACCCAATTTGGCCCGACGGTGACCCGAATTGTTGACGGCGTCACCAAAATCACCGACATCCGCTTAACCGGCAGCACCGAAAAAGAGTTTGTGGAGAATTTACGAAAAATGCTTCTGGTAATGGCCCGGGATTTACGGGTGATTTTAGTCAAGCTGGCCGACCGTCTTCACAACCTGCAAACCCTGCAGTTTTTGCCAGCCGAAAAACAAGTCGAAAACGCCCGCGAGACTCTGGAAATTTACGCCCCCCTGGCGGAGCGTCTGGGCATGGGAGAAGTCAAAGGTCAGTTGGAAGACCTGGCTTTTCCTTATGTCTACCCGCAGAAGTATCAGGATTTACTGGCCCAAACCAAAGAGTTGTTTGCCCAGGGGGAAAAATATATCGCCAAATTCAAGCGGGAGCTTTTAGCGCTTTTTAAGCCCCAGATTCCCTCAGCCGTTGTCAACACCCGCCACAAACATCTTTACAGTCTCTTCACCAAGCTCAAGCGGCCGGAAAACGCGGGCGATTTGGCCAAAGTCTACGATCTGATTGCCGCCCGGGTGATTGTGGATATGGTCGAAGAGTGTTATGCCGCCTTGGGTCTGATCCATGGCAAATATCACCCGGTTCCATATCTGGGAGTTTCCGACTTTATCGCCAACCCCAAGCCCAACGGTTACCAGTCTCTCCACACCAAAGTTTTCGGGCCGGAGGGTAGGATTGTCGAACTGCAGATCAGAACCCGCGCCATGCACCGCCAGGCCGAAATGGGTATCGCCGCCCACTGGCAATATTCAGAGGTAAAGGCCCAAGGTGTATCAGGGGATAAATTAGAGCAGGGTGTCTCTTTCGCTCCTCAAAATAAACTGGCTTGGGTCAAACAACTGGCCGCTTGGCAAAAAGAGCTCACTTCCGACCAGGAATATCTGACGGCTCTCAAATTTGACGCTCTTCAGCATCGTAATCTGGTCTTTTCCCCCAAAGGTGACGTCTATGATTTACCCAAAGGTGCCACTCCAATTGACTATGCTTACGCCGTCCATACCGATCTGGGTCCCCAGGTTACCGGCGCCAAAGTCAACGGCAAGTTAGTCTCTTTGGACTATCAGCTCAAAAATGGTGACGTAGTCGATTTGGTTATCAATCGTAAACGCAAAAATCCCAGCTCCGACTGGCTGAATTTCGCTGTCACTACCACTGCCCGCCGCCAGATCCAAAAATCCCTCAAATCTTAGGTTTTTTTCTGCCAATTCTCTTCATTTCTTCTTTCCACTCCCTGGTCTTTGCCTTCTGCGGTCTCCATCCCGGGGTCAAAAATCTAGTCAACGCCGCGATTAGATCCACAACCGATCCTGACCGCCTCGCCTCAACTATCGCTTTAGCAGCTTGGTAATCCCCCTCAGTCATATCAGGCCTCATAATTCAAACCCCTATCATGATATTTTATCACTAACAATTAAATTCACCGCTTCAATTGGGGACAAGTCAGAGTCAGGGGCGGTCAGAAGTTCCAGAGCCAGTAAAGCGAGTTCTCCCGTCGGCCCGCCTTTTCTGGCTATCCGCCACAGCGCTTCCTCCCCTCCGGAATAAACCGCCGCTAATAATTGCCCTTGGGCTTGTGGTAAATCCAATTTAGTCAATTAGTTCCTCCTTACGTACTCTTCGGGGAGGTAAATCCTCATGTCTTAATAAGCCCACCGCAAAAGCTGCAGCCTGTTGAGGGTTCCACTCATTAACTTCCCATCTTACTTCCACGATTTCACACTCGTCAGGTCGGAAAGAAATTTCAAGCGGTCGCCAGCTCCCATGATACCAAACCCCGGAATTTCTATTTATTCCCGGTAAATATTGTTTTTGATCCTTACACATAAGCCTTAAAAAAACCTCCCGCTTTTTTCGGGAGGGTTTGAAAGTTTTTACTTAACTTTTTTCTCTTACCCTCCCCCGCCGCCCATGGGAAGCATGGAGAAGCAGTCCTTATTCAGGACCGCTTCGCGGGTGGTAATAATAGACAGCTTCATACAGCCTAAAAAATTATATAATCTTGACTTTGATTTTGTCAAGCATATACTGTGGGCATGGCAAAGCAGACTGTTTTGGACAAATATAAAGTCGAGATAACCCAGCAACCAGACGGATCATATCTGGCAGTATGCCCAGATTTGTCGGGGGTATACGCCGAAGGAAAAACTTACTTGGATGCAGTTTTGAATGTGGAAGATGTTCTTCGGATCTCTCTTGGGTTACTGGGAAAATCCCAATCCTTAGCCAAAGCTGGCAGAAAATTTTCTCTCGAAATCCCTAATCCCTTGCAGCTTGGTCTGACTTCATGACACGCCAGCCTCGGGTAACTGCCCGGCAAGTAGAAAAGGTGGCCAGAAAGTTAGGTTTTGTTTTCAAACGTCATGGTCGTGGAAGCCATGATGTTTGGCAGCATTTCAGGGACAGTCGTATATTGGTTATCAGTTACCATTCTGGATCTACAATCAAACCTGGCACCATGAAACAAATTCTCAAATCGCTGGAGCTGACTCCTGATAAATTCCAGGAGTTGCTATAACTGTTAATTAGTTGTAATATCCCTTCAACTTTAAAAGCGTAATCCATTGGCTGACAACCAATGAGCTGTCCGGGGTAGTAACCGGACCGGACCCGCCCGTAACAGCGGCAATTAAGACCCAAATCCGGATGGCACCCTCCAATGTTACATCGGAGTCCGGAAAAAACAGGGTCTTTTTTTAATCCTAATTAAATAATCTTAATAATAAGTTAGAATTAGAATGTTAGTTAAACCATTCCGGGGGTGAGTAAAAAAATGGACCGCACTCTTACCAGTGAAACCGTTTCCAAAATAGGGGAGACAATCCTGCTTAAGGGCTGGGTGGACACACGCCGCGATCACGGCCAGATTGTTTTTATCGATCTGCGTGACCGCACTGGTTTAGTCCAGATAGTCGCCCGCCCCGAGCTGGTCGAAGGACTCCATTCCGAGGACGTCATCTATGTTACGGGCCCGGTCAAAGCCCGCCCGGAAAAATTAATCAATCCCAAGCTAGCAACCGGCACCGTCGAAGTCGAAGCCGCCAAAGTCGAGCTGATCTCCAAAGCCGCAGAACTGCCCTTTGACATGGGGGCCGAAGGATTAAATCTCGAGTTGCCTACTCTCCTCGATTACCGCTCTTTGGTTTTACGTCACCCCAAAGTTCAGGCCATTTTCAGAATTCAGGAAGTGGTCATCGACAGTTTCCGCCGGGCGCTCAAAGCCAAAGACTTTCTCGAGTTCCAAGCTCCCTCAATTATTTCCTCGGCCCCGGAAGGCGGCGCCGATATTTTTGAAGTTAAATATTTTGGTCATAAAGCCTATTTAGCTCAAAGTCCTCAGCTCTATAAATCTCTTTTGGTCAGCGCCTTTGAAAGAGTCTTTTCCGTCAACAAAGTCTTCCGCGCCGAACCGTCGGTTACCACCCGCCATTTAACCGAGGTCGTAAGCCTGGATGCGGAAATGGGCTTTATAGACTCCTGGCTTGAAGTTCGGGATATGGCTGAATACACCATCAAATTTATTCTGGACGAAGTGACCAAAAACTGCACCAAAGAACTTGAACTTTTTGCAGCCGTTATCCCGGAAGTTCCCCAAAAAATCCCTACCCTCAAGCTTCGGGAGGCCCAAGAGATAATTTACCAGCGCACCGGTCGCGATTGCCGCCGGGAAAAAGATCCCGCCCCTGAAGATGAGCGCGAGATTTGCCTCTGGGCCAAGGAAACTCAACACTCTGACTTGGTTTTCATTTCCCACTATCCCACCAAATACCGCCCCTTTTACACGTACCCGGACGACGAAGACCCGGAATACAACCAGGGTTTCGATCTGATTGGCAGGGGAGTGGAGTGGATGACCGGTGGTCGCCGCATCCACGATTACCAGACCCTGGTCGAGCACGCCAAAAAATGGGGTGTCAACCCGGACAATATCCAGCTTTATTTGCAGGCTTTCAAATACGGCATGCCCCCCTTGGGAGGTTTTGCTTTCGGCGCCGAGCGCATTACCATGCACATTTTAGGTTTATCTAACATTCGTGAAGCTTCCCTTTTCCCCCGTGACATGGAGCGCGTCGACGTCCGGTTGTCCACACTCAAGAAAGCATCAGGTAACGATGTCTCCGCCACTGTTCATGGCGAAGAAGTTTTTTCTCGGATTAAATCAAAGCTGGATGCGGCAGGAGTTCACTATAAAAGCCTGGATCATGATCCGGTTTTTACTTCAGCTGATTCGGCTCGGATTCGTGGTACCCAAATTCAGCAGGGAGCCAAAGCCCTGGTGATGTTTGCTGATAAATCGCCGATTTTGGTAGTCATCTCCGCTTCTCTCAAGGCTGATACAAAGTTGCTTAAACAATTTTTACAAGTCAAGGATTTGCGTATGGCCACAGCTGCGGAAGTAAACCAATTAACAGGTTTAGAAACAGGTTGCATTCCGCCATTTGGCTCTGTTCTTGGATTAAAAACCTATCAGGATAAATCTCTTTCCCAAAATGACGAAATCGCATTCAATGCAGGCTTGCATACCAGGTCAATAATTATGAAATATGAGGATTTTAATAATATTGAGCACCCTCAAGTAGGAGAATTTTCTTCAGAAAAATGATTCGCAAGATTACTTCTGTAGCCGTTGACCGGCTGGCCCTGTCTCTTTTCTTAGTCATTCTGGTGACCAGTTTAGCCTGGCGCTGGTTTTCTCCCGCGTCTTTGCCTATCCCGGAGTTACCCGGTCTGAAAAATCCCCAATCCCAAAACCAGCCCCCGCCGGAAATTTCCGCCCGCCATGTCTTTGTCTGGGATACCGTCAGCCGCCTGCCCCTTTTGGCTATTAATGCCGATGCCCAGGTGTATCCCGCCTCGACTACCAAGATGATGACCGCTCTGGTTGCCCTCTCGGCCTATCCTCTGGATCAGATTATGACAGTCACCCGCCCCTATCCGGACGGACAGGATATTCACCTTGTCGCAGGTGAAAGGATTTCGGTAGAACGCCTTTTATATGCCCTGCTGGTCCAGTCTGCCAACGATGCAGGTGAAATATTAGCCGAAGAATATCCAGGAGGCCGGGACACTTTTGTCGCCGCCATGAATGCCCGGGCCAAACAGCTTAATTTACTCCACACCCAATTCCAAAACCCCACTGGGTTGGATGAAGAGGGTCATTACTCGTCAGCCGCGGATCTGGCCCGTTTAGCCGATGAGTTTATGCACAAGCCTTTATTGGCCCGGATTGTTTCAGCAGAAAATGTCGTGCTTGCCACAAGCGACGTCTCAGCCGTCCATGTCCTTGCCAATACCAATCAGCTTTTAGGCCAAGTAGAAGGTGTACTGGGGGCCAAGACCGGATATACTGATCTGGCCGGACAAGCGCTGGTAACACTGGTAAACCGCGAAAATCATCCCGTGATAATTTCGGTTTTAGGCAGCACCGATCGCTTCTCCGACACCAAAAAACTTATCGACTGGGTCTATTCCAATTTCATTTGGGATTGAAGAAGGCATTCCCCTCTCTTAGCTTAAGAGAGGGGTGAGGGGTGAGTTATCTACAATGGAACTAGTATAACGTCCCCTCCTCTTAGATTAAGAGGGGGGTTAGGGAGGAGTTATTGTATATACTCCCCCGTCACTGCCGGCACATATGCCAGAAATCCGTAGTCACCTTCAAACACGATTACCGGCTGCATAAACTGCTGCGGGTCATTTGACTCATAATAACCCATATATACTTTGCGGATGGTGACCTGGGGAGTAGTCCTTTTGGCCACGTAGCCGCCCCCGGCGATCAATTCCTGCCACGCCGCCTCCGAGTTTTTCAGAGGATAGGTGGCAAAACTGTCTTCCAATACTTGCGAGTACTGATAATTAGCCTGGACTACTCTTTTGTTGCTGGTCAGACTGGAAATAATCACGTTTACCGGGGATGTATCCCCGCCCGCGGTCACTATCTTTAAGTCATCTCGGTTAGCCCGGAACAAGTCTACCCGCACAAAATTTGCTTCATACAGGTTATCTGTTGGCACCATCGCCGAGTTGGTAGCTACCAAATAGACGGATTTACCTGATCCCGCCGCCAGATCATCCGTCAGAAGCCCCAACTTTTCGAAATAACTATTCCCCTCAGTTATGGCCGTATTGCCGACAGGTACAGCCCGGGTTGAATAAACGGCCATTTCCGCGGTCCAGTCATACTTATAGGCAAACCCCCGGGAGATGATATTTACTGTCACTTGCGCGGCAATTGTCGGGTGAAAAAACCGGTAAGTGCTTTCATCCAGTTGTTCCGGATTATTTACAAATCCCAATAATCGCACCTTCTCTTTTATTCTGTCCAGCTCCAATAGTCTTGATTTATTTATTCCCACTACGTACACCCGCCCCGCCTCCGGCAATTTGGGCAGCCCTCCCTCAATAGTTTCCAGTTTATATTCCGGTGTAGCAGCCGCATCCGTCGGGGGAAACACCAGCTTAGGCAGTTTTCCGTACAGGACTGTCGGCGGAGGCGGGGGAGGAGGATTTAAGGCCAGATATATTCTTTTACCCAGCCGCACTACGACCGGGATGAGAATGATTATTACCGCCCCGTAAGCCCCGTACTTTACTGCTTTCCGGGAAATCACACTCACCTCGGTCAAAGTAGCCATGCTATAGTCATCATACTCGAGTTTGCGAGAGTATGATGGATATATACCCATCGAAATGCGCTAAGACGCATACAAACTACCTTTAGATGGGTATAAAATGGATTGTATCATTTTATGGCTTTGATTCGTACCCGCTTTGCCCCATCTCCCACAGGTCAAATGCATATTGGCAACCTCCGTACCGCCGTCTACGCTTATGCTCTGGCCAAACACAATTCCGGGCAATTTATCCTGCGTATCGAAGATACGGATCAGAAACGTTACGATCCGCAGGGCATCACTGATATCAAAAATAACCTCACTACCTTTGGCTTGAACTGGGACGAGCTGTACATCCAGTCGGAGCGAAAAAAAGCTGGTATTTATCAACAAACAGCCGAAAAATTAGTCTCCGACGGCCACGCTTTCTATTGCCGGTGTCCTGCCAAAAACGTCAAGCAGGCAGGGTACTCCACTATACTTCGCGACCCGTGCCGCGACAGGGGTCTTACATCGGGAGCGGTCAAACTGCGGGTTCCGGACAATCAACAAATTTCGTATCACGATTTCGTTCTGGACAAAGTGGTTTCTTGGGATACAAACACGGTTTATGAAGCCACCTTACTCAAAAGTGACGGTTTCCCCACATATCATTTGGCAGCCATGACCGATGACCTGCTGATGCAAATTTCTCACATCTTACGCGGTCACGACTGGATGCCCAGCACTCCCATTCATCTTCTCGTTCTTGATTATCTTGGAAACAGGCGGCCTGAAATAGGCCATTTGACTGATATTCTCTCTTCAAAAGGGGGAAAATTATCAAAAAGACGGGACTCTGTTTTTTGTGAAGCGTTTCTTGAGCTAGGGTATCTTCCGGAAGCTCTTTTAAACTTTGTCATTCTTTTAGGTTGGGCTCCCAAGGACAATCAGGAATTGTTCACTTTAGAGGAATTTGTCCGTAAATTCGATCCTTCCGGCTTTCAGAAAGCCAACCCGTTGTTTAGCGACACCAAACTAAATTGGCTCAACGGTTACTACATCAGGCAAAAAACGGATACACAACTTATTCAACTCGTGAAACCATTTGTGAAACAGGATGTTACGGACACAAAACTTGCTCAAATAACTCCTCTTATCAAGGATCGGTTGGTTAAACTTTCCGATTTTCCGTCCCTTACCGGTTTGTTTTTTTCCCCTCCAGATTTAGACAAAAACTTGTTTGACCAACCCGATCTGGCAATCGAGCACTTAACCCTGGCCACCGAGCACCTGTCATCAAGTCCCTGGACCAAAGAAGCTATAGAAACCGGTTTAATGGCCGGGATAAAATCACATGGCTGGAAAGTAGGCGACTTCTTCATGTCTCTGCGCGTTGCCGTCTGTGGTTCCCGTGCCACACCTCCCTTAACCGAAACCATGCTGGTTCTGGGACAATCAGAATCTCTCACCCGCATCCGCAATGCTATAAACTTTTTAGGTCAATTAGGTTAATTAGGTCAATTAGAAATTTTTAAATGCCTCGTCCTGCCCCCAAACCCAAACTGGATGCCCAGTGGCTTCGTTCACGAATCAAGCTGAAACATCTCCATTCGGAAAAACTTCTCACTGCCAGTCATCCCGGTGCGGTAGCTCAATTGCATGCCGTTGGCATCCCCCCCGGCAATTTACGTGACCATGCCACCCGGCTCCTGACGGCCGGAGCCACAGCCGGGGTTTTGCTCCTCACTCCCGGCCAGCCTCTGCCGGCTTCAGCTTCCTTGCCGCCATCGTCTCAGACCTTGTTTGTCTCGCCGTTGGATCTCCATCAATCTCTGGCAGAAAGTCTGAAATCAGCTCTGCCTTCCGAAGTTATCCCGCTCACTCCCTCCCAGGAATCCCAAATAAGCGCCATTCTCCACTCTCATTTCGGTCTCCATGCCGGGGCAGATCTGGAAGGTAATCGTTTGAATCGTAGTTACGGGCTGATCGGGGCCGAACAGCACCTGCCGCGTTACCCGGGAGACACGGCTTCTGCCCACGAGGATTTTATCCAGGCTGGAATAACTCCTGGTAGGGGAGCCTGGGGATACTTTGCCCCAAGTCTTGCAGAACTCACCCCCCAGCTTATCCGGACTGAAAAATATTATGTAGCTGTCCAGACGTTGTACCTTCCGGATTGGACCACCCGCCTGTCTTATCTTCGGGACTGGTACAAATACCGCAAAGTTGTTATGGTCAATCCCGAAAACGGCAAGACCATTATCGCCGCCATTGCCGATTCGGGACCGTCAGCCTGGACCGGCAAGCACTTCGGCGGCTCACCCGAAGTCATGGCGTACCTCGAGCGTCAGGACGGGTCCCAAAAAGGTCCGGTGATATTATTTTTTGTCGACGATCCGGACAACCAGGTTCCCTTAGGCCCCCTGGAGTACAATTTAGAAAAAGGCCTCCCGCTATCATGACGGTTTTTTATAGCCAATTCCGGAGGTGCCATAGCACCGGAGGAATATACTTCCCGCACAGCGGGACAGATATATAAGATTTTTTATGTCAAAAATCTTTTACGATCATCTAGTCATCCGGGAAGACATTACCGCTGTTCTGGATTCCTATGACCTCGACCCCGTTGAGCGGGAAGAGTTAGTCGGACTTATCGATTCCCACCTTCACCACCACATCTTAAACATTATTCTCAATCATCTGCCTAAATCACATCACGCCGATTTCATCTCCCGCGTTATTGCCGCTCCCCACGATACCCAAATACTGGAATTTGTCCGGTCCAAAGTTTCGGTGGATATAGAGGAGGAAATCAAATCCCATGCCGCTAAAATTAAAACAGACCTTCTCTCCGAAATTCACAAATCCCGCCGCAAATAGGATCATAGCGGACTTTTAATGTTTTTAATTTTTGGATTCGTTACCTGCGTATATACTTGGGTTGTTCTGATATTTGTGTGTCCTAGCAGTTCTTGTACATAACGAACATCAACACCGTTTTCCAGCAAATGAGATGCAAAACTATGCCGGAGTGAATGGAAGGTCGCAGGTTTTGAGATAGATGCTTTTTTTAAAGCATTTGAAAATACTTTTTGAGCAGATCTTTCTGTTAATTTCCCACCTCTTTCGCTTTCAAAAAGATAATCGCCTCTCATTTTTCCTGCCATTAGATTTTGTAAGCTGGTTTTTAGTTTAGCTGGAATAACTGTGATTCTGTCTTTTTTCCCTTTTGCTTGTTTTAAGTGGATAGTAAGTTCGTCAAGATCAATATCTTGTACTTTTAAGTTAACCCCTTCGCTTACTCTCAAACCCGCTCCATATGATAATGAAATGAGGAGTTTGTGCTTAGTATTAGTAATTTTATTTATAATCTCAATTATATCTTTTCGCGACAGAACAACCGGGAGTTTCATGTGTCTTTTGGCGTAGGGAAAAGGAAAAGAAAGCGACCTTTGATATATTTTTGTTACGACAAATTTATATGCAGCATGATATTGGTTTACGGTATAGGGAGAATTTCTCTTTCTTATTAAACCATCAAGATATTGCTTGAATTCATCTGAGGATATGGTATTAAGCGGTTTTTTGAAATGGTTGTAGATTTTTCTGACGCATAAAGTATATGCTTTAATTGTTTTGGGACTGTAACCGGAAATTCGCAAGTTCTGTTGCAGTTTTTCAAT
>MEXE01000022.1 GCA_001775555.1 Candidatus Amesbacteria bacterium RBG_19FT_COMBO_48_16 | reverse complement strand
CCGCTGGCAGGTCCGCTTGTCGCAGCCGCCGTTGCTCTAAATCCCAAAATCAAAATCTCAAATCTCAAAGATTCGAAAAAATTAAATAAATTACAGAGGGAAAGGGCGTATAAAGAAATTATTAATTCCGGGGCGGAGGTGGCGGTGGAAATAATCTCGGCGAGGCAGATAAATAACCAGGGAATAGGGTGGGCGAACAAAGAAATATTTAGGAGATTGATTAAAAAAATTGAAGCGAAAAAATATATAGTTGATGGTAATTTGAAGTTGGGGAGAATTAAAAACAGTCGAGTTAAGTGCGTGATCGGAGCGGACAGGACGAGAAAGTGCGTGATGGCAGCCTCTATCGTGGCCAAAGTGACACGGGACAGGCTGATGCTGCAACTTCATAAAGAGCATCCGCAATACGGCTGGAAAATAAATATGGGGTATGGAACCAGCCATCATGTGGAGGCCATTAGGGAGCACGGAATGGTCAAGTATCACCGGAGTGTGTTTGTGACGACAGTGTTGAGAAAAACTATCGACCGTTTCGCTTGATTATTTGGCGAAGGCGGGAGAGATTTTCCGGGCTAGTCGTGGGGACATGATGGCCATTATTGATAATAACTCCGATGGGAATATCTGCTCGTTTCCTGCGACCGTTTTGGCGCTGTTGCCACTTGCGGAGGGTTTCCTGCCAGGTGTGGTTTTTCTGCCTGATAACCCGGAAGGGAATGAAATGATCGGTTTCTCCCGAAAAAGCCATTTAATTAATTAGAGGTTACTTCCCGGAAAAAGAAAAGGCTGCAATATCGGATGAGAAAGTGTTACTATGGAGGTTGCGCTCTGATTTTATGGACTATGTGGCGATAATGAGGAAAAGCTGGGGAATGACAGCGAAAATTCTCTCCGGGGAGAAAACGATCGAGTCAAGGTGGTACATAAACAAATCTGCTCCGTGGGGAAAAATCCGGGCGGGAGATACGGTTTACTTTAAAAATGCCGGGGAAGCAATATGTGGAATGGCGAGAGTAAAAGGCGTCGAACAATTTGAGAGCCTAAATCCTGAAAAAGTGCGGGCTTTATTGGATAAGTATGGCGCGGAAGTTGGAAAATCCGGAAAGGATATACCCAACGTATTCCGGTTTGCAGCCGTAAACAGCGCTGGTTATATATCCGTTAACTCTCGTTTGGTTGCAAACTCGAGTACGACGGCTATAGAGCCGTTTGGGATAAACAAAAAGGGGTTCGGGATAATGGCTGGGTGGATTAGTGTGGAAGATGTCGAGAAGATTAAAGCTCCACGAAATTATAATCTTTAAGTGCGGGGTCAAGGCCAGAGTAGAAGTTACGCTCCCAGGCGTGATTTTTAAGCTCGGCCAAAAGTTTTGCTGATAGTTTGCGGCCGTCGGAAACAGAGGTGTTTGATTTAACGTATGAAACTTTACGCATACCGGGAATAACGGTGGAAACAGCGTCCCAGGAGAGGAGGTAACGCAGGGAAAGCTCGACTAAGTCTTGGGCTTCGTTGCCGAGCAATTTTTTCAGGGCATTGGTGCGAGAAACTAGTTGGGCTAAGTGATCCGGGTTGAAGTATTGCCGGCGGAAGTCGCCATCAGAAAATTGGGTACTGGTCGTAAACTTGCCGGTTAGACCACCTTCATCCAAAGGCACACGAGCAATTAAACCGATGTTATTTTTGGCGGCATAGGGCAAGAGTTTTTCGGTGGGTTTTTAGTGAAAGATGTTAAAGATGAATTGAATAGTAGAAATTAAGCCAGTATCAAGGGTTTTAAGGCAATTAGAAGGTTGGTAATCATTAACGGATATACCCCAATATTTGACTTTTCCGGCTTGGGTAATTTTCTGAATGGTGGTTTTCCAGTCATCGTTATCAGCAAAGTCATCCTGCCAGACGTGAAACTGCATAAGATCAATTGTCTCCAGCCCAAGACTGGCGAGGGAGTCGTCAACACATTTAGTAATCCATTCGGGAGGAAAGATTTCGGAGATAGGAACACCTCTGAAGGCCGGCCAGGTCCAATTTTTGGGAGGCACTTTGGAAGCAATAATTAGTTGGTCCCTTTTATTGGACTCCAGGAGAAATTTACCGATTAACTCTTCCGAGCGATGACGGCCGTCGGATTCCGAATAGCCATAGCCCCAAGCGGTGTCGACAAAATTGCCGCCGAGTTCAACAAATTTATACAGTGATTTGAGGCTTTCAGAAAGATCGGTCCCCACCCAGCAGTCGGGGTCGTCTGCCAGTTGCCAAGTGCCAATGCCCACTTCGGAAACTTTGAGACTGGTTTTGCCAAGAGTACGGTACTGCATAATTTAAATCGGTGAAACTTCTTCAGCTTCTTTTTTCATTACATAATCAACGCAACTATAACCGCCATCGACCACGATTGTGGCACCAGTTATAAAACTGGCTTGGGAAGAGATGAGGAAATAAACAACTTCAGCTATCTCTTCTGGTTTTGCTAATCGACCTAGGGGGGTTAGTTCTGCTGCCTGTCGAGAGGAGGGTAAGAGCATTCCTCCACCGGTGTCGACCCAGCCCGGGGCGATGGCGTTGACCCTGATATTTCTTTTACCAAGTTTTACGGCCAGGCTTTTGGTGAGGTTGTTGAGGGCTGCCTTAGTTGCCGAGTACGCTAAACTACTAAAAGACCCGACAAAACTGTCTGTGCTACTAATATTCACGATTGATCCACCCTTGTTTATGTTTGACAGTAGGCCTTCGGTTAATAAAACGGCAGGGGTGAGATTGGTAGCAAGAGTTTCGTACCAGATATCAATATCTATTCCTTCTGGAGGTTCGAATTTAATGATTCCGGCGTTGTGAATTATGGCATCGAAGTGTCGAGTTTTTACAGTTTCTAAAAATCTCTTGATTTGGGTATTTTTACTTAGGTCTACGACGTGCATTTCCAAATTGGGAAGAGATCGGGGGTGAGTAGATCCTTTGTGAATACCCACAACTGAGTATCCTTCCCGGATAAGTTTTCCGGTTATGGCTGCACCTATACCCCGACTGGCCCCGGTGACTAAGGCGGTTTTTCTCATAAACTAGTAGACCCTCCCGGGCCAATTTTGAGTTTTTTGGCTTGGGACCAGACGAAATCAAACATTTGTTTTTGCATTTTGGCGAGGTTGGGATTGCGGATTTCGACACAGAATATATGGCCGTTTTTGTAGCTGTATAAGGCAACTGTGTCGTTGTATACCAGGGTTTCGATATCTATTTTTAATGTTTGCGGATTAATATACCGGCAATCCCAGAATTTTTTTACAAATTCTTCCACTTGGGTCCAAGGATCCTGTGAGTCGTGATTGGTGATTTCCCTGACCTTGATTTTCTTATCGACAAATATTTTTCTGACCTTTTCGCTGAAATCATAATCCAGAAATGAGGACATTGTTCCAATTTCAAAGATTACCAACTCGTTTTTAGCTGTAAGAGAGTTGAGAGTGACCTGTTTTAATCCGTCTTGCCCGCTGTAGTTTAAAACGGTGGATTTTGAATCTGCGGGTATGAGGTCGGAGTACTCATTAAGAAGGTCGGGGAGAATATTTTTAATCTGGGGGGTGATGGAGGATGTCATACAGGTTTGATTTTACTACCAATGAGGTATTTTTGGCTTAAAGGCGGAGGTAGGCGCTCGATGGCATAGCGGAGGGTAGTGCGGGGGAGTAAGTTTAAGTTCAAGTCTAAGAAATCAGTCAGGGTCTTTTGGCTGCAGCGTTTGCCAACTTCGCGGAGCATCCAGCCGACGGCTTTGTGGATAAGATCGTGTTTGTCAGACAACAGTAATTTGGATATTTGAAGAGTGGGTTCAGGACGGCCTTTATAAATAAAGGCGAACGTGGAAAGAATGGCGATGCGGCGTTCCCATAGATTATCCGATTTAACCAGTTTGAATAATATATCTGAGGGGTGATCCATGATAAATTCACCCACGATTTTGGGGGCGGTTAAATCCACCAGATCCCAGTTGTTAATATATTTAGTGTTGTTTAAATAAAAGTCATAAATTGCCTTCGGGTTATTAGCGAACTGATGAACAAGAATTAAGAGGGCGATCAGCCGTTCTTCGTGAAACTTGGATTTGAGAAGAGTTTGGATTTGCGACAATGGCAGGTTTTTGTATTTACGGGCAAGAACGCGGGATTGGGGGACGGTTAGCCCTAAAAATATATCGCCTTCTCCGTACTGACCCGGGCCGGTCTTGAAAAACCAGGCAGAAGTCTTGGCCCGTTTGGGATCCGCCAATCTCCTAATTTCTTTCTTAATGTTTCCTATCATGCGGGTCGAAGTTTTTCTTGGAGAGGGTCTGATGTAACAAATTCAATAGTTTTGGCTTCTGCTTCGTCTAAATTGGAAATGCCCAATAGATGGTCGTATTCATGCTGAATTAGTCTGGCTACAAAACCTGAAAATTCCCGTATTTGTGTTTTTCCTGTTTTATCCTTCCATTGCATACTTATTGTATCAGGTCTTTTAATATCTGCCCACATTGTGCCACAGCTTAAACATAATTCACGGAAATAATTTAGTTTTTTCGATTTTGAAATTATTTTCGGATTGATATAGATTTGAACCTCATTGTCAAGATAGGTTACGAATACAGATTTGGGGATGTTAATTTGGGGAGCAGCCAGTCCCCTGCCGATTCCGGTAGTTTTCCGATACTCAATTAATATTGAAACTAATCTTTTTCCAATTTTTATACCTTCTTTAATAGTTGCCGGTTTTGTTTTTTTTCGTAGAATCGAATCGCCTAAATAACGAAAGTCGGGGAATTTTTCGGCGATTTCTAAAAATAGCTTTGTTCTTTTTATGACTTGGATTCTATTCACAATGGAATTATACCCCGACGGTTATTTTTCAACTCGGTAGTGAAGCTGGAGGGTCTGAGAATTGAGATTTTTTGTTTCTATGAGTTTGAGGTGGTATTCGAAGTCGGCAGGTAAAAATAAGGGCATGCCCTGGCCGAATAAATATGGCTCAATGTCGAGGTAAATTTCATCAACTAAGCCTTCTTTGGCAAATGAGGCCCAGGTAGTATGCCCCCCAACTACGCAGGTTTGCGATAATCCAGATGCGGTGATGATTTTTACAGCTCCTGATGGGCCTTCGGCGACGACTCGTACATTCCGGCCAGGAAGGGACAAGTCGGGGCGGGTTGTGGATAGGACAATGGTCAAGCCGTCAGGCAGGGGATATTGCTGTGGGGGAAGAGTTTGATACTCTTGGAAAGTCCGTCGGCCCATGACAATGGAGCCGATTTTTTGACAGGTAGTAGAGAAAGATCGGAAATCTTCTGGAGACACCCAGTCGGTGTTACCGTCTGTTTTGGCAGTCATCCCATTTGCGGTAATGGCGGCGTAGAAAATTACTCTCATGCGTTGGTATTATAATCCATATCATGGCGGATTTAGGATACCTTATTTCTAAATTGGAAAATGGAGATTGGTTTGGTGGGGGAACTTGGGAATTTGATTGGTATCTAGATCTGATATTTCTTGAGGAAATGGCCTATGGAACAAAACCTATCCAAATGTCTTATGAACAACCGATAATTGGTGATGAATTTTTGAAATGGTCAGGTGAAGAGCAGTTAAGAATAAAATATAAATATTTTTTTAATAACAAAGAAGCAGTTTTGGATCTAATAGAGTCGCAAAAAAGGATTTTGAATAAAGCTGGGCAAGAAATTGCCCATTTGGAAAATATGGATTTAAACTATAAACGTTATCGAACCGTTCAAGGTGAATTGTCACAATTAATGGCTTCAGTATCGGTAATATTCGATTGGGTGATATCAAACCAAGTATCGATATTGACAGAAAAATATAAGGCTGATCTGCAGGATGTAACAAATTATGTGACGGCAATGTCTGCGAAAACGGTACTTAATGAAAGCAATAATAAATTAATAGGTTTTTTTAATGACAATAAAAGTGCTTTTGAAAACTCAGCTTTTAAACTAACCGGTATGGGTATTAATATCCGCCAATGGTTAAAAGAACATGCAGACAAATACGGCTGGTTGAATACCGGGGAAAGAGGTTCGCATGAATGGTCCAAAAAAGATTTTTTGGAACAAATGAAAAATTTAGTTGAGGCCAACAATAAATATCAAGCGATAAGCTTAAATCACCAGTTACAAAATGAGCTTTCACCCTTAATAACTATTAACACTTATGACAATCAGGCTGCCGATTACCAAATTCATATGGATTATTTATTTCAAAAGTTTCTAAAAAAAACTATGAAGGGAGACTATGTGGAAGACATTGTCCAAAATTTATCCTTTAGCGAGATAATATTTATCCTTGAAAGGAAGAAGTCTATTACTGATTTTGGGAGTAGAAGAAATAATTATTTGAGAGCTGCTTGGCCGATTAATGGACGTTTTGAAACATATTATTTTGAAAATTATGGTGAGTTTAAAAAATTAAAGGCCAAAATATCTAAACAGGTATTTAGTGATCAGGTGCAGGGGATGGTGGCCTGCAGGGGTAATGTTGAGGGGGTGGTTAAAATCATTAAAGTGGCTAAGGATCTTGACAATTTTGAGTCGGGTCAAATAATGGTGGCTGAAAAAACTCAGCCAAAATATGTGATGGCAATGGCTAAAGCAGCTGCTATTGTCACAGATATTGGAGGAATTACTTCACACGCGGCAATTATCTCAAGGGAGTTCGGAATACCTTGTATTGTGGGTACAAATAATGCGACCAAGGTTTTAAAAAACGGAGATTTTGTCGTAGTCGATGCAATTTTGGGAACGGTGCAAAAGAAATGATACTATTTTTCGAGTAGGGTCGGTTTTTCTTCGCCTGTTAACATGTTGGTTTGGGAGAGTTTTTGGCCCAGAGTGGTGAAGCCGCCGGAAACCTGGCTCATTTGGTTGTAGGCGTTGGTGAGGTGGCGATTTAGAATACCCAGGTTATCTTCGACTTTGGAATAATCTTTTTGGATGGCCCTAAGGAGGCGAAAAACTTCGCGGGATTTAGTTTCCATTTCTTTGCCCTGAAAGGAAACCAGCAAAACCTGTAAATGCGCATAAAAGGTGGTCGGAGAGACAGGATAAACCCGCATAGACCGGGCGTAGTCCATGAGATCCGGAGTGTTGGCGACTTCGTAGTAGACGGGTTCTGAAGGGATATACATGAGGGCAAAATCCATGGTTCCCTCCTGGGGGAGAATGTATTTTTTGGAAATATCCGAAACGTGTTTTTTGACATCGGAGGCAAAATCTTTTTTGGCTTGATTTCTTTCGCTTTCCGTCTCGCCTTTGACCATGAGATTGAAGTTTGCCATGGGAAATTTGGAATCGATACATAAAAGACCGGCGTCGGTTTTGAGGACCGCATCGGCTTTAACCCCGGACTTAAAGGAGTACTGCAAATGAAAAGCGTTTTTGGGAAAAGCCTGACCAATCATATCCGCTAAAACCTGCTCGCCAATATTGCCCCGGAGTTTTGGGCTTTGGAGAAAGTCCTGAAGAGATTTTATGCCTTTGCCTACTTCAGACATTTCACCTAAGTTTTTTTGGACGGAAGCTATGACTCTGGCAGCGTTGTCCAGGCGATCATTTAACTGGCGGGTGTTTTCCTGCAAAAGCTTGGCCACATCGGAGGAGGTGCCACGCATAGCTTCATTTAAGGTCTTGTTGGTAGCTTCGATTGAGCTTTGCATACTGGAAAGCCACTGGGTCAGAGTGGTATCGGGCTGGGGAGAAGTATTTGCGGCCCGACGAAGCTGCAGATAGAGAATGGCAAAACCGAGGGCGACGACTGCTAGAATAAGATAGATATCCATTGGGTAATTATATATGAGAGTGAGACAAAACAGACCGAGGGGAACGCTAGTGGTGATGGCGGTGATGGTAATAGGGTTGGGAGTATTAATCTGGAAAGTACCTCCGGAGAGGTGGTGGGTAGAAATCGGAGCAGTGGCGACTATGGGAGTAATTTTGTGGTTTTTAGGGGCGTGGATAACAAGGGCGAGAAAATGGGGATGGATAATCAGCTTGGCGGGGGTAGGGTGCTTGATTATGAGTAGGTTTCAGATTTTGGATTGGGTTACCGTGAGCCTGATGCTGGTGGCGGTGGGCTTGATAACTTTAATAAATTAAATTAGAGTGAGATTATGCAGGTATCGAAGCAGCTATTGAATCCGAATTTGGAAGCTCAACTGTACAGGATGTGGCATCAGCTGGTAGCGGATGTTAAAAATCCCGAGGAGGCAGAGACGGTGTGCCTAAGCCTGTTTTCTCAAACAGAATTGGTTACGATCGTAAAGCGTCTGGGAGTGGGATATTGGCTAACCAAGGGCAGGAGTTATGAAAACATCAAACAAAACCTGAAGGTGTCAAGCGCAACAATTGCCTCCATCCAGCAAGATTTAAAACAGCCGGGGTGGAAACTTATCCTTGTGAAAATTATGGCTGAAGAATGGGCTGCCAAGTGGGAGGGGAAGATTAAGGGATTGTTTAAGATGGGGGTCAGACAACAAAAACTCCCTCTTGATAAATAAGCTTTTTAGTACCGTCGGAAAGATAAGCAGTGACAGTGCGGCGGGTAGTGGAAATGATGTCGGTGTGAACCGCAGAGTCGTTGAAACCGAGTCGAGTCCAGGCGGATTTGACCATATTGGCAGGGTTGCCGGTATACGAATCGTGGTAAGCGCTGCCTAAAGCAAGGTGAGTATTGCCATGGCGACCGGAAATGTTTTCGTCAAAAAGAGTCTCGGCCATAAATTTGGTAATACGGGAAAGACGTTTGTCAGTAAGAGAAAATTCGCCGATTTTATCCGCATTTTCGATGGCCAACATAGCCTTGAGGACCGGGTAATTTTGGGCGGCAGAGCTTTTGACCACGATCCCATCTTTAAATTGCAGTTTGATGCCGGTAATTAGGCTGCCGTAGCGGTACAGAGGCTGATTGAAATTTACCCAGCCTTGGGTACCCCGCCAGTCGGGAGAAATAAAAATTTCAAAACTGGGGATGTTGCGGCCGGAGCCGCCCAGCCATTTACGCTCGGTGCCGATTTTAACCCACAAATCAATATCGGGGCCAACAACATGGAGGCGATCGATTTTGAGAGAGTTAAGCCGGGTGCGGATGGCAGTATTCTGAGCCTGGACCCGACGCCATTTGGCAATAGGATCAGGATAATCCAAAAAACAGGCTTTGATAATCTGATCCCAGTAAGCCTTGAGACTTAAACCCGCCTCTTTGGCCATAGCCGGAGTGCCATAAAGGCCTAGGGTCCAGGTAAATTTGCCTTGATTTTCTTTTTGATCCAGCCAGTCTTTTTGGGGTTTGTAGCTTAAGGTTTTAGCCATAATCTTGGTAGGGTCAATGCCTTCCAGCTCATGCTTGTCGGTTTCGGAAATAATGCCAATAGAATGGTCGATCTGGTTGACCAGGCCGCGGATGTATTTTTGGGGGAAAAATTTGAGCTGAGCGGGTGAGGCCAGCTCGTAATACTGCCTCGTCACATCGTCAGGCTGATAAAAAGTCAGGGGGTGACCGCCGGAGCGCAAAATCTGATTGCGTAGGGCGATGTAGAGAGGCTTGGCGGACTCGCTGACGACCAGACGGACTACTTCACCTTTTTTGAGGCCTTTACCAGAATTTAAG
>MEXE01000021.1 GCA_001775555.1 Candidatus Amesbacteria bacterium RBG_19FT_COMBO_48_16 | reverse complement strand
AAATAAACAGGAAATTGCCGAAAACGGCGGAAAAGACCGCCAGGTAAAAAATGACCGGGGGGTAGAGAGATTCAATCGCCGGACCGACAAACCGATATAAGGCAAAATAAGAAAAGGTGGCCAGCCAAAGAACAGGGTTGATGAGCAAAAAGAGGATTTTTCCTCCCATCAGGAGCTGAAACAGAAAAGCATGAACACCCCGGGACCTAAGAAAACGGATCGGATGTCGATTGTGGACAAAGTAAGTCTGAATATAGCCTTTTATCCAACGCGAGCGCTGACGCAGCCAGTTACCCAGATGGCTATTGGCTTCCTCCAAAGTAACCGAATCGATCATGGCTGTCTGACTTCCTGCCAGAAACAAGCGGGCACCCAAATCACAATCCTCAGTGACATTGAAAGCGTCCCAGCCGTGAAGTTTCTTTAGAACTTCAGCCCGGAAATGGTTGGAAGTGCCGCCCAGAGGAATGGCAGTGTTAATTGACTGGAGACCAGGCAAAATAAGATCAAACCAGAGAGAATATTCGGCGGTGAACAGACGGGTTAAAAGATTGTGACGGGGATTGTAGTAATTGAGCTTGGCCTGGAGACAGACGACGTTTTTGGGAACGGAGCGAAAAGCTAAATAGGCTTTTTTCAGCTGCATCGGGTCCGGTCGGTCTTCGGCATCGTAAACAACCACAAATTTACCTTTGGCCAGGCTCAAACCGTAATTGCAGGCCTTGGGTTTGGTCTTGGGAAGGGAGTGGGGTACTATTACCAGCCGGACATAGCGGGGAAGATGAAGCCGACTGGCGGCAGCTCGGGTATCCCGGTCATCCTCTTCCAGAAGTAAAATGACGTCTAATTTGGATTTGGGCCAGTCGAGGTGGCCGATGCTGGTTAAAAAGTCCGGTAAAACCGCTGCTTCTTTGTAAAGCGGGCAGAGAATGGAATATACAGGCAGTTTACGGTCAGAAACGGCAGCCAGCTGTCTGGGAGTAAATTTTATTTCCTGGAAGTGGCTAAGAGATCTGGTGACCAGGAAAAGGTGGAAAAGGACATCGACAAAATACAAAATACTGAGAGCGCCCACGAATAAAACGGCGACTTTGAGGGGGAATATTATCAAGCCGACGATAGCCAGACAGGCAAAGGCAAACAATAGCCATTTTTGCCAGGGGACAAAAGTTAAAAGAGCCGACTTATCCAAAGGCAGAGTGGTGTGGGTAATAAAACGCCGCCGCTTGTGGATGACTCCGGCAGCCAGCATAGTGGAACGGGAGCGTGACGGCAGGATGTGAGGACGGGACGGGAAAACCTTCAGGCGAAGAGCGGTCGAGCCGATCTGAGTAATGGCGGGGAGAAGGTGTAATTTTGAGGCTCCGCCGTTTCGGGGCGCAAAATCAATGTCAACCGTGCCGATGCTTACTCCCAGTTCAAGAGCCGTGTGGAGAAGAGGGAAATCAAAAGCCCAGGCAGTAACAGCCCAGGCGGGCAAAGATTTAAGAATGTCCCGGCGGAAAAGCTTGAGTCCGGACTGGATATCACAATCGATACCGAGAAGCCAACGACCGGTCAACCGGCGGTTAATCCGCGACAGATAACGGCGAAGGGGAGAAAAACGAATTACCTGTCTGTTGGCGACCACTACCCCGTGCTGGGGAACCAGACGCAACATAGCCGGAATAGCCTCGGGCGGATACTGAAGGTCGCCGTCGATCATTAATATGTAAGCGGAAGCGGACAGCCCGGCTCCTTCGAGAATAGAGAAAGCTTTACCGGTTTTGCCGACTTTGGAATGAATGGTTATGGGATACCGGTGAGAAAGTCTGCGGAGGATTTCGACAGTCCGGTCTGTCGAGCGATCATCCACGAAAATAAGGCGGAATTTAAGGCCAAGGGAGGAAAGAGTCCGGTTCAGCCGCCTGACTAAAGCAGATATGTTTCCCGCTTCATTTCTGACTGGAACTATGACGTCCAATTGAGATATGGGCATGACGGTTTGACGACAAAAAAACAAACCCCGGGCAGGGTTTGCTAAATATGGCGCTATTATACTACAGGACGGGGAAAAGGTCTACTGAACGGCGAAAAATGAAGTATACGGCCGTCATTGCCCCCAAGCTGTCGATGGCCACGTCCCTGAGGCGGGGTTCGCGGCCGGGAGTAAAGCTTTGATGAAATTCGTCAGTGGCGGCGTAAGCTATAGTAAGAGTAATAGTAAATAGAAATAGGAGGGTCAGACTTAAACGGGTGGTGGATTTAAGGGAGCGGTAAAGCAGGACGGCAAGAATGAAATAGGCGATAAAATGGCCGGTTTTTTTGATAAGGAAGTCCTGCCAGAAGATCTGGGAAGCGGGAGTAACGGGCCGGGAAGAAAACATAAAAATAACTCCCATCCAAAACAAAGTCGGCCACCAATACCTGGCTAACTTTTTTACAGACATCAGACCAGTATATAACAGCACTCTAGTCCGGAGCAGGAGAAGGCGAGCGAAAAGCCAAAAGCAAGCCGGAAGCGATAAGAGCGGCGATCCCGAGGCCGATCAAAGCCCAGCCGATCCAGCCAGACGACCCAGTGTTTTCGGAATCAGGCATCCCGGCTTCCTGATAGAGATTTGAGGCGCCCAGGACAACCGGGGAGGGGGAAATCAAGTCAAATGGGCCTGACTCTTCGAACAAACTACCAAATTCAGCGCCGGTGGGGGCAAGCGGCGGCTTGGTCGCAGTTCTGGTAGGAGTGGCACGCGGTTTGGGAGTAGAGGAGGGCTTGGGAGTGGAAGAGAGTTTGGGAGTGGAGGTGGGAGTGGAAGTAGGCGCCGGCGCGGGAGTGGAAGTGTTGTCAGGCTGGGGTGTAGACGACGGAGACGGTGTAGGGGTGGGGGCGTCAGGATTGGCAGAATTTTTTGTCCAGGATAAATTCCGCAGCCAAGCCGAAGAACCATCGGGTGTCCGACCCGAGCTTTTATTAGCCTCCGGTTCACCGACAACCGGGTCTGGTTCATCACCAAAAGCTATGTGATTAATGATCTGTGCTGAGGGAGTAGAGTTGTCAAATAAAGTGATGGTATCTCCCGGGTTGTTTAACCAGCCTCCTGAATATTCGAACACAAAATAACCCATGGCCGGGATTGAGCCGGTGAGTAGTTTAGCGGGATTGGCTTTGTCTTTGAGAGACCAGCCGGTGATATCTACTGCTGTGCCGGAGTTATTGTACAGCTCAATCCATTCCGTGTCTGAGTTTGAAGAAAATTCGTTGATGTAAACTGAGGCCAAAACTGGAGCAGCCGCGAACAGATAAAGCAGGAATACTCCTCTCCACCAGGTCATTTGATAAAAACTATACTATGGGAAGTGCCGGGTACCAAATTCCGGCGACAAATATCAGACCCAAGAGGTGTGAAGGGTATTTTATTTTACTTTCAGACCGACAACTTCTTCAGGTTCAAAAAAACCTATTCCTGCTCTGCGGAAATCAGTTAGAACTAACAAACCGCGAGAGAATGCAGACAGTCCTGTCCTTTCAAAGATTCTGTCAGGTGTGGTTCCGGTAATTTCGGCTGTAACAATCTGCTTTTCAGGGGTCAAGCCAAAACATGTTTTGGCAATTTCTTCTGTTACTCCGGCAGATGGATCTCTGACTGCCGCGGCTGTGACTTGCATCTGAATGCGTTTACCCCTCTCCAGAATGGTGTTGATAGCGTTGTTAAGACTTTCAGTGACAGTTGGATCATTTGGTCTAATTTTCCAGGCATCGAGTGCTTGTCCCAGCTCACCTTTTGTAGGCATAATCGAATTATACCGTACGGTTTGCTATAGGTCAATTCAGAAAAAACCAGTTTTTCAACAACTTCACGATCGTAAGGTTGTTGATGAAGTGTGAAGGCGAGTGAGAGGTTAAGAGCTCGGGTTGTTTCTGGTTCTAATAATATTTGAGCCTAGTTTACCAATTGCTATGAGCGGAAGATCGACTTTGGCAGTTACTTCTCCTTCCTCCACTTTATATATAGTAGCACCTCGAGTATCGGTAAATAAAGTGGAGCCTCCCAGATTTACCCCTAAGCGGAGACCCCCAAGATACTTTGCTCCTAATAAACTTCTAGCAAGACTCTCCCACGGTCGTTGCCTGATAACCGTATATTCACCGTCGAAGCCTTCGGGCTTTCTGCGTGAAAACTCCTCTGCGGCAGGAATTCCAAGAAATCTTCTGTGCATGTTTTTCTTTACTATACATCAAATGTCAACATCGGGTATTAATGGAGCTGATGCAGACAGCCTTCACACCCCCGAGGTGTGAAGGCTGGGCTTTTCGATTTCGGCCGATAGGTTTATAATCCGGGTGGTTAGAATCTGTTAAAACCTAAACTAAATGATAAACGGTAAAGATATTGCTCCAACCTTGAATGTGGTTGTTCCGGGACCGGCTTTAGTCTTTGCAAGCTCGGAAAATATTAAGGCTCCCGAAAGCTCAAAGCCCTTTAGTGAACTGGTAGTGCTCATGTTTGTTATTACCGGAATAGTAAGACTTGGAATCTTGACGGGGTTAATCGGCCATGAGTTTAAATCGGATTGGGTTTGGTAGGTTATATTGCTCTGGGATTAATAGAAAACGCAATTATCAATAAAAAGATGGCGGACCTGGGAGGAAAATAAGATTTACTGAATGTGGAGGTAGAAGGTTTTGAGGCCGGAGCCGTGGTCGATGTATTTGATATTCAGGTCGGACGAGCCGCATTTTTGGGTGGACGAATAGAGAGTGCCGTCGGCGACGGCTTTGATGACGTCGTTATCGGAAACCATATCTATACCGGTATGAATCCCCCCACTATACTTATACACGTAAGAGTAATCAGTTTTGCCGTAGCGTTGAGTAACTTCAACTGTGCCCTTAATGGGCCAATCCCAATTGCCGGAGCCAATATTTAGCCCCCATTTGTCGGTCATATTTTTGAGATACCCTTCGGCGTTGACCCAGGAATCCCCTTGGCGAACCTCAAAATGAAGGTGTTTGCCGGTACTGCAGCTGGGATAACCGGAATTGCCCACCAGGCCAATGGGATCACCGGTTTTGACCGGACCTTCGCGGGTGGCGGCGGCCAAGGCCGCTTGGATGGCGGCCAGCTCCAGTCGGGCCTGCTCTAACTGCTTTTGGTAAATCGCCTCATTATTTTTGGTCTGGATAAGCAGGTTGTCTTTTTCTTCCCTCAGTACAGCCAGGGACTTTTTCTGGACTTCCAGTTTCTTTTTGGCATCCTCCACCAGATTCTTTTGCTGAGCGTAATTGAGCTGAACCACCTGGGTATCGTGGAGAATTCGGCGGTTGTTGGCCTGGATAATCCGGGCGTATTTGAAACGGGATAACAGCCTGGAGAAATCGGTAACTGAAAACAGAATTTGCAGAGGGTCCAGCGACCCCTGTTTGTAGGAATGGAGAATCTGTTTTTCGAGAATTAAAGAGCGCTCTTTGAGACGAATTTCGAGAATGGTAATTTTACCGGAAAGGGAGGCAATCGTGTCCTCTGTTTGGGAGATTTTTAGCGTGTTTAGGGCTATCTGATTCTCATAATAGACCACCTGATCAGCCAGAGTCTTGGCTTGGGATTTAAGTTCGGTAAGTTTCTTTTCCAGTTCGTCGATCTGGCGCTGTTTATCTTCGCTTTCGGAAGAATGCACAACAATCCCGGAGCCGAAAAGTAAAAGGATTAAAGCCAGAAAAGTCAGTAAAATCTTCTTCATGATCTCAGGAAACGCCGGGCGGCAAAAAGCCCTCCTAAACCGCCGATTAGCGATCCTAAAATCAACTCCCCGCCTAAAACCTCGAGCATAAATACCACCGAAGGATAAAGTTCGGGGATCTGGAAAATGAAGCTGGACAGAAACGGAGTCGAATACAAAAACACCAGGTAAGTGACCAGCCAGGCTGACGCTGCGCCGATGGCACCATAAAGAACACCTTCAAGAACAAAAGGATAACTTATATAGCCGGCTGTAGCCCCCAACAGCTGGTAAATGGCAATTTCCTCACGGCGGCTGGTGACGCGGGCGGTGATAACCGAAAGAATGACTACAAAAGTGATGAAGGCCTGGGAAGCGGAAAGGGCGATACGGGCAGTACGGACAGATTTGGTCCAGCGGATGAGAGAAAAAACCACATTTTCTTCAAACCGGACTTCCTCAATCCCCTCTGCCTGTTTTAATTGTTCTGCCAAAAGTTTTAAGTCCGACGGATTTTTGGCCGATACTTCAAGAGAGGCCGGCAGCATTGCTGCGGTTACGGCTTCCAAGAGCAGGGGGTCGGAAGCATTCAAGTCCCGGTATATTTTCAGGGCCTCATCTTTGGAAATAAATTTGAATGATTCCACTAAACCTGTCGCTTCCAGGCGAGTCCTGATTAGATCGATTTGCTGGGGATTGGGGATGACATCCGTTTTGAAAAAGGCATTGACCTGCGGGCGGGATTCAAAATAACGGAGGATTTTGTGAGCGGCGGCCGCGTCCAAAAAAAAGATAGTGGCGGAAAACAGGGTAAGGGTAACTACCATCAGAGAAACCAGAGTCTGGTATGGAGTGCGGCGCAGCCGGGTCCAGGTGACATGGAAATGGTTACTGATCATATTTGCCTTTCGGGGTATCTTTGACTACCCGGCCTGATTCCAGGGTAATGACTCTCTGGGAAAAATGGTTAACAATATCGGCGTTGTGGGTAGCCATAATCACGGTGGTTTTGAGCTCGGAATGGATATCTTTCAGCAGAGAGACAATACCCCTGCCGGTTTTGGGATCGAGATTCCCAGTTGGCTCGTCGGCCAGGAGGAGTTTGGGCTTGCCCACAACTGCCCGGGCAATGGCCACCCGCTGCAGCTCGCCGCCCGACAACTGACTGGGAAAAAGATGGCTTCGATTGGTTAAACCGACCATTTCCAAAGCGATTTTTACCGAAGCGAAAATATCATCCGGCTTAACCTGCCTGACTTCCAAAGGCAGGGCGACATTTTCCCATACGCTGCGCTCGGGCAACAGCTTGAAATCCTGAAATACCGGTCCCAAATGACGCCGGTAATGGGCCAAATCCCGGGACAGCAACTGGCTGATCTTGTGACCATCGACTATCAATTCCCCCGAAGTAGGCTTGAGATCCCGTAAAATTAAGCGAAAGACGGTGGTTTTTCCCGAGCCGGAAGCGCCGGTAAGAAAGACAAATTCTCCCGGTTCCACCG
Source organism: Candidatus Amesbacteria bacterium RBG_19FT_COMBO_48_16 (assembly GCA_001775555.1). Taxonomy (GTDB): domain Bacteria; phylum Patescibacteriota; class Microgenomatia; order CAZETR01; family Amesbacteraceae; genus UBA12042. Next base: position 10,699 of record MEXE01000021.1, on the reverse strand, counting down.
TAAAATCAACCTCCTGTAGGGCGACGATTTTTCCAAATTTTTTGGTCAGAGAGCGGGCAGTAACCATGGTTACTCGAGAATTTTTACCCGGCCTACATCCATCAACCAACCGACTTTTTGGGCTTTCATGGTTTCCCCCCAGATTTCGACTTTTTTACCTACAAATTCGTCCAAGTCGACGATGGATGAAACCAGATACGCGGTTTTGGTGGGGCCGCCTTCACGAATTAATTTGTGGGTGCCCTCGCCATTGAAGCCGCCTTTTTCCAAAACCCCGGTCGCGGTGTCGCGAAAAGTCTGGGTATCGGTGGAACCAACCTCAGTGGCGGATTTGACCATTTCCCCGGTTGATGATCCCCCCGGGCCTTTTGCGGCACGACTGCGACTAATAAAATAGCCTGTGACCGCACCGGCCAGGATAATTACCAGGGCGCCAATAATCAGGACGGGTTTGGCAGGCGGTTTGACCGATTGAGGGGTGATCGGGGTCGACGAAGGCATTGGGGGGGTAACCGGAGTTGCGCCAAGAACAGGATCCATGGTATTTAGTATAACATATTCTAACTGCCCAGAATTCTGATTTCAGCTTCGATAAACTGGTCCAGATCACCATCCAAGACAGCTTGGGCGGCTGAAGTTTCGACGCCGGTTCTCAAATCTTTGACTAATTTATAGGGGTGGAGAACATAGGAGCGAATTTGGTTACCCCATGAGGCCGGGGTGTAAATCCCTTTCAGCTGTTTTTGGGTAGCGGCCAATTCTTCCTGGGCTTTCGCCCAAAGTTTGGCCTTGAGTAAACTGAGAGCGATTTTACGGTTTTGTTCCTGGTAACGCTGGGTCTGACAGGCAGCGGTAATACCCGTGGGTTTGTGAGTTAAACGAACCGCAGTCGAGACCTTGTTGACATTCTGACCCCCGTGGCCGGTGGCCCGGAAAGCCTCAAATTCGATCTCGTCTTCGGGGATAGTGATATCCGTATCCGTCTCGGGCAGCTGGGGTAGGACTTCAACTAAAGCAAAGGACGTTTGGCGCAGTGCATCGGCATTGAAAGGAGACTGACGGACCAGACGATGAGTCCCCTTCTCCCCTACCAAATATCCGTAAGCATAGGGGCCAGAAACGGTGAATGTGACCGTTTTTAATCCTGCTTCTTCTCCGGATGACTGGTCCACGATTTGGGTAATCCAACCCCGGCCCTCGCAGAATTTGAGATACATGCGGAGCAACATAGATACCCAGTCCATGGCTTCGGTGCCTCCCTGACCCGCATGAATTGAGACAATGGCGTCTGAGCTGTCAAACTGACCGTTGAGAAAGGTTTTTATTTCCAGACGACTTAACTTTTTGTCGATTTTGTCAATCTCTTTTTCCAGCTGGACCGGGTCTTCGATTATCTCCGCCAAGCCCTGAAGGTCCGCCGTTTCCGTCTCCAAAAGGGAGATTAAATCGGCTTCATTTTTCAGCTCGGCCAGCCGCTTCATGGCAGCCTGGGCGGACTGGGGATCAGACCAGAAATCGGGTTGGGCGGATTTGGCTTCCAGATCCCGGATCTGGGTAACCCGAAACTCGGGATCCAATTTCAGCCGGATTTGATCCAGGCGGGATATAAGATCATCTATCCGGGATTTGAGATCGGTCATGCAACGATTATAACGCCCCCAGACTGCTTACTCGTTGGCGGATGAAGTGGCGGGGGAACAAAGCAGGTTTTTTATCTGGTCGACCTGATCCGGCGGCAGACCCTGGATAACATCGACGACGGTGTTCAGACTATCGTTGGTAATTTTGACCCCCAACACGACCGGAGAATTCCGGTCGGGGTGAGTTACCAGAGAATCCAAGGCCTGGCTGAGATTCTTGCCCAGGTTGGAGGTATCAATATTTTTCAGTCCGGAAAAAGCCTGCCGGCTAAAAGTCGCTTGGGCTGCAGAAGTGATTTGGGAAAGTGAGGGAATTTGGGGGGGGTTGCCGCGGCGGACCGAAACTACACTATAAAGACCGATGACTACCAGTGCGACTATGATAATTTTGAACAGAAAACCGAACATGATAGGGACTAGTGACTAGGGCTTAGTGGCTAGCAGGTTCTAGGTTATAGATTTGGTGATTTGATGTCAAATTACGGGCGGAGGTGGGGGAAGTGATGGATAATTAACTTGGCCAGACTGTGGCGGGCGCGGTAGAGACGGCCTTCCAATTTGCGCGGAGTTAGATTTAACCGCAGGCTGATTTCCCGATTGGATAGCTCCTGATAATATTTGAGATGCAATAGTCGGCGATACTGGGGCGGCAGTAATTCCAGGCATTTGTTTAAATCCTGGCGCAATTGATCGGCAACCAGTTTTTCCTCCGGAGCCAACGAAGGATCGAGGATCCGGTCGAGCTGCTGCAGAGACGGGACGATAAATTTGGATCTGCTATTGACCTGCTGACGGTAATAATCGGCTAATTTATTGAGAGCTATTTTGCAAATCCAGGTAAAGTAAGTGCTTTTGCGGCGGAAAGTGTGAAAGGAAGTAAATGCGGCGACAAAAGTATCCTGCAGAACGGCTTCGGCAGCCTGCAGATCTCCCCCGTTGCGCTTGAGCAGGAGCCTGAGGATCCGGCGGCCGAAGGCCTGGTACAAATAGGTTAAGACGGCGTGGGATTTGGCCTGCCCCATCGTCTAATTATTACATGGGTGCAGAGGATCAATTCAAGTGGCAGGTGGGATTGGCAATTTCTCGTGAAGAAAGAGCGGCAATAGCAGGAATCGCATTGAGTCTAATCGAGGAGCAGGAAAAAAGCGCTAAAACAATACAGCCGATGGCAGACAAACCCACTGGTTTGAAGAAACTTGCGGCAGTCTCAGGCTGGGTGAGCGCTCTAGCCAGTATGTTGAGCTAAACGGCCTGAAAATTAGCGGCAACCTGGTCCCAATTGACTACGTGCCACCAAGCGGAAATATAATCGTTTCTGCGATTTTGGTATTTGAGATAATAAGCGTGCTCCCAGACGTCCAGACCCAGAAGCGGTATTTTACCTTGGGAAAGCGGAGTATCCTGATTGGGTGTGTCCATAATTTCCAATTTCCCGGAGGCGGCAACCAGCCAGGCCCAGCCGCTGCCAAAGCGGCCCATGGCGGCAGCGGTAAATTTTTCCTGGAACTGGTCAAGGCTGCCGAAAAAGGAGTCGATGGCGTCCAGCAACGCACCGGCGGGAGGAGCGGATTTAGGGGTCATTAGGGGCCAAAAAAGACTGTGGTTGGAGTGGCCTCCGCCGTGGTTAGTTATCTTTTGACGAATGTTTTCCGGGATTTGGTTGAGACGGGATAAAACAGTCTCTATAGGAGTTTGCAGGAGGTCCGGGTAGGAAGACAGAGCGTCGTTTAGGTTTTTGACATAAGCGGCATGGTGCTTGCCGTGGTGGATCTCCATAGTCTGGGTATCAATATACGGCTCCAGGGCCGAAGAAGAGTAAGGAAGATCGGGCAAGGTGAACATATGCGGATGAATATATAATTTTATATGACTGGTTTCAAGAGGTACTCACCCGGACCCGAACCGGGAAATAGAACAGCTTTGTCTCCGGGTTTGACTGTACCGGCCAATATTTCCCGGCTGATGATGTCCCCTAAAGTGATATCGACGATCCTGCGCATGGGGCGGGCCCCGAATTCCGGCTGGTAACCTTCCCCAGCCAATTTGGAGTAAACCTCGGGAGCAATCTCGATATCTATATTTTTTTTCAAAATAATCTGCCGCAGGTCTTCCAGCATCAATTTTGCGACCGCTTCGAGCTGGGGCGTGGTCAATGGCTCGAAGACAACCGCGCCGTCGAAGCGGTTGAGAAACTCGGGTGAGAAAATGCGGTTTTTCTGGACGTAATCCAGAACCTCTTTTTGCAGCAACTCCCCGCTGGCGCCCTGCATCACCAGCTGGCGGACGTACTCCGCACCGGCATTGGAGGTAGCGATGACGAATAAATGACGGCAGATGATTTTTTTGCCGAACGCGTCGGTGATAAAACCTTCATCCAAAAGGGTCAGAAAAAGATTAAAGACTTCGGACGGAGCTTTTTCTATCTCGTCGAGCAGCAGGAGGCTGGCAGGGCGGTTTTTGATCGCGGTGGTCAAGACTCCGGGCTGATTCTGACTGACAGAACCGATGAGACGGGAAACTCCTTCCGGACCGGTAAACTCGGCCATATCAAAGCGGATAATGTGGCTCTGGCTGCCGTAATAAATCACGGCTAATGTTTTTGCGGTTTGGGTTTTCCCCACTCCGGTAGGACCCAGAAAGAGAAACGAACCTATAGGCCGGTCTTCATTTTTTACTCCGACGGTACGGGCCCGCAGGCTTTTGGCAATCAGAGATACGGCGGCATCTTGTCCTACCAGGCGCAAATGCAGTTCGTCCTCCAGCCGACTGAGCAAATCTTTTTCTTTCTGAGACAGACGAGCCAGGGAGATACCTGTCTTTTCGGACAGGACAACGTTTACGTCATCGGCGGTCATGTGACTCTTTGACTGGGTTTCCATGAAAGTTATTACAAAGTCGAGAAGCTCCAGGGCTTTTTCGGGGAAAGGGGTATCGGTGATATACCGATCGCAACCGTCCAAAATAGCCCGTAGAGCCTGGACGGAGATAAGAAGCGATTTTTGTTTCTCCCAAAGGCTGGCTGATTCGAAAAGTATCTTTTGGGCAATATCAACACCCGGGGCTACAGCTTCTATCGGCTCAAAAAATTTGCTCAATCTGGCGTTGGGAGCAATAAACCGGTCATATTCCATCTGCGAAGAGACGGCAATAATTTTCAGATTTTTGGCGGCCATGTATTTTTCCAGGATATCCGTAAAATCCAAACCTTCCAGCTGGGAGTGGGTGATGCGGTATAAGTCTTTGATAACCAGGATGACATTGCCCGCATTGGCCGCCTCCAGCAATAACTCGGAAAACTTGGTCTTTTTCTGATTGAGATCGATATTTTCCGATAAGAGAAAATTGTAATTAAGCTCCATCACCCGCTTGTAGACCATATGCGGGCCGAGCTCACCGGCGGCCGCCCGACGGGCAAATTCCAAGACGATGGTGGTTTTACCCACTCCCGGCAAACCGGTAAGAATGACGCTTTTCCCTGAAGTTAAAGTCCGTTCAATCCGGGAAACAATATCCTGCCTGCCGATGAGGTGATGGGTAAAAGCCTGAGGAGCGGCCAAATCCTCGGAGTATTGGTTGAGCTGGGGAGTATAACCGTACAGCAGTTCCAAACCTATTCCGGGCCGGCCGAAATGCATCTGGGTATCGGACGGCGGTGAGCTGAACACCGAATCCCACCACTGGGCTGAAACCAAAAGGTCCTGATAATTTGCTCCTTTAGTCTGTAACAACCTTTCGTCCCAGACGCGATCGCGGGTGAACAAGGCCATAAAATCGGAATAAGATTCCGGATGGAAATCGGATAAGCGGAGATTGCCGGGGGATGAATTTTTTATCAATTGGACCAAATCCAAACCGGTATGGGCCAGCACGAACTTGCCGGCAGAATTGGCAAACAAAACACCGACCGGATGCCGGCCGGCCTGCTGGAGCCGTTCGAGAAGGCCGGTCAAAAAACGCCGGCCATGCCTTTCCCGCAAAAGAAAGTAGGGCAAACCAACCGGCGGTAAAACCAGCCAGCAGATAAAACCAGCCAGACCCGCAAAAAAAGCCGGGAACAGAGTCAGCGTCCCGATAATCAATAAAAAGGTCCTGACAACAGCTCCGATACTGCGGGATATAAGGTTAAAAGTCAGCTGGCGGAAAAAAATATCCGGGCGGAAGCCGACGTGGGGCTGGTCGTCCACCAGCCGTTTCCAGGGGGAAAACAAAGTAGGCAAGAGCAGGGGGAGGGAAAAATAGTGGACAGTCCAGCGCATCAAGAACAACCAACGGTGCAGGTAGAGGGTCAGACCGGCTGAATAATGCCAAAAAATAAATTCCACTAAAAAAATCATATCACAGGCGAATTTCAAACCGGGAATAATTTTTTGCCGGGCCCGGAGATGATTGGACCTTGCCGACCTGGGCAAAACGAGGGCCCTGCCTGCACCAGGCAATAAAGTCTTGCAGGGCTTTGGGGTCGCCCTCGGCTTCGATATAGACCGTACCGTCCGGTTGATTTTGGACATAACCGGTTAATTTCAGGTTTTTTGCTTTTGCGGCGGCGTAATAACGGAAAGATACTCCCTGAACAAAACCGGAGATTGTGATGTCAAGATGGGGCGTCATCGGATGTTATCCCGGCAATAGGAAGAAGGGGTGCTTTGAGTCGCCCGGCATTTGGACTGAGGATGAGTCCGGTATGCGGTCAAGGCTGGGTGCCCGTTAATATCCCTGAATTCTGCCACCAATTCAAGGAAATGCTCCTCAGCTTGGGCGGAGGAAATAGCCAATTGGTCCCCTATCAGCAACTGATCCCGGTAAATGTCACCAGCCCAGGAAATGGGACGGATGTGAATATTAAGGACTTCAATATCGGGATCAAATTCCGGATGACTGTAGTAGTTTTTCAACCAGCTGCTGGGATATTGGGACTGAAATAAAAGCGGAGGAAAGCGGTTGTAAAAAGCCAACAGGATATAAACAGGTTTGGCCCGGGAGGAGTCGATAACCACGGGTAGGTCAGGATGCCGTTTTATGAAACCTGCCAATTCCCGGTATTCATAATTCCAGACAGAAGAGCGTTCGTGTTGCAGTAAAACCATATTTGAATATAATTCCAGCAGGCTAAGAATAACGAACATTCCCAGCCAAACAGGCCTGACTTTTAACCATGACAATCCTTGGGAAATTATCCAAGCTACAGAAAAAAATGCCGGAAGGACCCGCAGGGAGGCAAAGTAATCCCGAGTGAGACTGCCCGGAATGACGGACAGAAACAACAGGATGAGCATCAGGCGAGACTTCGGGGACAGGGGTTGACTGCGGAACAGATGCCAGATTCCGGCCAAAAAGGGAATAACCATCCACCAGTAAAAAACACCCAAGTCGGGAAACGAGCGCTGGATATCCGGATCGGGGCGGGAAAATAAATTGTCCGGGGAAAAATAAACTCCAAAAGATTTGACAACGGCGACCACTTTTTGGGACGGGGATCCGGGAATAACCAGCTCATGCAGGCGGGTATTGACCGCCGGATGGACACTCAGCCACAGCAGTGGGGTTTGAATAATCAAAGCGAGGGCCAACGAAATAATAATTGACCGAGTAGCCAGGCCAGCCCGGCGGGCTGTCCAAGAAAACCAACCCAGAAAGACTAATGACAAAAAACGTTCTGCGTGGTAGGCATAGGCACTGAGGGATAAAAGAGCAAAACCCCAAGGCAAAAAAGCCTGTCGCCTGACAGCTTTTTGGGAGGCAAAAATTCCCGCGACAAGCAGCAATAAACCCAGATTGGCTTCGAAAGCCCCCCTAGAAAAATAAACAAAAACCGGAGAAACGGCGATGATCAGCCCGGTAAGGGGACTTAAGGCGGCTGAAACTAAAAGGACCAGCAGAATCCCGGATACAGCCGAAGAGATACGGGCGCTGACCGGGTTTAGACCCATCAGCCCAACCGGGACTACGGAAAAGTAAGTGTAGAGGCTGGATGAGTAGGAACCGAAGAGCTTGGTCACTACCGGCCAGGCTTGGCCGTAATGGTCCCGGCCCGTCAACCTCAAGGAGTAAGCATTGTATCCCTGGAGGGCCTCGTCCACATAAACTCCCGGAGGAGTGCTGCCAAGACCGGGGAAACGCAGGAGGCCGGCCAGTAAAACCACGGCGAATATCCTTCTTTTGTCAGTCATATAACCGGTCAAATCCAACTTTGGTAAAAACTTCTTTTCTGGCAATATTAAAGGCCGAGGTCAGTTTGTTTTGAAACAACCGGGCGACGACAGGAGGATAATACTGACGGCGGGTGTGAATCTGAATTAACTGCAGGTCATCCAACCGGCCGAGATTGACAATCGTGCGAAAGACCAACACCGAAAATAACACCACCGCCAGGATACGAAATACAATTTTATCCACTGACCTATTTTACTCTGGCTCCGGCTTAGAATTAATAAAGTCGACCACCGATTACAGCATCCGGTTTATCGGGAACCACTAAGATACAATCACCATCGGCGTCGGGAACTCCCAAAGTCAACACCTGGGACTGAAAGGGGCCGATCTGACGAGGAGGAAGGTTAACTACCCCCAAAATCAGCTTACCAATTAATTCCTCCTTTGAGTAATACTTCGTCAGTTGGGCGGCTGAGAGCCGATCGCCTATTTCCGGACCAAAATTAACAGTCAATTTGTAGGAGGGTTTTTTGGCCTCGGGAAAGTTATCCACGGCAATAATTTTTCCTACCCGAATATCCAATTGATGAAAATCGTCGATCGTGGCCATGAAGTCAGGGGTTGGTAACCCGAATTTGCTTACCGACCTGGGCTCCGAAGAAAGTCGTGCTTTTGCGCATTTTCCAAAGACTATAGTATCTCCCAACCGTAGTGGGGGCAGTCAGTTGAAATCTAAACCGGTATTCCTGGGCCGGGTAAACATTTGATAAAACATTAGCCCTGCGCTTTCCCCAAACATTATCTTTTACCAGGAAGGTGTTGAAGGTGGTCGGGGTCCAGCGACACCAGCCGTAGTTATTAAAGGTGAAGCTGATAAAAAATTTATTCGGGGCATCGGGCAGGCTTTTGGTTACAGTCGACGGCATGTTGCTTCTTATCACTTGGGAATCGTGGGTACAGACCCGGGAACCGATAAATTGATTGGAGCGGACAACTCTAATTTCATCATTTTTGGGTTCACCAATAAGAGTAACGTAAGGGAAATCCCACCAGTTTCTCATCAGGGAGCGGGGATCATCATTGGCATGGTACAGGCCAAAAGTATGGCCGAGCTCGTGAGCAATTGCCCCCTGCTGGGGGTATTTATTACAGGCGGATCCCATTTGAACCACGCAGTCGGGATTGGGTCCTGTAGAGATGGCGTCAAGCGCCCAGTCGCCCACTACCGCAACGCCGGTTTCGCTGGACGGTCCGGGGTCCGGCCAAACCGGACAATCGGGATAGCACCACGCCGAGGCCCAACCTCCCCCTCCGATAACAAATATTTCGTGAATAAAACCAGGCAGGAGGACCGGGTATCCGGCATCCTGTAAGGCGTGGACAACGTTTAGATCCAGGTCGATCCATTCGTCCGGCGCGCACCAGGCACGTCCGCACTGGTAGTGGGAGAATGGAAACGGGGCGTTGTAAACCGCGACATTGGCAACTTCAAATGTGTAGCCTAAATTATTTTGTTCCAAAGGTCCGCTGTACCAGCGGCGAATCAGCTGCATGGTGGAGTTGATTGCCGGCTGGTGTTCGGGTAAGACTGTCTTGTCCTGGGCTACGAACAAAATCGGGTGGACCTTGCGGATAGACGGCTGTTTGTACCCCGGAGGGGGGGTGGGGACGGAAATCCGGGACAGCGATTCCATATTTTTCTGCTCCCGGGGGTAAAAATAGTCCTGGGCTTTTTGGGCATCCTGCTCAGAAACCTCTGATGTGCCCAACTCTCCTTGGGCAGGGAGGGACTGGGCTTGAGTTGAGATATTAAAGGGGTTGCCGGATAAGAAGAAGACTAAAAGCAGCAGACCGAAAAATGAAACGGGAAGAAGAATGAGTTTTTTGATACTCACTCCCTTATCATACACCTGAAGTCACTAACTTTAAAATCCTGACCAGCTGATCCTGATTGCTCCTGGCGAAAAAGAAGAGATAGAGAACGAGGCCGGGGAAAACTACCAGTTTTTCAAACCAGCGGCCGGTGGTTATCCGCCAGGAGGAAATGGGGGGAAAGCCGATTTTTAGTTTAAAGGGAAAAAATAAGGGTAAGCCTTCTTCGGTTAAACCGTCAGCCAATAAATGGGAAACAAAGCCGACCATGACGGCGGATAAAACAATTTGGGGGTCAATAAATACGGAGTTTAAAAACCGGGGCAGGAGCCAGTGGAGAAGCTGGTAAATAAGATAAACCCCCATTGCAGAGTGAGACAGGTTGCGATGACCCAAAAACAGGGGGCGAAATACTCTACCGGCGTAATCCCCTCCCGGCACCAAATCCCAGAGGCGGTTAGTGGCCTGGTCCATATCCGGAATCAAGGAACCGATGACGCAGCCGACCAACGCCGCAAAAAGTGTGGCCAGGTTGAGACTGGTGGGAGGATAATAAGCGGAAACCGTCACCAGGGAGGCAAAAGCGAACAGATCATGGGTCCGGGCAGTCATCTTTACTCACACATCGTATCATACCCCCGAAGTGTGAAGGTAAATATATCCTCACGAGGGGAAAAAAGTTGTTTATATTAGAGACGGCGAGCTGTTTGAGGGTGAGGTGTTTGGTTCTGCAATGCTTTGCGGGCATACAAAATTGAAGGATGTCACCGAGGAGACACTACTGGGAATTTTGGTTGAAGCGGCTAATGCATTGAACGTTGCCCAAAGGAAGAGTTAAGCAAGATTGGCTGCGGGCCTGTGTACTCCAGTTCGAGATAAAGTCCATCCCCGTTCATCTTTACCAGACCTATTGATAATATTTCACCTTTATAAGGATCAAGGCTGGAAAACTCCGTATCCAAAAAAACAATGTTGTGGGAAGTTTTTCGGGAACTAATTGGGGTAGTGGTATTTTTTTAATAGTTTATTTATTTGAC
>MEXE01000020.1:37508-51923 GCA_001775555.1 Candidatus Amesbacteria bacterium RBG_19FT_COMBO_48_16 | reverse complement strand
AGAGCGACAAAAGTATCGGGGAAACACCATAAGTTCCAGCGATCATCAATCCCCGGTCCGGATTGACCGGGGATAATCAATTTGGCATGATAAAAGAGGCACCAAAAACGGGCTAAAATGGCATCCAGCCGACCGTTGGTGGAAATGAGTATTTGGGTGGATTTATCTATACCTGAAAATATATGGGGGTAGATTTTGACATTGTGGCCAAGCCGGGAAAGATGAGAAGACAGTTCTCTGACATAAGTTTCCGCACCCCGGAAAGATTTGCCGTAGTGACGGCAAAGAAAAGCGATGTTCATTATATAATCGGTTGAATGAAACTATCGGTAATAATCCCAGTATACAATGAGGAGAAGACGATTCAGGAAGTGGTGAGGAGAGTGCTCGCGGTACCTTTAGGAAAAATTAAAAAAGAGCTGGTAATAATTAATGACGGATCTACCGACGGGACCAGGGATAAAATTCGTAGTTTACGATTGAAGAACAAACTAATCATAATTGACAAAAAAGTGAACGAGGGCAAGGGGGCGGCGATACGGGACGGCTTAAAAAAAACTGCTGGAGATGTAGTGATTATCCAGGATGCTGATTTGGAATATAACCCTGATGAATACAGCCTGATTCTGGAACCACTGTTGATGGGTAAGGCGGATGTAGTATTCGGATCCAGATTCGTGTCTTCCCGGCCGCACCGGGTGCTGTATTTTTGGCATATGGTAGGGAATAAACTTCTGACATTTATGGTGAACGCTGTAACAAATATGAATTTCACGGATATGGAGACGTGTTACAAGGCCTTTACCCGGAAGGTGGCTAAAAAAATCCGGATTGAGGAAAACCGATTCGGATTTGAGCCGGAATTTACTATCAAAGTTGCCAAAATGAGATTCAGGGTGTACGAAGTTGGCGTGAGCTACTCCGGCAGGGATTATGAAGAAGGCAAGAAAATCAACTGGAAAGACGGGGTGTGGGCATTGTGGTGCGTGGTAAAGTACGGATTAATTAGTAACCTTCGGGAAAATGCGTGACCTTTGATTTTAAAAATCGCAAAGGAGTGAAGACGGAGGCCGCGGCGGCGTAAGTAAGAGAGCGGTGAGTAAAAGGAGAATCCACAAGAGCGGGTCTGGGCAGATAAAAAACTTCGGGAAAGACAAAGTCAGATGGGAAAGAACGACCCAGTTCGTATCGAAACTTGAAAGAGCGCTTGAGAACAACCCGATCCAGGGAACGGGACGCAGATCGGGAGAGATGAGTAAGATGCAAAAAGGGGTGATCAACGAAAAGCAAGCGATCGCGAGGCAAGCCTTGCAGGGAGTACTCTCGCGTACGGTATTCCTGGCGGCCATGGGGATTGGCTACCCGCAGAGACGGCAGGCGGCGGTTGACTGCTCTGATGGTAAAGGCCCCGAAAAATTCATGAATCCTGTAGTGAACCGATCGCGGCGGCTGATAGTGAAAAATATCGCCCACTGCATTATAAAAAGGCGAAATAATTGCAGATTTTGCCGGATTGGCGATAATGGCGGAAATGAGGTTTTTTAGCGAATCCCGCCACCAGACTTCATCGCCGTCCAAAATAATAAACCAGTCGGAGGTAGTGCTTTCCAGCATCTGCTGACGAGCCCGGGTATGACCGGCAGGGTCCTGAATCCGGATGCGGCGATAGTTAATTTTGGGACTGGTTATTTGAGCGACAACCTTGGCAGTTGCATCGGTAGAGCTGTCGTCCCAGACCAGAATTTCATCCACAAAGTCCAGCACGGACATCAAGGCAAACCACACCCAGCGCTGTTCATTTTTGACCAGGCAGTGAGCAGTTACCCGGGGAACATTCATGACCTTCTGGAAAGATACAGGTAATAGGCCAGGGAAACGACAAGGGACATTATCTGGATGACCAGAACTACGGCAGCTGATCCGACTATACCCCAAATTGGAACTAACCAGAGACTGAGGCCGACAGTAGCAATCAGGGAGGCCAGGCCGAGCCAAAAGAAAAACCGGGGCCTGCCAAAATAATACATCAGGCTGTCACGGATGGGTGAACTGCCCAGAAATAATGACATGGCGACCAGAAGAATGATAAACGGCAGGTATGCACCGCGGAATTGGGGCCCCACCAGGAGAACTACCAGCCAGGCAAAGGGGGCTAAAAGGCAGGCAGAACCCAAAGCAACCGAACAGGAGAGAACCAGGGTTTTTCCGAGATAACGACGGTTATCAGCAATCGTTTTAAAGGAGGCAAATTTCGGGGTAGTAACAGCGCCAAGTGCCGTAGTAATTTGAGGCAGAATGGTAATCATTTGCACGGCCAGGGCATAAACTCCGGTAGCACTTAAATTCAACAGGCGGACAGCCAATAAAGTGTCGATGCGGGAACCGAGGGTGGCAATAATGGTCGAGGCAGTGATCCACTGGTTGAAACCGAAAAAATGTTTGGCCGCCGGCAGGCTGAGGCGGGAAGAAAAAAACTTGCGGTTGGTAAGAAATATACCGATCAAAAAAGCAGAAAAGGGAGCCAGGGTAAAAACCAAAAGGGCTGAAAATGAAGTCAGCCGGAGAGTGAAAAATAACCAAATAATAACAATCAGGCGCAATAAATTCGGACCGACGTAAACCCCGCCCCAGAGAAAATACTGACTTCTGGACTGAGCCAGGGTGTATATAAATGAGAACAGCAGCGAGCTAAAAATACCCAAGCCGGCAAGACGGACCAACGGGGTCAAGGTCGGCTGATGCAGGAGAAAGGAGGCGATACCCGGGGCAAATATCAGAAATAACGCGACCGCCAAACCTCCGGAAAAAAGTTTTATGATCAGGGCTAATTTGGCTACCGGGTCGGTTCCGGAAAATTTAACCAAACCCTGATTAGTCCCCAAGTCAAAAATAGAGCTGAGCATGGTAACCAGGGCGGCAACCGCGGCAAAAGCCCCGTAATCACGGCTTCCCAAAATTCGGGCCAGTAAGAAATAAAACAGCGCTCCCAAAATCCCGCTGGTAACGGTACTGCCGACGGTAACCAGAGACTGGCGAAAAGTAGCCGTGGTGGTCAGAAGTTTAAGTTTTGAGAGCATGACGGGCAACAGCAAGTCCTAATTCTACCGCATAGTTGGTACCCCGATCCCAGGGATACACCTGCTGAATGTTGGCCAGAAAAAGATTTGTAACAGGGGTAGAAAAAGGGGGAATAAGTTGAGAATAGTTAAGGGTTACGATAGGCTGAGCAAAAGGAGCTTTCCAAACCCAGGCCCGACGTATCCAGCGGGGGGAAAACTGGGGATTTATCTGTCTTAAGCCGGAGGTGAATCGGTTAATTAAGCCGGCAGAGGTGGCGGAAAAGAATTGGTGTTCGGCGGGCAAGTAATTGCCAACGTAAACCAGGTGGTCCCCCCCGTAGTGGGACGGGTCGATAAAATTGGTATGTTCAACGACGGCTAAAAATGGCAGTTTTAAATCATTGATATTCAACCAATAAACATCTTTTAAAAATGGTTTTTTCAAAGCCAAAACCAAATTGACTGCACCAATCCCCCGAAGACGGCTGAGCCGGGTTACGAAGGACGGGTCTAAGCCGGGTGTGATCCTGACAAATAATGGAGCGGGTAAAGTGCAAATAACTTTAGCGAAAGTGAAAGTCTGTTTGGTATCCGTAACTAAAGCCAGATGGCCTTTCACCCGGGAGACTCCAGTCACGCCGGTAGCGTAATTGAATTTCGCCCCATTCCGTTCGGCCAGGTCGGCACAAGCCCGGGCCAGTGACTCAAACCCGCCTTGGGGGTAACCCAGGCTGGAACTTCTTTTTTTGATCCTGGCCCAAAACCAGGAAGCGGGAATTTGATGGTAGAAATGATGGAATTTTCCCTTAAACAACGGTTCCCACACCACCGTCCAGGATTGACTGCCCATGGTGGAAAGAATAAATTTTTCCGCCGTCAACTTTTCCAACGGGCGCCAGAAAGGAGTAAGTCTCAAATAAGCCAAAGCGGCGGCGGTACGAAGAATACCGCCGGGTGACAGGTGGGGAAATTTGAGAAGACTTGCAGGGGAATCCAGCTGATTAATCTGACCGTTAATAAAAGTGGAGGTGGCGGGTCGGGTAAAAGAGATGGGGTGACTAGCCCGGCCAGCCAGGCGGCGGATAGCCCAGTCGGAGGAAAAGAGGTGATGGTAATGTTTTTCCAAAGGCCAGTCCCATTCCGGGTCTTTAAAACCTACGGCCAGACCGCCCGGCCGGTCCAAGCTTTCGAAAATAGTGACTTGATGACCGAGTGAAGCCAAGTAAATGGCTGCGCTCAGTCCGGTAAAGCCGGCGCCGATGATGCCGATGTCCATAATTTGGCAACCATAAATAAATTAATCAGCAATAACAGGGTATTTGCCAAACCAAGGGAGATGATAGGGCCGAAAGATTGAAAAATAGGAGTAGCAACCAGGTTACTGAAAAAAGCTGTGGCCAGTTGAATTAATCCCATAAAGCCAGCGACATTAGGCCGCTTAAAATAATATATGATTACAGCATTGGGAAAACTGGCTAAAAGATAAGGCAAATAAGCCAGGGTCAGGCCGCGAAAAAGAGGGACGGAGGGAGCGGCCGAAAGGCCGAAAAGCAGAGTGACAAACGGCCGGGCTAAACCAATTGCCAAAAGCATTCCTGAAGCTAATATTAGCTGGAACAAAACAACTTTCGGGGAAAATCTGAGTAACTGCCCGGGAGTTGTCATACCGGAGAGACGGGTAGCCAAAACCGCGGTAAAACTGGCAATGATAACAGGGTAAAAATTTGCCAGCCGGGCAGCGACTGAATAAATACCGGCGGCGGCTGTACCCAGAAACAGAAGTACGATTTGGATATCCAATCTGGTAGCTACGGTAGACGTTATTTTTGCCACACCTAACCATCCGCTGAAGCCTAAAAGTGAAGATATTAATGGTTTTGCGGGTAAGTACAGTCGGGGCAGGGGGAGCCATCTGACAGGCAATATTATACCCAAAACCGGCGAAATGAGAGTAATAGCTGTCGCAGTAGTGACCGAAAAAGGCAAACCTAGAAGAGCGAAGGCGCATACAAAAATAAATCGCAATAAAGAAAAAGTGTTGGCGGTAATAGCTGATGGCAGGAATTTGCGGTAAGCCTGAAGTGCAAAATTGAGAATATCCAATCCGGAAATAGTGACCAGAGAAGCTCCGGCCAGAATTATAGCCCAGTTTTGATCAGTTTTGAAAAATCCCGGAGCTATAACAAACGAAAAAAAACCCAGCATAAGACCGACAGCGGAGGCAATGCCAACCCGCATTAAGACAGCGGCGGACAAGTACGCTTCTGACCGCGAAGGCTGCCTGCGGGAATTCCAGTAGGGCAGGAAATGCAGCAGGGCGCTGCCTAACCCCAGATCGAGGATGAGTACGGCAGTAAATACAAAATTATTAAGAGCAGAAAAAATACCAAAATCGGCGGTGGTTAGTAAACGAAAAGTTATAATGGTAAAGAGAAAGGCAAAAACCGAGTCGGTTAGGTTGCCGGCAAACAGAATATAGGCGGATCTGGCGGTGGAGGACAAGACTAAAGTGCGACCGCGGGTGATGAGTCGTCTCATGGTTTGAAAACTAAATAATAGCTATTTTCAAATATTTTAGGAGGGTTAGCCAGTTCGAGCAAAGAATCATGCCCATACTGACCAATCTTACGGACTATTTTTGCATTACTTCGAAAGGAACTGATTTCTATTTCCTGCTTGCCTTCCCAGGAAAAATCAGGAGTCAAGCGACTACGAAGGGAAATAAAATTCTCCAGAAGCGGGAATTTAAAATAAAAACGACCCAAACGGATTTGGGGAAACCGCAGTCCCCAAAGATACTCCGGGCCAATTCTGAGACCCAGGAATTTTTGGCCGGATAGCGAGGAGTAACGAATATCAGGGATAAACCGGGCCAGGAAAACCGCCAATTGTTTCAGGCAACCGAGAGGAGGCCGGTAACCGCCGTATTCACCAAAACATCTCCGGTCAGGTACAGAAACTCCAGCGGGCCGGGGTACGGGAGGCCCGCCGTTGATAACCGGACCGGCGGGGGTCACATCCAGGCTCCCCCCGAGCCAGGCAAAATGACCGGGAGGATTATTTATCTTGCTCGGTCTACCCAAAATGATCTCATTTCCCAAGGCCGCCTGGTCAACGACAGCCGGGACTACTCTGGTCAGATTGGGGTTCGGATCCGGAAAAACCTGATCATTATCCCGAAGAGATGAGTAATGGTAGTAGCGTAAGTCTTTGATTTTCAGAATTCCGTTTTCCAAGCCAAGCGCCAGACGAAAACCAGGAGAATTAAACCACCAGAAGGTAGTACCGGCATTTGATCCACTTAAAGTGATCTGAGGTGAAGTCTTGGGAAAAGCGGCGGTGTAAATATCAGCAAATCGACTCATAGTCTCAGCCACAAGCAATCCCCGGGAGACGTATTTTTTTACCAAATTGAGCTGGTCGGTTAATGCGGTCCAATACTCCGGCTCCAGTTCAGCCGCCTCGATACCGATAACCGTTTGGGAAAGCGGGCCGGAGGCGTCCAGGGTCAGAGTTTTCAGCAGGCGGTCGAAATAGTTTTTATCCAAACCCTTGTTCCGGAAGTAGTCATTGACCTGGACGCTGAAGTTTGAGTAGTCGCCGCTTGTCCCGTAACCCCTGACCGGATCCCGGGGAGCCCACTGAAGTTTTATTACCCCGGTATTGTCAGAGGCGTCCGCGGCTGGTTCGATAGCACTTTTACGGCTGACGAAATAAGGCTGGCTGAAATATTGACCCCAGGTCTGGTAACCATCGGTGGCATACTGGTCGGCTAACCCCAAAAGGGCAATAGCACCGTATTTTTGTTTAATATACTCTATCGAAGCTACGTCGACGTACCAAGCCCCGAAACTTTTGGGGTAATTACCAAACTTGTCTTTAAAGGTCGAGAAGGCCTTGTCGATCATCCGGAGGCGATCAAGAGGCTGATAACCGGATAGAAAAAGCAGATTGGCGGAGGTCCAGGGACCGTGCTCCCAAGCGTAAGGCACAAAACTATCCTCGGCTAATCTCCGGGTAACTTCCAGAAACACCCCCTTCTCAGCCTGGTTCTCAAGTGAATGTAATTGATCCACAATTTGATCATCCAAAAGGGCGTCGTATTGCACCAGCCAGGTGGACGGCAGCCGGGTGGCTGAGACAGAAGCTATTAACCGAGTAAGATGTGAAAGATCCCGCCCCTGCCACCAGAAATCGCGGCCGCGGACGGGAAAAACCAGCGTCACATAATTTTTTTCGGCTGCCTGGGCAGGAAAGGCTAGAAAAAAGAAAAAGGAAAATAACAAAATTAAGATCGACCGGTTTTTCATCAATCTAACAAAGCTAGCAGAGAGGTTATGGTCCTGGCTTGAGGATGAGTAGATGCATTTTTTCGATTAATCCAGACGGGGACGACCTGTGGCAAATTAAGAAGGGCTTTAACATTTACCGGATCATCGTCTATAACTAATGAGCCGGCGGGTAAATTTGCCAGATTTTCCGGTAGGAGTTTGCGGCGGAAAATATAAATATTTTTTGGATCAAAAAAATTGAGAATTCCCGATTCTTTTAACTTGGCGGTTTGATACTTAATAAACCCTTCCGAAAATATACCCATATTATATTCTCCTTTCATTCTTTTAAGTACTCTCAAGACTTCCGGATACAAACTTTCCTGATAAAACTGAGGATTGTGCCAATACACTTTTTCTAGGTCAGCTATGAGAAAGTCATATTTTGGGGCCAGAAAGCTGATAAACTCATCCGGATTGAAATCGGTTGAACTGGCCAAAGCTGAGGTATAGTTAGAAATAACGTCTTTGTATTGTTGAGCAGTGATGTTCAAGGTTTGTTGAAACGCATCCGACAACCTACTTCGAAGTTTATCGGTATCGATCAAGGTGTAGTCAATGTCGAAGAAAATAAAAGGCACCTGTCAATTATATGCCAGTTCCCGACCAGCTTTCTGAAAAGTTATGAAACCCTGGGGTGGGAAAGATACTTAAGAAAACATATTGAGAGAATATAAAAGAAGGGGGTGAGGGGGATAAGGTAACGGGGGAAGGGGGAGGTAAAGGAGAGAAAAGCCAGGTAGGCAAAACTCCAGAGCCAAAGCAGTAATATTGGATAATTTTTAATTTTTAATTTAAAATTTTTAATGCTAATGAATTTAGTGATTAAAAATACCGAAAGAACTAGTGCGATGGGCCAGAGCGGGGTCCACTCCCCTACCCTGACTATCTCTTTTGTCCCCCACCAGGTGTACCAACGGCCCTGAAAAATGATAGGGAAAATGCCGCCCCAGGGAACCCTGGCATTTCCAGCCCACCAGGAAGCCAGCCAGCCTTGGAAGTGCCAAAATTGACTTAGCGTCATCCCTTCTCTGAAAGCGGAAAAATAAGGCAGAGCCAGGCCAAAAAAAGCTGCCGGAAGAGAGATAAAAAAGTAAATGAAGGGTTTAAACCGGCCTTTGATAAGCAAAAACACGCAGTAGACGGCAAAGAGAACTCCGGCAGTAGCATAAAATTTGGTAGCCATCATCAGTCCCAGACCAAAAGATGAGAAACCAAACCAGAAGGGATTGTTTTGGGCCTTAAGAAAAGCCCAAAGAGAGGAAAGCAGGAATAATAACTGGGGAATATCGATGTTGGCTGTAGTTAAAGACGCACGAAAACCGGGATCCAGTGAAGTAAGCAATACCGCCAGTAAGGCAGCAGGAGAATGTCCGGAAAACATATGACGTCCCAGCAGGTAGATTAAGACAAGACTTGCAAAACCCAAAATAAGATTGCCCAAATTCTCATTTCCAAAAAGAATGATACTGCCGCCAATCAGCAGTTTGCCGGCCGGGGGAACCTCGGGGTGAATTTGGGTGGGGTTTTCCCCCCGGATATATTTGTAACCGGTGATGGCATAAATTTCAGTGTCCGAGTACCAACGTTTGGCTTTGTCGCCTTTGACTATTTGGGTATTAAGAAACTCGTGTTGCCAAAAACCTATATTGTACGGAGTAATATACACCGCCCGGTTTAAATAAATGAAGTTGAGCCAAAGAAAGCAGATAAAGATGAATAAATAGTATTTCATTTGGTTAATTTATAAACCAGATAACGATCATCCAGGTGATCAAGGATGGTAACCCGGTAAGGATAAAAGCTTCTTAGTTCGTAATTGGTTGGGAGATTGATGTCAGTGTCCGAGTCGGCTAAAACATACAAGGCCGAAAGGCTTGAATAATTGTCGAAAGCTTCGGCTTGGCGGTGATAATAAAAACGCAAAAAATAGCGCAGGGGATGAGCGCGGGTATTGAAATCCAGAAGCGAGGCCACATTAAAGCGATCCGGCGCATCTGCGGAGATGGCGGCGGAGGCTTCTTCCAGCTTGGCTAAAGTCAGACCGGGCGGCATACCCACCGCACCGGAGAAGGAGACGTGTGACGAAAAGAGGTTTGAGTAAAAGTAAGCAGCTAATAGGATAAGTGACAGAAGGGTATGTTTTTTTTGAAACATGCGATACAAAATAAAACCGCCGAGAAGGACAAATATCGGCCAGAAGTTGAGGAAATGGTAGTAGGTAATAAAACTTTGCCGGGAGTTGCTCAGAGTGTCCAAAAAATATTGCCAAAGAGTCCGGGTGTGGTAAAAATCGTGCCTGAGGTCAAACAAGGTCAGAGGTAAGCTCGCCGCTGACCCACCGGCGGCAAATACCAGCGCGGTCTTTAGCCGAGTCCGGGACGAGTAAATAAGGAGCGTAAAAATCACAACTGCGGTAAACAGATAAAAGTACTCGATACCAAAAGCTAATCCGGCCACAAATCCCACCCCGAAAGCAAATTTGGGAAACCGGGAAATAAAAAAACGATAAAGAAAATAAAAGTTGAGCAGGCCCAACAGGGGTAAGAAGTTGAGTATCCAGATGAAAAGGGAGTGGAAAATCATCCGGGAGTTGAATAAGAATATCAGTGTGGCCAGAAATGCAGCCAACCAGGGAAGATGCCGGGAAGCGAACCGGTAAAGAATTGCGGCGGTGAAGAGGTTTAAAAGAGAAAAAAAGGCGGTAACAGGCAGAGGATTAAAACGGAATAACAACAGCAGGGGGACCAGAGCGTAATTGAAAAAGGGCGCAGTAAAAAGCTGGTGGCCGGAAGTTGTGACCCGGAAATAAGGCTGGCCCAAAAGAGAAGGCTTGTCCAGATAGTCAGCGGAAATTAAAAGTGACATGGCCTGTTCGGGACCGAAAGTGATACGATCGGGAAAATGGTAAAAGCGGATTAAAGTTGCCGCCAAAAAAAGTATCAGGACCAAAAAAAGATGAAGGTTGGCACGGCTCACAAAGCTTGTGTATTATATAAAGGTGTCTTATAGATATTACCAGTCGATCGGGGTGATCGGCCACTTGGGGATGGTAGGAGGGACGGTGTTTCGCTATTTTTCAAAATCGGAATACCCGGTGACCGGCTACGACGTGATGGAGAAGAAGAACAAGGCCAAAGCTTTTGGCAGCGAGCTGGTGTTTGTATGCGTACCGACTCCGTATCTTTGGAACAAACATAAATACGATGATGTAGCGGTGGATGCGGTATTGGGCCAAATTCCTGACAACAAAACCGTAGTCATTAAAAGTACCGTACGAATCGGGACTACGGATAAACTCCAGGAAAAATATCCCAAGATTAAAATTCTGTTTAGTCCGGAGTTTTTGTCAGAGGCCACATGTGATCAGGATTTTGCCAACCCGGACCGGCAATTTGTCGGATATACCTCAAGGTCATATTCGGAAGCGACCAAGGTATTAAATACTTTGCCGGAAAGCCCCTACAGCGCCATTATACCGGCTAAAGAAGCGGAGCTTTTGAAATACATCAATAACCTGCACGGGGTTTGGGAAGTTTTGGAATCCAACCACTACTTCGAAGTCTGCCGGAGGGAAGGACTGGATTATGAACGAGTGATTCGGGGGGCAATGGCTTCAAAATGGGTAGGTCCGGTCATGGGACGCCATTACCGGATCATTTGGCACCGGGGAGTAAGAGGTGTCAAAGGAAAGTGTTTTCCCAAAGATTTAGCCGCCTGGCTGGATTACTGCCGAAGCCAAAAAATACCGGCGGAACTTTTCCAGGCCGCCAGAAAAATGAACCGGAGGATTTTGGCCGAACAAAAATTGACCGAAGCGAAAGCGGAAGAAAAATAACCTACGGACGGGGAGTAAGAGTCAGAATTTGAGTATCCCGGGAATAGGAATAGTGAAAACGGTCTTTTTGGGGTCCAGAAAGAAACAGCGGCAAAGCCTGGTTGTCGATAGCATGGTTTAAATTAGGTGTGACTTCCCAATTACTTAATTTAATCCGGGTTTGCCCGGATTTGACGGCCTGAGTTACGGCCTGATCAATCAGGTGTATGGACTTGATCTCGAAATTGGGTGCGGGATGACGGAGCCGAAAAGCAATTTGGCTTAAATTTACTACTGGATTTAACAGCACAATGACAGAAATCAAAGCCACCGGCCAGTAGCGAGTGCGCATCAATCGAGCTATAAAGACAAGGAGAAAGATAATCGGGTAATATAAGTAATAAAACATGGTGTGATTTGGGAAAAAACTGTTGGGAGCAATACTTGTCAGGTAAGCTGCCAGCAGCCAAAACGAATGACCGGCAGCGGCTGCAGTGAGAATTAAGAGAGCCCCAGCGACCAGTCCAAGTAACGGAATGGAGACAGGTAACAGGGGGTTGAGAGCATGCAGAAATTGGGCTTGGACATTGAGGAAAGTGCTGACTGAAATCGGCCGGAAGTAAGGGTTTTCGGGCATGGAAAAGCGGGTAAGGCTGTCCGGGGCACGGGTATAAACAAAAAAATAGACAATAAGCAATAAGATAAAGGGGAAAAGGTAGAGGAGATACTGACGCGCGTTGCGAAAGCCATATATAGAAGCGGTGAGAAAAAATAGGGCGGGAAAAACGAAAAAACTAGGTCCATAAGAATAGATCATTAAGGGGGAAATCAGCCAGATTAAGGCCAGGGGGAGAAAACGACGGGAGGAGAGGAAATTAAGCCACAGGTGGACGACGCAGAGGGAAAACAGGGCGGCCAAAAGAGTGTGAATGTTGGAAAACCACCATAAATAGAAGCGCCAGGCGAATACGGCGGAGAGAACGAAACTGGTTAAAGTGTGCCGCGTGAGCCGGCGCAAAAGGCTAAAAAGGAGGCTGGAATTTAGGGAGTGGATGATGAATAAAGCGGCGAAATACATCTCTACCCGGGTGGATACGGTGTGGTAAAGAAATTTGGTCAACAGATAGCCGATTATTTTATGACGGTCAATATCCCGGGATGCCAGACTGTCAGCAATAATCCGGGTGTAAGTCCGGGGAACGACAAAAGTGAAGGCAGTAAAGTCGTCGTAGAAAAAGTAGCGGCTATCTATCAAAAGGAAATAAAAATAAACTGCCGTGAGACACAGAATCAGCAAATAAGGCCAGAATTTAGTGAAGAGACTTTTTAACCGCAGAAAGGACATGAGTGTCCCGATTATAGTTAAATACATAGTCTGCCGAAAGTGCGGGGGGTAAAAAGAGATCAACCACCTGGGAACCGAGCATCAGTCTGGCGTCACGCTCCAAGGGCAGAGACTCAAGATTGATATTGACTGAGCCGGGTCGGGAAGCAAGGTTTGATGCGATAACAGTGAGAGCATTATTAATAGATACCAGCTGCCAATTAGGGTAACTCTTGAAAGCGACAGGCGGAAAGAGGGATCGACCGCCAAGAGTTAAGGCGGCTGCCAAATAAACTGGGATAGACTTGGCAGATATGCGGGGCAGCACTAAACCAAAAAGGACGGCCAAGAAAGATGTGGGAATATACTGATAATAAATTTCCCGACGGTTTACCAAGAATAAAACCGGCAAGATAGCCGCCAAATAACCTAACAAGACCGGCAGAGCGGTATGGCGGCGACGGAAAATAACAATCGCAACGGCCAAAAATATGGCCGGGAAATTGAGGTAGAAAAGCCAGTTGCCCCAGGTGGGAAAACCCAGACGGTAGGGGTGGTCCGGGCTGACCGGCAAACGGCTGATAAACGGTAAAGCCTGAAACATGAGATATATAAAGGACAGGCAAATAAACGGAATGACACGTGTAAGTGAATATTTACGGAGAAGAACAATAGCTAACATAAGAAACAGAAAGGTAAGCGTAATTTCCTTGGTAAGAAGCCCTAATAAAAAAGCTAACCCAGACAGATACAAGTAGCCCGGATATTTCAAAAATAGCCAAGCGGAGATCAGGATAAAGAAAAGCGCCAGGTACTCATGGATATTGGAAAAGTAGAATAAGTACAACCGGTTGGCCACTAAACCTGAAAATAATCCGGTGAGGCGGTCTTTGGTCAGGGCTGATACCAGGCTGAAAACCAAAATTACATTGATGGTATGCAGCAGGTGATTAAACAACAGAAAAAACAGAGACTGAATACCGAACGACCTGAAAATGGCGGTGAAAAAAAGATATCCGAGTATTTTTTTGAAACCCCAGATATCTCCCTGCGTGAGAAACGTCCGGGTCATGTCAAGTGCCGTATGGGCCCGGATATAAGCTAAAACAGCAAAATCGTCCCCGGAGAAAAAGACGTGAGTGCGAAGAGCAAAGAAAAGATGGAGAAAAGATAAAAATACCAGGACGCAGACAGCAATACCGGTCCTATTTCTTGACAAGAATTGTACCCAGGATACGCTGGTTTTCATAAGTCTGTTCGGGGTTAATTATAAAAGTGTCCAGCACCCGGTAGTTGTCAGTCAGGAATTGGTTTTGAATATTATAGGGAGCGTAAACTACCTCCTCCCATTCACCGAGAGCAAAGGAGGAATCTCTTTCCAGATAGTTGGTTATGACTATGTAATCGATGTTATTAGGTTTTCCGGGCGGGGGAATAAGCCTATTGGGAGACAGGGGAAACCACATGGTGGTCAAACCGTGATACCAAGCCGCCCAGGCATCCAGGTTGGTGATGGTTAACTTTCCCTGAGAAATATTCTGGGCTAAAATGTCTGAAATAACTTTGTAAACCGGCGGACGACCCAGGTTTAAGGTGACCCGGCGGAAGCGGTAGTCAAGAAAAATGTGACCAAATGCGGGAAGGGTGATTATCAGCGTCAAAAGAGCCAGAAGAAAAAAGCGGTATCTGATTTTGAATTTTGTACACATGTTTTCCAGAACCGCCGCCATGGAGATAAAAGGTAAAACGACTACCGGGTGAATATAGCGGGCATTGGGTAAAGTAGCCGAAGCCGCCAATGTAAACATCCCCAGAGTAATAAGCGCCAGCCAATGAAAATTGTGACCACTGATAAACAGAGCCATAATGAGAAAGAGGAATACC
>MEXE01000020.1:0-37502 GCA_001775555.1 Candidatus Amesbacteria bacterium RBG_19FT_COMBO_48_16 | reverse complement strand
GGAGCGATGCGGTCGGGGTTTTTGGCGAAATTGTAGGTATTGTAAAAAAGCTTGGTGACAAATACTTTAAGGGAAATGTTGGCTTGGGGTAATATTTCACCCCGCAAATAAATCCCCGGGCTGACATCGGTAGGGATTAGCGTAGCACCATAATGCTTAAGATTGAACAAGGAGTGGGAGAAAATGGAGAAACGGGTAGCTTGATAAACAGTAAAGAAACCGAGAATTACCAGACCGCAAAGCAGTAAAACCAAACGGGCTGGTTGTTTAATCGCTTTTATAAGCCAGACCAACAGACCGGTCGCGATCAGAGAGAGAATAAATATGACACCCTGAGGGCGGGTATAAAGAGTTAATACTGCAGGCAGGATAAACAGAAACTTGGCCGGCTTTGATAAGTACAATAGCCAAACAGAAATAAGAACTTCGGATGTGAACAGGATTTCACTGGAGCAATTGACCGCGTAACTTAGGAAAAAGGGGTTGGTGGTAAACAGGACGGCTGCGACTAATCCTACGGACGGGGAAAAAACCCTCGCCCCAAGCAAATAGATGGTTAAAGCGGAAAGGATAAACAAGCCCGAGCCAGCTATAAATAAAGTCAGGTCCGATGCCCCAAGAAGCTTAAAAGCCAAGCTTATAAAAGTGACGGTAGCAGGTGAATCGATAAATTCCCAGCTGGGTTTAAAATTAGTCGTATTAATATCGGAGGAACTAAAATAGGAATGATGAATCCGGGAGCCTATCCCCTCGTTTTGGGATCGGGCAGCGTCAGCATAGCGAACCGAATCGGAAAAAGTGATGTAACCCGGAGTAGCCAAACGCCAGTATGAGACGCTTATAAAAAGCGCCAGGGCAGCAATTATTGTGAGGTTAAATTTGAAATGGCTCATACGGTAAACAGGCGAAAACGCCTGGGGACAGGGAATGTCAGATAAATCCATCTAAGGCAAAACAGAGCCAAGCATCGAGCCGGGATGATAAATAATCCGGTAATATTGGTGGGGTAACGGCGGATAATGAGGGCCAGACAGGTCATACCTTTTCCAATTTTACCTCTTTTAAACTGTTCCTCGGCCAGCCAACCAACGACATAAGTGTAGTAACGGCGCAGGTAAATGCGGGTAGCCGTGACACCTATCCAGGATTGCCAAACAGGAGTCCATTTAGACAGATACCGGTCGGTGGCAGCCAGACGGGAAGTATAGTCGGCAGTCATGCGAGGTAATCCCCTATCATGAGTATTTACCAAAGGCTGATCAAGATAGTCAGCGGAAAGACCAAGTTGGGCTAATTTCATCCAGATGTCGTAATCGATATGGCTGGTGAGTCGAATGTCAAAGCCGCCAACTTGAATGAGAGCTGACCGGCTAAATAAATTGCTGGAAGGAACGGTGCCGAAACGACCGGAAACTATAGCCTCTTTGATGCGGCCTTGGACCACAGGGTGATTGATATAAACCTGACCGCTGGTTTTGAAAACTGTTTGAGCGCAGGAAATAACGGCAACATTTGGTGATTTTCGGGCTAATTCAACCTGTAAAGCAATTTTTTGAGGTTCCCAGGTGTCATCATCATCCAAAAAGGCGGCATACTTGCCGCGGGAGTGCTTGAGCCCAAGATTGCGGCTGTAAGCCAGACCACGGTTTCTGGTGTTGCGGAGGTATTTTACGGGAGGGTTAAAGGATCGGATTACTTGCGACTGGACGCCGGGACGGCTGGCATCATCAACGACGATAATTTCCAGCCTGGGGTAAGTTTGGGTTTGAACAGACTTTAAAGCTTTAGCAAAAAGCCGGGGTCGATTACGGGTAGTAACTACTACTGATACAAGAGGCAAGTCGGGTTTCATTTCCTTTTTATTTCCAAATAAATCCGGGAGCAGTGACGCTCGTCACTAATAAAAAGGCGGCGGCGAAAAAGAGAATAAAGATATTTTTGAGCCGGGGGATAGTTGAGGATAAAAAACCTGTTTCCTAACAAAACCAGAATCAACTGGTATAAATAGCCTTGACGGCCGAGATAGAAAGTCCTGCGGACACGGAAATAAGAGGTGAAGAGTGAACGGAGGTCGGAGAAAGAAAAGTGTTGATAGTGTTTTGATTGGACAGGCAGATTGACGTGCGGCACGGTGAGAATAAGAGTTCCGCCCGGACGGACCAATTTGGCTAATGCAGAGACGAACTTGGTAAGACGGGCGGGAGGAATATGTTCCAGAACTTCGATCAATGTAACAATATCGACCGGGGGGAGAGATTCGCCGGATGCAATATCCTTGACTTGGAAAGTCAAGCCGGGATTTAAAGCCCGGGCAAGGTTGACGGCCCGAGCAGAGAAATCTATACCGATAATTTTTTTGCCCGGAAATTGAGCTGCAATTTCGGATACCAGCCGACCGTCTCCGCAACCAATATCAATTAGGGAGTTAAAACGGATTTGAATCAGCCGGCTATTTATAAATTCCAGAGTGGCGGCGTAGTTAATCCCCCAGCTCCAGTAATAATGCTGGGAAAACCCGGAGCGTAATCGGGGGAGGTAATGATACGGAAAAGAATACTCCCGGTCTTGAGGTTGCTGGACGGTATCCACGTTAATTTGATTTTAAAGCGGCCCGGGGAATTTGCAAAAGGCACAAGGATATGGTTTTTAAACGGGTGAGGGCGGATAGGGGGTATTTGAAAAAATACCGGCGGTATTTTGAGAGCAGGTACAGGTTTGCCCAGATGTTTTTTTGCAGAGCAGATACGGAGGAAAACGGGGTAAGCCTGAGACCTAGGTGAAGGTAGATATTAGTGGTACACTCCGGCAAAAATAATACTTTAAACCCGTATTTTACGATACATGTTCGATAAAATTCGCTATCCACGCCACGAGGCAGTCGGGTATCGAAACCTCCGACGTAAAGCATAATATCCCGCCTGGTCATAACGGTAGGGCTGTAAATGACCCCGTTACCGGCCAGGATATGAGCGGTGAGGTTCGAGGGGGGAATTACTTTCCGGGGAGTAATTTGACCGAGAGCGTCGATCAGATTCACACCCGTACAGACGATAGCCAGATTAGGATCGGCGGAACGCCGGAATACCGCCAGCTGTTTTTTTAATTTATCCTTGTCTTTCCACTCATCGTCGTCATCTAAAAATGCCACATATGTTCCGCGGCTGAACCTGAGAGCGGTGTTACGGGCGGAGGCGTTTCCGAGGTTTTGGGGATGAAATATACCTATTATCCGCCGGTCTTTCCGGCTGAAGAGTCTTATTACTTTGGGAGTCTCATCTGTCGAACCGTCGTCAACTATTATCAGCTCCCAGTTTTTAAAAGTTTGTTTGAGGACGCTGTTTAAGGCCCGAGATAAAATATGTGCCCGGTTGTAAGTCGTCAGATTTATACTAACCCAGACGGGCGGCAATATTGGCATATTTGATTATATTAGCAATAACCAATAATCGGACTTTTTGGGCCGCGGTGAAATATTGGTAATATCGGTTCCGAGGCGGGTTAAGAACGGGGGCAAAGTGCAGAATATCCAATTTATCATGTGCAAGCAATCCTATGCGGGAAAGCTGTTTTTGACCCCGGCCGATTCTGACGGTTTTGCTCCAGAGCTGACCGAACGAGTTACGGGCGGGATGGGTAACCACCGCCTGCGGGCAGTAAATTATTTTCTCCCCGGCCATGGTAAGTCTGCGACCAAACTCATAGTCCCCTCCTGATATCAGGTCACCGCGAAATAAACCATATTTGTCAAAATTACGTCTGCGGACAAAGAAGTTGGCAGTAACCGCAAAACCCTTTTTGATGTAACTTTTTTGGTCCAGTTTCCTGCTGGAATCGAGGTACTCACAAACATCAGGATTACGGGAACGGAATGAAAATTTGATGCGACCGGCAATTGCTGCAACATCAGGGCTAAAGGAGGAGACGGCAGCGTGAACCCAAGCGGAATCCGCAGAACAATCCGAATCGGTAAACGCGATAATTTCCCCCCTGGCTGACCGGATCCCTTTATTTCTGGCGGAGTACGAACCCGGCAGGGACTCAAAGACATAACGAACCGGGTATTGTTTTATAACAGATGCTGTGTCATCAGCAGAATTATTATCAACAATAATGATTTCCAGCCGATTGCGGGGATAGTTGAGTTTGAGTAACGAAGTAATTAAACTTTTTATACCGGCCGGATTGTTGTACACCGGGACAATGACGGTAATAGGCGGAAGATACATAGATCAGCCCTTTACCGCTCGTATCAGTGAGCAGACGTCCGGTCCGTTTCTGACGGATAAAAGCTGGTAGTCTTTCAGATCCGTCCCGGACAAGCGTTCAAGGTAGGCGAGTGTGTCTTCTACATATAAATAAGACCCGGCAACAAAAATCTCGTTTGATCGGACTAACCAGGGAAATCTTTCGATATTTATTTTCGGTTTGTTGAGGAAAAAATAGGCATGCCTTTTTTCTTCAGCTAAAAGCAGGCTTTCCCCGGGTAACGTAATACCCCGATTCTTAATTTCCAGCATCAGGGCTAGATTGCAGGAAAGGTGGTAGGGTCGGGAAAAGTTGAAAAAAGAGTACAAAATGATAATCGAGGCGTAAGCATATATAAATTTGGACGCAAAACGGCTGATATTCATCCATTTAACCAGCAGGAATATGACCAGAATGTAGTTTAAGAAGATATAACGATTATTTATTATGCCGACCAATAGCGTATAAGCTAATGATGTCAAGGCTACCAGCGAAAAAAACAATTCGGAGAAATCTTTTAAAGAAATGCCTCTGATGACGCCGATGAGAGGGATGAGTGTGAAGATCAAAAAAATCCAATTCAGATGGGAAGAAATAATGTCAAACCTGACTAAGAAAAGTTCGGCAGTACGATCCACTAATAATTGCTTGAGTTCGGTGAGAAAGGGTTTTATATCAATCATCTTTCGCATCGCCTTGGCGGTGTAGTATGCGGAATAGGTTTTTACATCCGGGATTCTTTCCAAATCCTGCGATGCGGATATTGAAGTTAACGGGTCCGATTCCTGTTGATACGAATAAAGAGGCAAAGCAAAAACTTGCTTAAATGTTAAAAGTACCAGGACAACGATTATGCCTGTCAGGACGGCTTTTCTCCATTGAGCGAAAATTGCGTAACTGATAATTGCAGACAGCAAGATGAGATACAGATTCAGACGAAAATGAACCCCGATTAGAGAAAGGACAAGCAGAAAAAAGAAATTACGGCGTCGGACAGAGTAAAAGAGACAGGATATGAGATAAATAGCCCATATTCCCAGAGAGTTAAAAATTCCGTCATTGACGGGAATCATTTGCAGGCGATAGAGAACCCAGTGGCTATAATAAAAGAGGCTTAAGATTAGTATTTGACGTGAAGAAAATTTGAACAACAGGGCGGTTTTGGCCAAAGCGGAGAAAGATATCACGTATAAACTAAAGTTGAGGAAAGGAATAAAGGATATTATTTGTTGACTGGAAAGACCGGCGATTTTTAGCAAAGCCATAAGATAAACAATTCCGTTTTGAGGAGTGACCGGCTTTTCCGAAGGAAATATAGTCAGATCCCTAACTTTTCCGGTTGTAACCAGGCTGTCAGCCAGGGAAAGGTAATAGTAGCTGTCAGAACCAATATAGTAAATTCTATTGGAATAAAAATAAAAAAGGGCTGAAATGGCGATGATGATATCTAAAAACACAACCGCGATTTTAAGTACCCGACTGGACGTCATACCGTTTCACCACTACGGAGTAGTTCGTAAATACGCGCGGAAAGAGTAATTGGATCAGCAGTGTTTCGGTCTAATATAGGGCTACCCTGACGATAGCATTTTTGGATTTGCAAATTCAGCCAATCTTGCGACAATCGGGATTTGGAGTACCCGGAACCATGATAAAAGGTGGTTATCACCAGAGGCATTTCAAAGCCGACAGGATTGTACGGATATGCGTAAGGATTATTTTTCAGGTCATTAACAAACCGGGTTGACCGGCTATAGGCAAGAGCACGGCTGAACTTAGCACTTTTCCAAAAGGAGTGACGGGGAAATTTTTGATACAACAACGCCATGGCGTAAAGGTTATAAGCGTGATAGCCGATTGATTTTATAATAAATTTATCTACCTGAGAGCGCGAAGGCGGGTCTTTTGGCTGCAAAGAAATAATCGGTCTGGGAAGTAGCCGGGTGATGGGATGAAAAATTAACCCGTTGTCCAAAACGGTGAGGTTTTGATCAAGATGGTCGAGAAAACAGGATACCTGCTCTCTGATAATCTGGTCGCCGAGAAGGGACCCGGCCGCAGCGAACCAGAGGTGATGATTGAAAGTGGGATCCAGGGATAAATCGGATCCGGTAATTTCCCGCCGATGCCAGAGACCATATTTCGGGACAAATTTGTGAAACCGGAAAACCTGTCTGGCTAATTCGGATGGCTGGAGCTTTTTCAAAAACCGGCCGGAGTAACAAAGAGCTTCGATCGCCCAGGCCTGACCGATAAGGCCGTTGCATTTATCTTTATGCGGTGTGGTGCGACAGGCAAATGTAAAACCTTTCGGTCTGACGTCCGGTGAAGCAAGGTAATCTGCCAGAATTTTAGCTGCCGCTTGATATTTTTTCCGACCGGTACTTTTGTAAACCCGGCTGAAAGTGATCAGCCAGTGACTGGAGTTTCTAACTGAAGTTTCGACGTCGTGGTAAGGTCCGTTAGTCCCTGCAGGTATCCGGCCGGTTTCCAGGGTAATTTTGGTAAAGTGATCCACTACGGGTAAGAAAAGATTGATTATTTTCATCTGGAAAGATAGCGGATCAGGGCCTGTTGATAATTTCTTAACCGGCTGGCCAGGTAATCTTTGAACCGGCGGTGATAATAATCCGAGATTACCCGATTTACGATTACCCGGTCGTTGGCAAAAGAGAACAACGGAACGGATTTATTTCTGAATTTACTACCCAATGTCCGAAGCGACTGGGATAAAAGCAACTGCACATCCTTGCGGGTTACTGAAAAACTGTGTTCAGGATCAGTCCCCGCCGGCAGGCAGAATTCGTAATCGATTAAGATTAACCGGGAGGAAACAGGGTCAAAGAAAATATTTCTGGGAATGATATCGTTGTGAGTTAATCCAAGTTTTTTGAAAACTGCAAGAATTTCATAAAGCCGGGAGCGAATGGCGGGTATTAATTTTTTGGAATAAAGCTGGTCCAAAGAAGGGTATCTGATAAACCGGCTGACCACAAAATCAGAACCGGAAAGAGAACGAGAGGAAACCAATTGGGGAAGAAAAGACAAATTCAGCGCAGACAGACGCAGGAGGGTGCTGGATTCATTTTTGAATAAAAAATATCCGGGGCGGGCTGATTCGGACTTGGTGACCGTCAAATACCGCCATTTGTATGTGTCTTTTTTGGGAGTAGATTTCAAGAGTACGATGGGGAAACCCCGATAATCAGATTTTTTATTACCTATGGTACGACAAAGCTCATTTAGATTCCGCTTGCCCAGCCAAAGGCCCCTGGTCCTCCGGCTGTTGGAGGCGAATGACTGACCAACTCTTTGCCATCCGTAACAACCGGTCGACTCAAAAAATTCATCAATCGCCCCGGGAGTAGTAGTATCGGGAAAGCAGGCATAACTGGAAAAAGACGGCTCATAAATGATAGACTGTTCATGGTCATGCGACAGTCGATTTAGGAGAGTAATCACGGGGCCGGATGAGCCGAATTCATACAACAGCCAATGATAAACGGACAGGAGTAAAATAATATCAAATTGACCGTGTCTTACAGAAAGGAAATCGAGTGCGGATGAATTAAAAGGGCGATGGTAAAATTCAACCCCCTTGACATGGTGAATACGTTTGAGGGAACTAGCTACCCGAATTGAGTCGGCATCGGCGTCGATACCTACACAATATGCCCCCCGCTGATTTAATCTGAAACTGATACTGCCGATGTTGCAACCTATGTCCAGAACTTTTTTTCCGGAGACATTCAGATGATCAAGAATTAAATCGATTCTGGTGTCGTTTTGCCGTTGAATGTTTACCTGATTAAATCCCGGGAAGGGAATATCCTGATAGACGGAAAAATCCCGGCTTTCGGGGTGGATAAAACGAGCATTACCGGGCCCGGAAAAGGCTGACCTTTTTATCAATTCCAAAAGCTGCTGTTTATCACGAGCTGTTTTCATAGGCTGACGGTAAGACCTTCCCTTTTAATATGCTGGGTGGATTTTTTCCAGATCTTTCTGAGATATTGAAAAAGGCGACCTATTAAGACGGGGTTGATTCTTTCTACCAGGGCCCTGGCCGGCGAGGTTGAGCAAATCAGAAACATGATATCTATTATTATTTCAAGCAGGTATCTGGAAGCGGGAAATCCGGAGATGGTATAGCCATAATCCGGTACCGGGCGGCCGAGAAGCCGCAAAAATGAAATACGAATGAATGCGCCTCTTTTTTTGAAATCGTAACCGTGAGAGTGCATGGAGACGGCTTCTGCAACGGAAATCGGTTTGAGATTAATGATATTTTTAGGCAGCATCCGTTCCAAAAGGCGCTGCCCGGCTCCGGACCGGCTGATGACGGTGGAAAAGCCTCGACCCCTGTCTTCATAAACCGGGGACCAGGCATCACCGACTGAAATATCGGTAAACTCATTAGTAAAATCAGTACATAAAAGACTCCTGCGGGTGATGTGGAAGGGGATAAGATAATTGGCATAGAATTTTGGCAGTTGAATAGTTTGACCGGATGCAAGCTCGATCCTGGTGAAACCGGGCCACCGGCCGTGCCGGAAAGACAGTTTTTTTATTTGCCGGTAATCATTGATACCGTATGATTTGAGGAGACTGGTCACGGCTGAGAAATCAAGACTGTTTCCGAAAAAAGGTCCGATAATATACTTGATTTTTTTCACCGCCGGATCTTTCACCATTTGCAGCTTGCGGATGGACTGGACCTGGTGGGGTAAACCGACGTAAGCCAGTGGTCCGGAAAATGATTCGATCTGGGGAAGGATCTGGTTAATCGGTGCGGTGATATATTTACTGCCGGCGGCGGAAAGAATTTCGGATGGCGTAGTGGCGATAAACGGCCGAGTAAGCCAGGGCCTACGGGTATTAAAACCTAAAACCACGGCTCCCTTAATCAATTTTTGCTGCAACAACCAAATGAGGATGCAGGATATAACCCCGCCGCTGGAACCTTGCGATCTGACTCGGGGGTCGGTCGCAAAACCCACATATAGTTTTTGGTAGTGACCCAGATACAAATGGCGGAAGGAACGGGGGCCAAATACATAGGAATTCAGTTGGGGAAAAAGAACCTGAGCATCACTGCTACCCCG
Organism: Candidatus Amesbacteria bacterium RBG_19FT_COMBO_48_16; assembly: GCA_001775555.1. Taxonomy (GTDB): domain Bacteria; phylum Patescibacteriota; class Microgenomatia; order CAZETR01; family Amesbacteraceae; genus UBA12042. The sequence goes on along the minus strand of MEXE01000020.1, from coordinate 28,152 downwards.
CAGTATCCGGGCTGATGTAGCCTCATCTAAGTCGGCAGGAAGAGTGGGCGGCAGGCCAGTGGTCTGGTCGGGGGGCGTGATCTTACCGTAAGAAAGACCTTCCCAAGTACCACTATGATTGTAAAGACCGGCGGATAGGATCTCCTGGAGTTTATTTTTGGCAGACATATATTTGCCGGATACCAAATTCGGAGATAAGGGAATCGGGGAAACGGGCTATGAGACGCTCTCCCAAAGAGCGAAACATCCGGGGACCTAACGGTAAAAGAAGAGTACCTTGGTGTAAATTTACTGTCCAACCCGCGGCAGAAAGCAACTGCTGTGTCACTTTTGAGCTAAGGAAACGGTGCGGACCTTCACCATGACCGCCAAACAGGAGCGAATAAACTCGATAAGGCAATTCGGCTGTGGCCGGGGGGCAAGAGAGAACCAGCAAGGCTGTATTTTTGGCTACCCGGTGAAGTTCCCGGAGAAAATTCAACGGCTGGGGGGTGTGCTCCAGGGTTTCCAGGGAAAGGATGCGGTCAAAGTATTTTGAGGGGAACGGTAGACGGGAAAAACGGCTGACTTTGACTTGTTTTTCCGCCGGCCGCGACCGGGATGACAGATCAATAAACTTTTGGGAAATTTCGGCGTGGATGATACTAATATCAGGACAAGCGTTATGAATATAATCTGCCGCTTCGCAGTCGCGGCTGCAAATATTTAAAAGTGTATGGCCCGGTTTGAGGTCTAAGAATTCCAAGGCTTTGGTAAATCTTTGCACATGGGCTGCGTGAACTTTATTGTTTTCCCTGATATAGATAGGGGCAACGTGATCCCAAAAATCAGCCACGTCGGTATCTGTCCAGTCATTAGTTATCATTTCATTTATGCCACCCGTTCCTGCACATTTAAAAGCGATATTTGGTCTGCCAGCAAGCCGATAAAAAATAACAACATTCCGAGAACACCAAGTAAGACGGCGCTATTGGGTATTCTGGGTCCGACAATCACTCCAAACAAAGTCCACCCAAGTGCCACCAGACTAATAAAGATACTGGTCGGGAGGAAAATTTTTAGCGGGTTAAACAACATAATCATCCGGGTGACTAATAGAGCCGTCCCGAATCCGTCTGCCAATAAGTTGACGTTACTTTTTCTACCCAATCTGGGTCTGACTCTGATGGGGATGGTGGTAATATCATAGCCATGTTTTATAAAGGCCAGAGTGGAAGTGGTAGAAAAGGAAAATCCGTTAGGCATCAGGTGCAAAAGGCCCATTATTTCCCGCCGGTGAAAACCCCTGTACCCGGAATTAAAGTCAGGGAGTTTTTGTTCAACCAAATACTCACCGATTAACTTAATCATTTTCTTACCCAGGATGCGATTGGGATCCTGGGCAGACTTGTTATCCCGGGTCCCGATTACCAGAGAAAAGTCATCCAATAATTTAATCAAACGATTAAGATAGAGAAGGGTATGCTGTCCATCACCGTCCATAATGACGACTTTTTCACCTTTCGCGTGGCGGATACCGGTTTTGATAGCCGCTCCGTAACCCTTTCTAGTAAAGTGGCTGATAACTTTTACGGGATAATTTTCAGCAGTTTTTTTGGTTGTGTCGGTTGAGCCGTCATCGACGACAATAAATTCGTATTTGGAAAATAAGTTTAGATCGGCCGCCTGGCGGAGCACAAATTCAATCCCCTGCTCTTCGTTGTAAACGGGAATAACGATCGATCCTTTTACTGCCATGCAAACGTTCTTTAGTATATCATGTGGGTAAGTTGATATTTTTATTATTACTAATTTTGTATCTCTTGCTTCCGGTCGGACCTGTGTGGGCGTCTACAGAAATTTGGCCTATCTCCTATAACTGTGATTTTGACAGATATACTTCAGTGATAGCGCGAGACAAGGCAATGGGAGATATTTCCGGGATGGTATTGGCAAACAGTAACTTTTTGATGGTCACTAAATATCCTGAAGGGACTATCGGATTGTTCAAATCCATTGACGAGGGCAAAACTTGGACTTACCAAGGATTGATTATGACCGGTAAATGGAGCGGGGCAGCTGCATACGGAAACGAGGTATATGTAACATCAAGCTACAACGGATTTCCCAAAAGCGTAAATTTCAAGACCTCCGCGGATGGAGGGAACACCTGGGGCAAGCTGGTAGAAATTTACTCTGCGGATAACCTGCTGATAGACACAAGAGTTATAAGGTTGACCGACGGGGCATTGTTGGCGGCATTTACCGAAGTTGAGGGGAACACCAGCACCGGAGTATATACCGTTATAATTTATAAATCTACAGACCGGGGTAATACCTGGAGCAGGTTAAGCAGTCCGGTTAAGGGCCCGAAGAATGTGAATATCGAGGATCCGAAGTTTGTCCAACTTGACAGCGGGGATTTATTGTTGGCCTACGAGTACGAGGAAAAAGACGGGGGGTACTCACATTTGTACCAACAGCGATCAACAGACTTCGGGGTTACCTGGGAACCGGCCACAAATTTATGGGATGACGGTACCGATGCGGACGTGGAACCCGGCGGTTATTTACGATTTTCAGACCGGGAATTGTGGTTTGTGGCTTCAACCGATGAAGACGATAACCCGGAGTTTCGCTCATTCACCGAGGCCAAAATAAAAAGGCGGCTGTCAAGAGACGGAGGGAGGACCTGGGGAGCAGTTGCCACACTGCTTAATTTTAGTGATCATCAGGTCATGGATAGCGTGATTCTCCCCGGGAACAGGGTAGGATTGTTTGATGTCAGATTTAGTAAAAGCGGCATAAAAACGGCATATTTTTATGTGATAGAAAAAACGGCGATTAATCTTGGTGAGAAAGTTGACTACCTGAGGCTGAATAATTTGTGGATAGAAAATTTCCGGCCAAAGCGCAAAAGTTTCAATTCAAAATTATGTCCCGCGTTTTAAGCTCTGCCAATTAATCAGGGGGGAAAAGATTAGAGCATGACCCAGACTGGAACGGATCCGGGACAGCGGGGAAGAAAGCCGGCTTTTTTGATTGAGCAACAGATGTTTTGTAAATACGACCAGCCAGAGGAAACTGGCACCAAGGGCAAAGGCCCGAATAAGCAGTGAGGCGTAAAGACCGTAATGTTTTTGGTAATAGCGATAGTCACTCAAAGTGTGAATTTGGGCAAGGATAGGGTTTCTTGAACTGGCTCCGCCATAGTGCAGAATTTCGGCATCCGGGACAAAGTAGTTTTTGTAACCCGCTTTTTGGAACCGATACGCCCAATCGACTTCTTCGTCATACATAAAGAAGCCTTCGTCCAGTTTGCCCACCCGGTCCACAAAACTGCCTCTGACAAAAAAACAAACACCCCTGGGCCTGTCTACCGGGATGGGGTGGGCAGGCAATACCAATGGTATTTCTGCGCTTTGGTTTTTCATTAACCCTAAGCTTTGAAGCGCGGGAGCTATTTCCCACAAAGCTCTCTGGAAAGGTGTTTTAAAATTGGAGTATGACTTTTGGCAAGTGCCGTCCGGATTAAACAGAGCCGGGCCGGAAACTGCGCAATCAGAATTCCGATCCATAAAGGCAGCCAGGATTTGAAAAGCATTATTGAGAAGACGGGTGTCGGAATTGAGCATGACGAAATACTTACCCCGGGCTAAATTTAGGGCTTGATTATTGGCGGCGGCAAAGCCGACGTCATGGGAATTGGTAATCAAAGTAATGCGACTTTTAAAAAGTCGGGACAATTTTTCAGCCGAACCGTCTGCGGAATGGTTGTCTACAACTATCACTTCGCAAGCAATACCCCGAGTCCGGGATAAAACGGATTTTATGCAGGCAGAAGTCAGATCGAAAGTCCTGAAGTTTACGATACTGACCGTGACGTCAACTTTGGCCATAGGAAATAACCTGGTGGTCGATGATGGTGGTGGCGAACTGGTGGTTGGTGGTTTCCGATTCCTGACCCGTGGGGAGAAGGGAAAATCTGGCGGCTTTTTTGGCGTGATCGGTCAGGATTCCGTCTATAAACAGACTGTAATTGACCCAGCATTCGACGGGGGTAAGATTAAGAATACCTGTGGAGATAAATACTTTTTTCCCTTTGAGCTTCGCGGCGGAGAGAGATCCGGTGTCCAGACGAAACAAGCCCACACCCAAGGGATCGTAAAATCCCAATACCAGTCTGAGATGCTGTTGCGAGGTGAGGCTTTTATCCAGCTCGGCGGTGATAAGCAGCCTATCCAGAGAGTGAATTTCACTTTGGTTATTTTGGTTGCGAATTGCCAAACTCTTCAGCCGGAGACTCCCCGAGCCTCTTCTGCCGGAAACGACAGCCAGGGCAACTTTACCCTGGGAAATATATTTAGTTGTGTAACGGTTAACAACTTCCGGAGTACTGCCGATAGCCTTGATCCGTCCACCCTCCAGGTAGATAGACCTGGCACATAATTGGACGACAGCCGGTAAATTGTGGGAAACGAAAAGAATAGTGCGACGGGAATCTTTGACAATATCTTCCATTTTGTGGAGACACTTTTTTTGAAACTCGGCGTCCCCGACGGCCAAAACTTCGTCTATAAGCAAAATTTCGGGGTCGAGGTGGGCCGCCACGGCAAAAGCCAGACGGACACGCATTCCTGAAGAATAATGCTTAACAGGAGTGTCCAGAAACGGCTTAACGCCTGAAAATTCCACGATCTGGGCGAACTTTCGGGAAATTTCTTTTTTGGTCATACCCAAAATGGCGCCATTGAGATATATGTTTTCCCGGCCAGTTAATTCCTGATGAAAACCGGTGCCGACTTCTAAAAGACTGGCTATTCGGCCGCGCAACACAGCCCGGCCGGAGGTGGGCAAGGTAATCCGGCTCAGAATTTTTAGCAAAGTGCTTTTACCCGCACCATTGGGGCCAATAATTCCCATCACCTCTCCGGGCTGAACCGCGAAACTGATATCCCTTAAGGCCCAGAGATCGTCCGCAGGCCGGGGATTGAAGAGAGTTTTTAGCGGATGCCGCAGCAGGTGAGTAAAACTGTCGCGAAGCGCATGATAAGAGACCCGTTCACCCAGGCGGTAAGTTTTGGAAAGACGGGTAACTTCAATTATCGGGGGCATACATTTTCAGGCAATATCGGCGAATTGGCTTTCGGTGCGATTAAAATACCACAGCCCCACAAGTAATGTTCCCAGGACAGATAAAGCGGAGATAATTAATAGACCCGGATTGAGGGAACCGTCTGAAGAAAAACTCATACGAACCGACTCGATGACCGACGTCATGGGGTTGACAGCCATAATCAGGCTATTGCGGCCGGAAATGATATTTAAGGAGTAAATGACAGGGGTGAGAAACATTAACAATTGGAAAAAATAGGGCAGGGCATAACGGACGTCACGGTATTTGACGTTTAAAGCGGAAAAAAACAAGCCTGATCCGGCAGCGGCCAGAATTGTAGTAAAAAAAGCCAACGGCAGAATTATAATTAAACTGGTATGGGGAGGGTAGCCCAAATAGAAAGCGTAGGCAAAAAGAATCAGCAAATTTATGAAAAAATCCACACAGCTGGTAACAACTGCGGATAAAGGGAGAACAATTCTGGGAAAGTAGACTTTTTTTATAATATGTTCGTTTTCGACCAGGCTGTTGCTGATGCTGATTAATGATCCGGAGAAGAAATTCCAGAAAACCAGTCCAATTAGCACAAACAGCGAATACGGCAGCTGGCCGGAGGGAATGCCTGCCAGGCGACCAAAAAAAACAGTGAAGATGACGGTGCTTAATACCGGCTGAACTACCGCCCAAATCACACCCAAGACCGTTTGCTTATAACGAACTTTAATATCCCGCCAAGCCAGAGTAAGAAACAATTCCCGATACTGCCAAATTTCCTGCAGATTGAGTGAGAATAAACTGCGGCGGGGCTGGATAACAATTTCTGGTAGAGCCACTGATCAATTATAACGAGTCGCGATCCTTTTTGCCGATCCAGGGGTTAATTTTAAGATCACGTTTATCTATAAAAAAACACAGTGAATTACCGGCTTGGGGAAAAAGCAGGTTGGCAATTTTGGCAAAACTACCGGCGATAAAAGCCGCGTTGGGGCTGTATTTACCGGTTTTTTTAAAACACTTGGGAAAATCAAACTCGGAAGTATATAAAATTCGGGGTTTTTTGGCCGGGTCTAACGATCTGACAAATTTTTCCACTTCCCATTTATTCCAGCGGTAGATAAAGTTTGGCACCGAGGTGCCGTCCACTCCCCCCAGCTTGTCTTTTACGGCGGATAATTCATATTTTTCTCCCAGTGACAGCCGGGTCAAAAGCCGGGTAAATAAATTATCCTGGGCTTCACATACCAAAACTCCTTTTTTGGCGACGCGATACATTTCCAGGAGAGCCAGGTGAGGAGAATGGCAATGGTGCAGACCGGCATGAACAAGCGAGAAATCGAAACCGGCATCGGCAAAAGGTAAACGATGGGCATCACAGGTGCGGAATCTATAATGCGAGGGAGACCAACTCTTTGAAGCGTCTGTCAGTAAAACACGCGTAAATCCCAGCTGGTGCAGAACCTCCTCGTCAAACCGACCGGCACATATGACTAAAATTCTATCGTTTTTGGCGATTAACCCGTCGCTTAATAATTTTTTTAGAACCCGGTAATAAATTCTCTCCTGGTGCATAAATTAACGTAAGACGGGATTTAATCGGGAGAAAATATTTTCTATCAATACACTGACCGGATATTCCCAGGCGGTGTGGCGGCGTATGACGCGGCGAAAGTTGGCCTGGTTTTGGGCAAAACGGGAAATGCCCGAGGACTGAGCCGACGGGTGGATGCGGAAACGCGATATAACATGGGGAAAAAATTGCCACCGGGAGCAGTCAGCCAAGCGCAGCCAGAGATCCAGGTCCATCTGGGAAGACAGGGTGGCGTCAAAACCGCCGAAGTCGGCTAAAACCTGCCTTTTGATAAACACGGCCTGATGGGGAATGAAATTAATAAATTTTAGAAGCCGGGGGTAAGCCTGCCGCAATAGCCATTGGCGGGGAAAAACTCCCACCGGTTTGCCATCTGCTTCAATGACTTGTATTTGGCCGTAAAACCAATCCAGGCGGGGGTGACGGGAAATAAAGGCGGCCGTATCCGACAGAACGTCGGGGCCGGCAAGCGCATCGTCGGAATGAAGATAGATCAGAAATCTTCCCCGGGATTTAACCAGGCCAACATTCATGGCGGCGGAAATACCGCGGGGAGGAGAGGAAAACAATTTTACTAAACGGGGGAATTTCCGGCGGTATCGGCTGATGAGCGTAAGCGTGGAGTCAGTGGAACCGCCGTCGACAAAAACATGCTCGAAGTCGCGGTGTGTCTGGGCGGAAACGGAGGCGATGTTGTCTGCTAAAAACCGGCCTGAGTTTTTGGTGCAGGTGATGATGGAAATAAGGGGTGAAGACATAAGTTATTTAACCACTTGTCGCGTCTAATGCTTTTAAAAAGGAGCGGGCGGAGGTACTGGGGTGGAAGGGGCGGATGAGACGGGAGGAAACTTCACCCATACGCTGAAGGTCGGCTGTGAGAAGCTGGGAAATGCCGGAGACAATGGCAGCTGGGGAATTGTCGGGGATGATCAGGCCGTTTTGGCCGGGCATAATCAGGTCAACCGAGGCGCCGGTTTGGGCGGTAGTAATCACCGGCAGGCCAGCGGCCATGGCTTGATTGACCACCAGCCCCCAGACCTCCTGGCGTGAAGGGAGAATAAAAATGTCAGCTGCAGCGTAATAAGAGACGATTTTTTCCTCGCCGGGATAAGGAAAGAGGCGAACCGGCTTTGTGAGGTTAGATTTTTGAATGTAGTCTTGGAGCTGGGAAGCAAGAGGGCCGTTGCCTACCAGCATTAAACCCAGCTCAGGATGGGATGCGGCTAATTGGCTAAAAGCTTGCAGCAGCTGCAGAGGGCCCTTACGATCAATCAACTGGCCGTAAAACATAATCAGCGTACGACCGGAAAATCCCAGCTTTTTTTTGAGCTGGGTTTGACTTTTACGGCGAAGCGTTAGTGCTGTCCGGCAAAAATCGATATCGGTGGTGTTGGAAGAGACGAAGACTTTTTCGGTTGAAGCTCCTAGAGAAAGCAGGTATTCCCGGGCCCGAGTGCCGTAAGCCACAAACGCGGCACAGCTTTTGATAATCATTTTCACTAGGGGAAGGGTGAGGGTGCGACGCCAGCTGGGTTCAGAGGCGGTACTACCCGACCAGAGGACTAATTTTTTGCCAAAAACTTGGGCATAACCTGCGGCCAACCAGTAACTAGGGTGGTCCCAGCCGGATATGACAATAATATCGGGATTTTCCTGCCTAAGTTTTGACCAGACGGAGAGATTTAAATACAGCGGCAACGGTTCCTGACCCGGCAGGCGGAAGGTGATGGTTCGTAATATTTCGTAATCAAAGTCGTAAGACAGGGATGGAGTCCAGGGGCGATGGGTATCAGTAGGCGAAAGAAACAAAAATTTGAATCGGTAAGTCTTTGCTTTGGCTAAATAACTAAATAGCGGAACGTTGTGGGGAGAAATGACGTTGTGCAGAAAAACGACTTTGACGGCGCGGTTCATTTTCTGTGGGCGTGAATGATAATATCTGAGCATAAAAAATTGGGCCACCAGCGACGGAGGCGGGGAAAAAGGCCGCTGCAGCGGCGGTTTATGATAATAAAACCCGTTTCGGTCATTAATTTTTCCAGAGTCGGCCAGGTAAAATTATGAATGATGCCGCCTTGCCAGCCCGAAGCGGAATTAAAGGTGGGCAAACGACCGAACAACAACTGCAGCCGGCGGACGAAAAAGGCCAGGTTGAGGGTGTGAATAACTAGCTCCCCACCCGGCTTGAGGATCCGCTTTATTTCGGTCAGGAAGCGATACGGGTCGGTTAAATATTCTATAGTAGAAAGTGAAACCACCAGGTCAATTGAACGCGATCGGTAGGGCAAGAGGGTATTCAGATCATGGACCCGGAATTTGAGACGGGGTGACTTCGTCAGGCGGGAAGTAGCAAGGATTCTCTGTTGGGAAATATCCAAACCCTCGCCTTTGGAAAAACGGTCCAGATTGGCCCGCAAGAAACTGCCGTTGCCGCAGCCCAAATCCAAAACCCGGCCGTACTTTCCGGCCAAAAGTCGGGAAGCTACCGACTGACGATCAGCGGCCAAAAATAGAAAATACCGATACCAGGAATGATCAAGCTCTGATTTTGCGGGCATGCTTATGAACTTCACGGATGGCTTGGCAGACTTGAGCGATTTGGGCGTCAGTAATCGCCAAACCTGAAGGCAGATAGAGCCCGGTTTCGGAAACCAGGCGGCAGACGGGGTAGGAGCCGAGCTTGACCCCCAATTCGGCCAGCACCGGCTGGGAATCGGGAGGATAAAAGAAATCCCGGGAGTCAATACCCCGATCTTTTAGCTGTATTCGCAGTTCATCCTTGGTCAAACCGAATTTCGCAGGGTCTACCCGAATAGCGTACATCCAGTAAACATTTTTGGCCCAGGGACGGCGAGGCGGGAGAGTAATCCCGGGAATATTTTTTAACCCGTTGGCGTATTTTTTAGCCATGCGGATTTTTTTGGCTAAGTACCGCTTAATGTTGGCCAGCTCCCCCACTCCCACAGCGGCCTGGAGGTTGGTAAGGCGAAAATTGAAACCCAGTTTCTCGTGGATGAAACGCTTGGCATCCGAATGGTACAGATCCATATATTTACGAGCCGCATGAGCCAGAGCAGCGTTATCGGTCACCAACATACCGCCTTCGCCGGTGGTGACTATCTTGTTGGCATAAAAACTGAAACAGGCAATGTCACTCATGGTACCGGTCAACCGGCCTTTGTATTCGGCTCCGTGGGCTTCGGCGGCGTCTTCAATTACCTTTAGTCCGAGTTTTTTGGCTGTTGTCAGTACCGGATCCATGTCTACCGGATGGCCGTAAATATGTACCGGCATAATGGCTTTGGTACGGGGAGTTACGGCTTTGGCAATTAAAGCCGGGTTAAGATTGTAGGTATCCAGTTCGCAGTCCACAAATACCGGCTTTGCACCTGTGTACAACACCGCCATCCAGCTGGAAGCCATGGTGAAAGCCGGAACGATAACCTCGTCACCCGGTCCTATACCTAACGCCAATAAGGCCACGTGCAAGGCGGCGGTACCGTTGGCTACGGCTACGGCGTGCCTGACCCCTAAAAAGCGGGCAAAATCCTGCTCAAACCGGGTAACAAAAGGCCCGGCGGAAGAGAGCCAGCCGGTATCCAGAGCCTCCCTGACATTTGCTTTGGCCTGGGGAGAAATAACCGGTTCGTTAACGGGAATCATCTGGCTTTTTTCCCAAGTAAAGTTTGGCGTGTTGGGTACCGGGATAGGGACCCTGCTTGATCATGAAGAGCCGGGTTTCTTCCAAAAAATCCACACCGTGGCCTTCGGCAATGAACAAAGCAGAGTCCTGGGGGAAGAGAGTGTAGACGGACAGAGCTTTGCCCTGGCGAGAATAAAAAGTCACCCGAACTTTACCGGACTGAACATAGATTAATTCCTGAATGGAGTTCAGAGTTATGGGGTGTTCCAAAAGATGAACGTGGGGAATCAGACTGACTCCGGCGGGCTGATGGTGAATCCCGATCTGAAAAGGGTTCATGTCGTCGGTGAAAAATTTGAGTTTGTCGATAGGAGTGTCGTGGCGAAAGATCATCCCCAGAAGTCGGCTGTCATGTTTGACCTGCTCAAAACCCAGCTGGTGAATATCCAGGAGAACGTATATTTGGTCGATAATGTTTCTGACCACGTGATCCCAGGTGTAGTTTTCCAGAACGTACTGCCGACCCCAGCGGCCAAAGCGTTTACCCAAGCTTGGGTTTCCCAACAACCGATTAATTGCCCGGGCAGAGCTGTCGGGATCTCGGGGATCGATAATATATCCGGATTTGCCTTCGATAACTTCATCGTTGGTACCGATGCCCCTGACCACGGGAGTACCGCAGGCTAAAGACTCCAAAACTGACAAACTGGCGCTGGTGGCCCCCCGGCTTTCGGGATGGCCGGTAAAGACATAAATATCCGCCAAAGTGTAATATTTAGGTAAATCCGTGTAAGGCAGAGAGCCGACAAAATCAAGGTGGGACAAGACCCCCAGCTGGCGGGCCAGAGCGATAAGTTTGTCTTTGGCGGCTGAATCGGAGACGGATTCGGTAATGATAACTTTGACACGCGGATGTTTTTTGACCACGTCCGGGAGCATACGGATTAAAAAGTCGGTACCTTTGATGGCGGTGTAGTCAGTGCCATGCAAAATAACTTTATTCCCGGAATATTTGGCCTGAAGATCGGCATCGGGAGTGGGTTTGAACAGGGCGATATTTACTCCGATAGCGGTTTGACCGGAAGGAGTCCGACCGTAAAGTTTTTGCACCCACTCCCCCACCCCGGCATTTAAGGACAGCAGACGCTCGCTGGTTTGCGAACCGCGGACATCAACACTTTCGTACAGCTTCGTCATCAGACGGATAAAAAGTTGTTTAGGCTTTGGGAAACTGGCTACGAACATCGGGTCGTGGAAAAAGGCGAAGGGCTCAAAACAGATCTGAACCGTGGGTTTGCCCAGTTGGGTGGAGATCCAGTTCATGGGAAACATGCTGGTGACCACTATGTCAAATCCATGGGTTCTCTCGCGTATTTTTTCCAGACTAGATTTCAGCCAAAAGGGGAAAAACAGCCAGTAAATTGGGCTGTTTGACGAGATAGGCAGAAGTTCAACCACTTCTATCCCGTCGCTACGGAATTTATCTTTCCAGTCAGAATTGGATTTTTCCACAAAGATAGTAATGTCAAAATCTTTTTTGAGACGGGAGACAACCTCATGCACATAACGGGTGCCGCCGGTGTTGAGCAAAAAATGGGTATGTAACCAGGCAATTTTAATTTTGGAAGTCACTGGTTTGGATTATATCTCACTTTTGACAAAACCGTCTAAAATCCGTACCAGGGAAATCAGCGCATAAACGGCGATTACCCAGCCGAAAATGGAGACCAGGGTCGGATTAGGCAGGGAGGTTTGGAGATATTTGGCGAAGATAAACACCGGAGGAACGGCAAACAGGCGGGTGATATATCCCCAAACGGATGTAGTGATATCACCCTTGACTGCTGCCACATGCCAGTTCCAAAAAAGCCGCAAAGTCGCTGCGGCCAGAAAAACCTGATAGAAGTAAGTTTTTTGATAGATCCGATCCAGAACCGGCCGAAGACGGGAAGCAGTAAATAAAAATACCAGGGGGAGTAAGGGAAGCAGATACCTGTCTCCGGGGATTCCGGAAACTTTATCGACAAAACTAGCTGAGATAAACCAGAACCAACAAATAATTATAAGGGCCAGCCATCGTGTTTTATTTGGGAACCGTTGAGAAACAAGTAAAGTTACGGCGATTACGGATAGGACAATTATTTCGGGGTTGTAGAAGACCAGGCCTTCTTGGGGGGAAAGCAAGCGATATTTCAGCCCGGGCCAAAAATTGACGGGTTCTAAACCCAAAAACCCTTGGGTATGAATATAGGCGTTGGTATGGCGAAACTGGTAGGGAGTGGCCAGGGGGCTGCCGAATACCCGGAAATTAAACCAGGCGTCAAAGCCAATAAAAATTATCAGGAGGGCGGAAACGGTAAAAATGAATTTTAGTCCGGAATATTTTTTTTGGACCAGCCAGACCAGAAAAACCACTCCCGCCAGCGGTAATGACGTGTAGTCTCCAATACTCAAGAAAAACACACTTAATAGGATTAGCCTTTCAGGGAGAGAAGAAATTAAAGCCGCTCCTAAAAAAGTCAAGCCGACGGTCGTCAAAGTCTGGACATAAAAAGAGGAAGTTAAGTTTAGCAGCGGAGTAAAAAGAAACAACAGCAATACCGGCAGCAGCAGGCGGGAGGGGAGAAATTTGACCAACAGTACCACCATACTCAGAGTAGTGAACGCTATCGTCAGAAAATTTATCACGATAAATTTGCCCGGATCCAGAGGAGGAGGAAGCTTGGGATTGGAGATAAAAAGAGAATCCAGGGAAGAAATTGCTTTCGAAACGAGCGGCAATTTACTAATTTGAGTAACCACAATGGTTGCCGGAAGGAAAAATAAAGAGAAGCTGGGCCGGACGCCGGTATAGAAATGGCTGTTTTTATAAGCCAGGTCATTACTGTTACCCGCGTATTGATCCACTTCTAAATTACCTGACTTTAGGGCTAGGGATTGGGCTATAGAACTGAAAGCCATGGGGTTGCCGGTAAAACCGTTCAGATGCAGAAACAAAAACAAAATAATCAGCAGGTTTTTATGGGTAAATTTCATTTATGGTACGAGATATAAACCGGAGACTATTTGCCGGGAACGGCAGACCAGCTGATAATTTTCCTGCCTCAATTCGCCCATACGGGAATCATCTTTAACACGGGTCGGAGGCGGCTGGGAGGGGTCCGGACATGACTGGGCGGAAATCAGGTACCGCGGCTGACCGGCGATAAAATCTTCACGGTGGCGGCAACGGTTCAGAAAGACGGTGTATTTGGTTTCACCGGTAGACCACAACAGGTCAGGATCTTTGACAACCAGGGTAAGGGGCTGACCCTGGCTTTCACACCAGATGACAGCCGGGCCGGTTTTGGGCAGAAGCCATAGGATCCAATCCGTGACCGGGACAAGACGGAAGGCAAAACGGGTTTGATAATAATTTTTCCCGCCTGGAAGGTATGAAAAGTATGCAGGCAATAATAATTTCAGGCTGAGAGCTGCCATAATTAATCCCGTAAAGACCAGTCCTATTCGCGTAAGACGGGAGGGAATAATTCCGGATATGTGTTTAATAATACCGATTAGCGACAGCGTCAACAGCATCCAGAGAAGAATCTGCCAGTGATAAAAATAACGCAGGGTAAATCCGGCGAAAGCGGATAAAACGAGATATTCGGCCATAAACAAACCTGACGACAAAATGATCAACGATGTGAATTTTGAACGAATATATATCGACAGGGCTATCAAGGCCACGATAAGGTATGAAAATAAGGGGAAATCGTAAAAGAGGCGGCTGATGACGGGAAAAATATTTCGCAGACCTAACGGGTCCGCCCAAGCGAAAAATGACTGACTTTCCCGGCAAACCCCTTGTTTGCAGGCAAAAAAGAAGGGGAAGACGGGATTTCCGGTAACCAGCCAATTTTTTACATACCAGTAACCCCCGAGGAGCAAAAATAATACCAGGTATCCCGGGATCTTTCTAAAACCCAGTGATCGGGTTTTGACCAAAACCGACAGGTACAAGACGCCGGCAACCAGGACAGCGGAGAGAGAGTTGTATTTGGCACCTACGGCCAACCCGGCAAAGGCACTGAAAATTGCAGGATGCACACGTTTGCCAAGGGCAGTTTCAACCGCCATCAACCAGACGATTAATATGAAGGAGGTGGTACCCAAATCGATATAGCCTAAAGTGGACTCAAGGACCAGGTGGGGCAGTAAGTAATTTAAAACCAGGATGACAACAGCGGCGACAGGGACTCTGAAGCGATCCTTGAGAAAAGAAAATAAAGCCATTTGGAAAGAGAAGTAGATAAGAAAATGCAGCAGCCGAGCGGTAGCGTAAGTGCGAGTGAGTAAAAACAAGCCGACGAAAGCAGTTTCCAATATACGGGGCAGATTGGAATAGAGAGTACGAAAGTGCCAGACTGCCTGGGTGCTTAAAACCTGGGGGGAAACATAATGATATACAGCTTCATCCCAGACATAAGGAGGCAGGGATGTTTTGACGAAAACCAGAGGTAAAAGCGGCAGCCAAATAAGGATAAATAAGAGGGATGACTTAAAACTTGGGGGGAGACGGTGGGGAAGGCTAAGATATTTGGGTAACCAGGGGAGAGCCAAAACCAGGGAAGCACCTATAAACACCGCTGATTTGAACGGCAGAAAAAAGTGGCTGATAAAAAAGACAAAGACGGCTAACCCCAAACCCAGCCACCAGTAAACCGGCCTTAACCAAGCGGGCGGTTTTACCTGCAGGATCCGCAGCAAACCCCAGCCGGAAACATCCCAGAGGAATAGCAAAAACGCCATGAAAAGAAAGTCCAAAAGATAATGAGGGTGGAAGAAATTAGAGTACATTAAAGTTTTTGGCAATGATCGCTGGTAATTAAATAATATTTGGTGTTAGTGACAGCAGAAACCGTAAGTTTTTTATCCGGATGGGCGGCCAAAAAACCGTCCATCTCACTGCGCCGTAAGTACAACTGGTCCCAACAGCTTGAAAAAATGGGGTAGGTGCGGGCAGAATTATCACGATAAGTATTGAAATCGACTATTTCCCCCAGATGAGGGTAATAGCGATCCAATTGCGGACCATAAAACTCACCCGACCAACTGCGCCCCCAGAGAAGGGAAAAATCCCGGGTATTTCCTATATACCATAATGTACGGTAACGGGGAGGATGGGCGGAAATAAAATCTTCAAATGCGGCCGCAGCAGCCAGATTCACTGACCATTTAGCGTAAGTATTAACCCGGTTAATCATCAGGGGTGTCAAAAGAAGAATAAAAAACAGAGGCAAAAGTTTGAATCTGACACGCGCCAGAGAAACGGAAACGGAGCGGTTGAGAAAAACGGCGGTAAAAACGCTCAGGACTATTAAATGCAGCCACTGGTAATGCGGCCGGGGAAACTTGGCGTAAACAAAAAAGAAGGTGAGCAAAATTAAGATGGCCGGACCGAAGACAAGCCGGGAAAAACGAGACAACCGCCGAAATGAAGCGATATATGCCAAAGGGGCAAGGATAAAAAACAAGACCAGATAGGGCTCCTGCCTGACTATGGTAGTCAATGAAGCCCGGATTAAACCCCAGTCAAACCAGCCGACCCGGCCGCTGCCTCCCGCCTCCAAATGACTGGCCAAACCATAAGACCAATTAAATAATCCTCTGTAATGACCACGGATTGTCCAGGTGGAAACGAAGAATCCGATCAAAGATAAGCCGCATAAAAAAAGCCAAAGGCGGACAAGGCGGAAAAACCGCAGGTTACGGCGAACCAGAACGACGCCGGTGACCAGCCAGGTAATCAAAAGTAAGGTAAGGCTGTTTAGTTTGGTAGCCAGGCTGAAACCGGCGGCCAGATTAAGGAATACCAGGCGGACCAGAGTAGGGTGATTGACCAGAGGTAAAAATAACCACAGCCAGACAGCCGTGGAAAACAGCAGGAAATTTTCC
Source organism: Candidatus Amesbacteria bacterium RBG_19FT_COMBO_48_16 (assembly GCA_001775555.1). GTDB lineage: Bacteria > Patescibacteriota > Microgenomatia > CAZETR01 > Amesbacteraceae > UBA12042. Next base: position 11,886 of record MEXE01000020.1, on the reverse strand, counting down.
GGTGTTGGGCGAACACCGATGCGTAAGAATTCTGAATAGGAAAACAGGCTGAGCCAAGTCAGGATTACGGCCAGACGCGAGGCAGTAAAGTTGTGGACAGCCCGAAGCAGAATTGCCAGACCTGCACAATAAACAATTAAAACGAAAAAACGGGAATAATACATAAGAAAAGTGAAGTTTTTAATAGACCAATCTATAAAGGGGGTGTGGATAAAGTATTTTGCCCACAGGCGCAGGGGGGTAAACGAAGCAGAAAGCAAAAGAATTCCGGGAGTACCCGGATGGTCATAGAAAGGTATTTGCTTGCGGACAACGTAAGAAAGTGCGTTGGTGACATAGACTACTTCCTGATCGATAGTAAAAAATGGTGAGCTGGGGCCCAAAGTAAAAGGCAGAACCGAGAAGATAAGAGTGATAAGGGACAACAATAAGGGCATTAAAGTTTTTTTTGGATCTCGACTAACTCAAAACTAAAATCGCGGGCACGAGCAACCAGGATTGCAGAAGGGTCCCGGGGAAAGCTTTCGGGGGGGTAACGAGCCAGCATGTACTCCCACCAGACGTCAAAATTGGTACGCGCGGCTTTGTTGTCCAAACGGTATTGATCGATTTCCTGAAATTCATAATTTTGGGGAATGCTCCCGGGAACATTCGGGGAAAGCAGGGAATAATTTACCGGCAGGGAAATCGGCTGACCCAAGATTAAAAAGCGGACTGATTGGAGCGGCAAGCTTAAATCCGTTTGCCTCCAAATGGAAACAATGAACAAACAGGCAGTGAGATACAGGTAAACGGGAACTTTACGGAAATTAATAAGCAGAAAAAAGATTGCTGAAGCGGCTTCATAAATAATATAAGCGTAGGCGGCGGGATAGTATACATATTGGCGGGGATCAAAAAACAACCCACCCTTCCTGATTAGGAAAAAGGATACCGGACCGATCAGCAGCCATCCGGAGGCGGTTAACAAAGCCTCCAGCCGGTCCCAATGCCGACGCCGGTAATGAAAAATGACTAAGACTGCCGCGGAAATTATCGCCGGGAGTGATTGTTGCCAAAAATTAAAAAATTGAATCCAGGCGGGAGGGGGATAAGAATATTTTGGAGACTGGATCAGAAAATTAAGGTTGATTAACAAAGTAATAAAAATAGGCATTAGCCAGGAGAAAGGGATCCGGGGGATTAACCGTTTCTGCTTTAGTATTTCGGTAATTACTACGGCAGCGCTAAACACGACTATCTGAAACGTCGAAGCAGTGGTAGTAGCCGCTGCGGCTAATATTACGATAAACCAGGCTACCGGCAATTGACGCCGAAACCGGTGGAGAAATAACCAGATGAAGGAAAGTGAAGCCCACAAACTGTACATGCGCATTTCGCTGGAGTAATAATAGATGGTGGAATTAAACAAAAAAAAGCCAACAGCGGCGAGAAACGCCAATATTTCAGAGAGATTTATCCGGCGATTAATTTTCCAATACACGAATAACATTGCCAGCCAAAGGGCTACCAGGTGATGGATGCGTAAATATTGATGCGGCTGAAGCGACAGATAATGCAGAGGCTGTCTCAATTGATAAACAGCGTACATAATCAGGTAATCCAGGGGTGAGGCGCTGCCTTCCTGGGGCGGTCCGGTCCAAAAAATCCGGGGAAATTTGTACTTGGGAAATTGCTGTAAAGCATGGGCTTCGTCGCGCCATAAGGCCTTACGGCCGGAGTGAGCTAAAGAGTTGACAGAAAAAACCGTTAAAACGCCGATGATCGCCAGCCACGGGAAAATTTGCATCAGCTTAACCTTCATACCGAGGTAATCAATAAGTGAGACGGGATAAATTTAAGGGTTTGATAGACCGAAACTACTACCGGCTTGGTCAGCCGCATGGATTTGATATCCCTGACCCAGAGCGGATTAAGATTAGCTGTTTTTGCCCAAAAGCGGCGGCCGGTATACAGACAAATTTTTCTGAACCAATTAAGAGGCAACCATTGGAGGAAGAAAAATCCGGAATGAGGTTCATAGGGACTGCCCCGGTAGGGGGTAGTAACAAAAATCTTGTGAGCCACGCGTAAAAGTTCATTTAAAAAAAATTCCTGCTGTTGATAATTTCCGACGTGTTCGAGCGTAGCCCAGGAAGTGGCAATTTCAAAGTGATTATTCCTAAAGGGAAGTTTTTTGCCGGGTTGAATTCTGACGATATTTACACCCGGGTATTTGGACTTGACTGCCCGGCAATCTTCCGTGGATGCGGCAGTCAAGCTATTCGGGAAGGGGTAAAACTTTTCAAAATAATTTGTGTCCGGTAAATCTTCACGGGGAGCAAAACCAACATCCAGGACCTGGGTTTGGGGTGTAGGACGAGTCAAATCAAGCATAATCTTTAACTGGCCGGCCCGGACTGTGAGCGATAATTTACTAAGAATATTTTTGGTCATCCCCACACGGTTTTCCGAATCAGTAGTCCAAGTGCAGCCGTTCACGGGTTTAGTCTTTCGGATAATAATTTAAATAAGGGTAAGATTTATTCATGGCTACGGAAATGTCCGTGTATTTGCGAAAAACCCGCATCCCGGGAGTACGACGCAGTTCCTGGGGAAATTCTTCTAATAATTTATAATAATCACCCCAGTAGTGGCGGCGGCGCAGGGTTTCCGAGCGGGGTTCGTAGGTATAAACTGCCAAAAGCTGGGGAATAATCCTAACAGAAGCGGAATTGTTGCTGATGCAATCCCAAAAATATTTCCAATCTTCGGCCGCCCGGTACTTTTGGGAAAAATATACTCCGGAGACGGCTTTACGGGTAAAAACAGAGCTGGATATCCGGAGTAAATACAACAGTTGTACGGGCAGACGGGATCCGTTGAAAACCCAAAACAACCATAGGCTGCAGATTCTGACCAGGCTTAAGAGAAGAAATAAAATCCGTTTCGGGAAATTTATACCGGGTAAAAAATTCGGTTTACCCAAAGTGGTGATGATCTCCGGCCTAGTGGAGTCAAGTCCGGTAACTGTAGCAGATATAAAATCGGGGTGCCAGGTATCGTCGGAGTCCAGGAATGCAATATACTCTCCACCGGCAGCTTTCAATCCAATATTGCGGGTAACAGACGGGCCCAAGGCACGAGAGTTTCTGATTATCCGGATGTTGGACGACGCAGATTTTGGAATCTGATGCTGGGATATTGCCGGACTGGATCCGTCATCAATAACGATGATTTCATACGTAAATCGATCCCATTTTTGATTTATGACTGAAGCAAGGCAACGATTAAAAAGCTCGTGGCGATTGTGAACCGGTATAATTACCGATACTTTTCCACGCCTATTACTCATTAACAGTATTATACTAATGAAACCGCAGGAGGTGGATATAAAAATAATGCTTAGACAGAATCAGGGAGACGATTAACTAAGTGGGTCTTGACGGTTTCTATAAGAAATATCCACATACAGGTAATTCCCAGAATGTTTACCAGAAAGAGTTTTGTACCCAGGCGGCTTTCGGGTAGGTAATAAATTAATCCGCTTACTATGAACAGAAACAAACCTGTAAGGGGAACCAATTTGAAATGAATTAAAAAATTATCCAGCGGCAGAAACTTGCTTTCGATGGCGGCACTCATTAAATGAAGTGTTAAAAGGCTGAGAGTTAAAATATAGAAAAGGGAAAGAAACAAAAAAGACAAGCTGAAACTGGTGGGGTAAAATACGATCCCCAGGAGGGGAAACAATATTAAAAAGGGGTAGAGCGAAGCGGGTTTGAGAAGAATAATTGTTTTTAAATGCCTCCAGCCGTCAGCCCAGCTGGAAAGATGGGGATGACGGAGACGGCGATCCTTATTAAAAATGATAGGAACTTCCAAATACCTACCACCTTTGAGGGCTGTTTTCAGCAACAGTTCGCTGGCCCACTCCATACCGGAATTATGCATATTTAATTTTTGGTAAAAGTTCTTACGGACCAGCCGCATACCCGAGTTACAATCGGTAACGGGTATCCGGTACAGCTGCCTGATAAGAAAAGTGAGAATGGGAGTTCCCAGATAGCGATGCAGGAAGGGCATAGCCCCTGGATAAATTCGTCCTTTCAAGCGCGATCCTAATACCAAATCGGGGTGTTTTTGGGCAGCGGTTATAAACAGGGACAGATTGGAAAAGGGATAGCTGGCGTCTGCGTCCGCATATAATATATATTTACCCCGGGCATGCAGTATTCCCCAGTGTAAGGCTGCCCCATAGCCGCGAACGGGAACGTTTATTAATCTGATGCCTGAAACACGTTTTAATATCCGAAGTGAGCCATCGGTACTTCCGTTGTCTGAGACTATAATTTCACATCCCGGCAGGTGATTTAGCTTGATTTGTTTTTGCGCATCTTTAATTACTTGAACTATCGTTTTGGCCTCATTAAGACAAGGAATGACGATACTTATTTGAGTCCGGGACATGTTGCTGTGAGAAAATCTTAGTTTAACTGCTAAAATTTGTCCATGCGGGAATATTATTACCGGGATCTCGAACTATTAGAAAAATTCATAACTTCGGGAAAAAAAACTCTGATAATTACTTCGGATAACCTGGACGAGGTAAAAAAAATAAAAAGCCACCGCTATGGATGCGTGGTGCTGGAAAATGCCGTCGGAGACATTGAGGATATCCAAAAGTTTTTAAATAAAATGCGTAAAGAGCTGGGAGCTGATAAGCGGTTAATAATTATTTATTATAATCACCTGTGGGAACCGGTGCTAAAACTGGCTTCAGGGTTGGGAATAAGGAAAAAGGTAGGCGAGCAAAACTGGCTGGATAACGAAGACATGGCTAACTTATTAAACCTGGCAGGATTTGAGGTGGTAGCAAAGTATAAACGGCTTCTGATCCCTGTTTATATCCCTCTGGTTTCAGATTTGATAAACCGCTGGATTGCACCACTACCATTGATCAACGGCTTATGCCTGACGTCATTAGTAATTGCCCGACCAAAAGTCGAAACCAGGCGCGATTATTCCGTCAGTATTGTCATCCCGGCAAGAAATGAGGAGGGAAATATTATCCAGATATTAAAGCGGATCCCGAAATTTTCGAAAAATATGGAAGTTGTTTTTGTGGAAGGCCACTCCCAGGATGGCACCTGGAAGGCAATTTGTCAGCTGAGAGACAAAAGCAGACAAAAGACTGGCGCAATAAAGGTAAGAGCTTTTAAGCAAAGCGGGATAGGCAAGGCTGACGCAGTGAGGTTAGGATTAGCCAAAGCCCAAGGGGAGTTACTAATAATACTTGATGCTGATTTGACCGTTGACCCGCGTGATTTACCGAAATTTTATGAGGCTATCGCTACCGGGTACGGAGAATTTATCAATGGCAGCAGGCTGGTGTATCCTATGGAGAAACAAGCGATGCAGACTTTAAACAAATTGGCTAATCAAGTTTTCAGCTGGTTGTTTTCATGGATTTTGGGCCAGCATTTCAAAGATACTTTATGCGGTACAAAGGCTTTGCTGAAAAGCAACTATACCCAGATAGTCAAAATGCGAGGAATTTTTGGTGAAAATGATCCGTTCGGTGATTTTGATTTAATATTCGGAGCAATCAAACAAAATCTGAAGGTGGCGGAAATTCCTGTCAGATACCACGAACGCAAATACGGACGAACAAATATCAGCAGATTCATCAACGGGTGGATGCTACTGAAAATGACCTGGCTGGCTTTCAGAAAATTCCGGGCTTGGTAGCTGTCTTGAGAAACCGATACCCGGGTAAGGTAATGATACGCGTAGCCAGAGAGTGCACTGCCAACACGATTTTATTGCGGGTGTAACTTCTGACAACAGTTTCGTCTTCCTGAAATTGCTGCGTATAACCACTGCTGCCTTTGGATCCGGGATGGATTCTGAATACTGACAACTCCTGCATAACCCTACCCGGCAATCCCAATTTCTGGCAGCGCAGCCAATAATCGTAATCAAAAGCATAGTGATACCGGCTATCAAACTTACCCACCCGTTCTACCAAACTACGGGTGAGAAAAACCGCCGGTTGATTGACGGTGTTGTAGATATATAAAGCCCAGGGAAAAATATGAATAGGCCAAAGTTGTTTTAAAAAGAATGTCCAGGAAAGTTTGGGGTCAGAAACCCGGCAATTACCTACTAACCAGTACCGGTCGGGGTGCCGGGAAAAATAAACGGCCACATGATAAAAAGCGTCGGGAAGGTAATAATCATCAGAGTTAAGATAGGCAATAATGTCCCCGGTGGCTTTTTTTAGACCCTCATTGATAGCAGTAACCTGGCCTTTGTCATGATGTGACCGCCAACGAATTATTTTGGGATACTTGGCCGCGTATTTTTTTATTAACGCCCGCGAACCATCGGTTGATCCGCCATCTAAGATTAAGTGTTCGAGGTTTGGATAATTTTGGTCAATTACGGATTTAATGGTCTGCTCCAGGAAACCGGCCTGGTTAAAAGACGGGGTAATAACTGAAATACGGGGGTAAACCATGGCTAGACTCTAGCCCGCCAGTAGTCGAGTGTGTCTGAAAGAGTTTGTTCAAATTTAATTTTCGGCTTCCAGCCTGTTTTGGCGACAAATCTTGAATTGTCTCCCAGAAGGAGAGGTACATCGGAAGGGCGTAAACGCTTGGGGTCTTCCAGAACTTTAATTTTTTTCACCCGACTTATGGAAATCAAGTAGTCAAGTACATCCCGGATTACCCAAGCCCGACCGGAGCAAATATTGTATACTTCCCCCGGCTCACACTTCATGGCTGCCAGGTAATAGCCCCTGACCATATCCCGAACGTCTGTATAATCCCGCTTGGCTTCAAGATTTCCTACATAAACTACGGGCGTTTGCAGTCCGGCTTCAATGAGAGCAACTTGTTTGGCAAAAGTTGAGGAGACAAAGACCTCTCCCCTGCGGGGACCTTCATGGTTGAATCCCCGAGTGCGGATTATTTTTAATCCATAGTTTTTGAAGTATTGATAACCCATGAAGTCCATGGCCACTTTAGATACCGCATAGGGAGATAAAGGGCGCAAGGGATTAGTTTCTTTGATGGGAGCCTCATGGGGATAAACCAGGCCATATTCTTCGCTGGAACAAGCAATGTGGATAACCGGATTAATTTGCGCTGACCTAACCGCTTCAAATAAATTACAGGAACCGACGACGTTTGTTTCGAAAGTTACTGAAGGAGAAGTCCAGGAGGTGGGAACAAAACTTTGAGCAGCCAGATGAAAAATATAATCAGGCAAGACGGAGAGCATAACGTCCTGAAGGGATCTTAAGTCCAACAAATCCCCTTCCAATAAATGCAGACGACCGTTTAAATGATCTATGTGTTCGGACCGCGACCTCCAGCGGACGACACCGAATACTTCGTAACCTTCTGCAAGCAGAAGCTCGGCCATGTGCGAGCCGGCAAAACCGGTCACGCCCGTGACCAGGCATCTTTGGATTCTCTTTTTCTTACTTCTGATGGGCATTTTTTAGGGTTTTGCTTCTAACCATAGTCTCTATTTGGCGCTGGACCCATTTGATACCTACATGGTTTTGAAAACCCAGGTAAGCCAGAATCATAAAGGCGATAATGAACAACAAATCCATAGACCGGGCGACAAAAAGACGTGCCAGAAGGGGGTCGAGGACACGGGGAAAAAGGGCAAAGTATAAAAATGCTCCCCAAACACCTGCCCAAAAAAGCATTTCAAAGCGGTCAATATTTCTTTGTTTGAAATGCACAAAAGCTACGTAAAGCATAAAACAAGCAAACAACCCGGCCAGGATTTGGATACCTAAGAGAGTTTCCACCATAGAGAGTGACTAAAGATTTTTAGGGCATCCACTACAGTGACGCCTTTGTACTTGTCAATATAGATGGTTTCTACCGGAAATTCAACGTATTTAAGCAGTTTTCTGTATTTTCCCAAACGGGCTACCATTTCCGACTCCACACCGTATCTGGATGAATCCCATTTGACATATCCGTATGCAGACCGGCTCAGGGCGCGAAAACCCGATAATATGTCAGAAATATAAACTCCAAATAACAGGTTGATGTATACTGAAGACAATTTTTTTCCCAGGAGACGGACGAGCGGTGTATCCAGAGAAGGGCGGCGGGATCCAAATACCAAATCAGATCCGCGATTGAGATAGTCTATAAACTTTTTTATTTCCACCGGGTCATGCTGTCCGTCCGAGTCCATAAATATCACTCCATCTGCCCCGTGTGAAAATGAATATTCAGCGCCAGTTTTTAGAGACGCACCCTTACCTAAATTTACCTGGTGCCGCAGCCAAATTATTCCAGGTATAGTTAATTTTTTAATCGGATGTTCTGATCCGTCATCAACAACTACCAGCGGTAGCCGCGGATATAGTCTGCGGGTTTTTTCCAATACAGCAGGCAGGCGGTAATGTTCATTGTAAGCGGGGATGATGACAAAAACCTTCATGCTACCCAGTAACCCCGGACAAACAACATTAAAAACAAGATAAATAGGCCCAAGCTGGCTGCTATGTATAACCTACGGTATGTTCCGGAGGCTAGGGACAACCATTGCCCAAATAACAAAAAGGAGGGAAAACAAAGCAACACATACCGGGGTACGGAAGTAAAAGTGCCGGAAAGTGTAGGGGTAATAAAATTTAAAACATTAAATAGGGAATAAGAAGCTCTTTGTTTGATCAGGGAAACAACTGAAGTGACGGTGAAAAGAATTGCCGAGAAAAATTCCAAAAGTATGGTTAAATACAAGGGGTCACTCCGGTTGACAGTGAAGATCATTTTTAAGTAACGCCAGTAAACCTGGTATATCATAATAATTTTATCCCCCCGGCCCTGCTGGAAAAGTTTTTGAACATGAATAAAGGCCAACAAATCGCCGGTAGTGTGATACAAATAGTGCATAAAAATTACCAAGCCCAAGGGGATAAATGCCAGACATAAAAGATCAGATATTCCGGGTTTCTTACGTGATTCAGGATGGGAACGCTGGTGCCACCATTCCAGTATCAGGGCGGGGAAGAGAAACACGCCGGCAAAGCGGGTGTAAGAAGCTGACATCCCGATTATGCTGGCTGCCCACCAGCGACCGGTCCGGGCAAAATAAAAGGCCAATATTACCTGCAAAAAAAACAGGCCTTCGGTATACACAGCCGAAATGAAGAAGCTGGTAGGAAAAACCAAAAGCGCAACAATAGTCCAGAAAGCGACTTTGGGAGAATAATCCAGTCTGATTAACCGGGCAAAATAGATAAGTCCAACCAAGAAAGAGGCCAGAGAAATAAGAATTCCGGCCAGAGCCGGAGGGTGAATATATTTTGACAAAATATTGATTAAACGAGGATATAAGGGGAAAAAAGCTTGTTGGGCATAACCGTAACCCTTACGGGCAACATCAACGTAATGGATACCGTCAAAATTCGCCCGGGAGTAAAGCAGGGGGTTTCTGATATAAGGCTGAGGGTCAACCCGGCTGGCTTGGTCGGAACCGCCGATAAATGTCGTGCGTAGGGGAAGAAGGGTAAATGCGGCCGCGGTGATAAGAATAATTACCAGCTGCCAGAGTAAAAATAGGCGAAGAATCTTAGGAAAACTCATGGGGCGAGAGTAATCTTACATTACTTCTTGGTAGACTTGCAAAGTTTCCCGGGCAGTTTTTGTCCAAGTGAATTTTGCGGCTTGTTCAATTCCGCCAGCGGAAAGCTTCTGTTGCAGGTTTTTATCAGATAGGACAAAAATAATTTTATTAATCAAATCAGCAGCAGAATAGGGATCGAAAAAGATCGCTGCGTCACCGGCAATCTCGGGCAGGGAATGGCTGCGGCTGCAGATAACCGGCGTTCCACAGGTCATAGCTTCCAGAACCGGTAGACCAAAACCTTCGGCATAAGAAGGCTGGCAATAAACTGTAGCCAGGTTATAGATGGCTACTAGATCGGATTCGGGGACAAAGCCCAGGCGCCTGACGGTTAGATTTGAGATTTGAGATTTGAGATTTGAGAGATGGGACAGTTCGGGATGGGAAGTGTCAAGCTGTTCAAGATTCGCGACTTGTTTGCCTACCAAGACGAGTGGAATTTGGATTTTTTGGCAGGCCTCAGCCAAGGTGGGCAGGTTTTTGTTCCAGTTAATATCGCCGACGTAAAGAATAAATTTTGCGGGCAGGCGGTATTTACGAAGGACTGAGGCGAGAATTTTTGGATCTGCCAGGGGTTTAAATTCCAAGCCGGGTGCCAGATAAACCAACTTTATTTTGTCGTGAGGGACGGATAAATGTTTTCTGATGGCTTTTATTGAAGCGTAAGAATCCGTTATAACCCGTTCGGCCCGGCTTAGGGCCAATTTTTGCCAGGTTAACGCCAGTTTGCCTTTGATTCCGGGAGGGTAATAATCAGGGAACTCCAGGGGGATAACGTCATGAATAGTTATAATGGTTTTTGCGGGTGAAATTAAAGGCAAAGAGGGAGTAAAGAGGTCGAAGAAAGGGTAGTGGACAATTTTTAATTTTAATTTTTTAATTTTTAATAATTTTTCAATTTCAAAAATTTCAAACCCGAAGTTGGGGGCTTGGGATTTGAGGTGAGGTAAGAGGCGTTTGACATAGAAGCCGACGCCGCGACCGGAGTGACCGGAAGTTAATGGGGAAGTTATGAAACCAACACGGGTCATATCATGAACTCCCCCTCTGGTCCCCCTCTTTATCAAAGAGGGGGAAGGAGGAGTTTTCGGGATATTTAGTTATTTGCCAGTATTTGATATATGAAACGGCGTGGACCAAACCGGAAAAAAGGGCAAAAACAAACCCCGGGTAACCATCTACATAACCACGGTGACGGAAGTATATTTTAATAAATGTAGATAGAGGTTTGAGATAGAGATAGAGAAGAACATTTAATATATTGAATTTGAGTTTTTGGGTCTGCATCTGGCCAGCGATAAAAGAAGTATAGAGGTTGAAACCGTCTAAATATTTGGCAAAAGAGGTGTCGCGGTAATGGAGAAGTTCTGATTTCAGATACCCGGTTGGCCCTTTGACAACAGCCTGTTCGTGGACGTCCCTGGCAGGCAGCCGGCCGAAGCCGCGGCGATAAAGGCGAAGAGTGGGATCAGGGTACTGGCCGCCTTTGGTCAGGAAGCGATCCAGAAACCAGTTTTTACGATTAAGCCAGTAGCCGTTCATCGTTGACCGTTCATCGTTGATCGTAGATTGGATTTCGCGAGCCAGTTCGGGGGAGACAATTTCATCGGCGTCAAGCTGTAATACCCACTCCCCTTTCGCCGCATCAATCGCCATGTTTTTCATTATGTGAAAGTTGGGGAGATTGTCGGTCAGAGTGACCCTGGCCTCAAATTTTTTGGCGATTTTGACTGTGTCATCAGTGGATCTGCCGTCAATAATCACTATTTCATCGGCCAGACCTATAATTGCTTTGAGGCACCTACCCAAATTAGCCGCTTCATTATGAGTAGCCAAGACAACCGAAAGCTTTAAAGTTTTCATTAATTTGAGACTATTTTAAAGGCTGGTTGATTGCTTGGGAAATAAATTGTCTTGACAACATTTACTCCTACTTCGGGGATATCTTCCGGAGCAGCGACTATCAAGGTGGAATGGATATCACGAACCTTTTCCCAGGGAGTATTTTCAAATTTATATTTATCAAATTCCCTAACAGTAGAAAAATTGTATTTATCGCGCAAAGTCAACTTATGACGGCCTTGGAATTGTGCGGGCGGAAAACGCGAGTAGAAAAGGAAGAGAATATAAGGCTGGTCGTATTTGTCTGTCACCATAATTTGGTCGTATCTATCTCTGACTGATTCGGTATAGGCGACCAGTTCCTTAAAACCGTATTCCCAAGCAAAGGGGTAGGTT
>MEXE01000019.1 GCA_001775555.1 Candidatus Amesbacteria bacterium RBG_19FT_COMBO_48_16 | reverse complement strand
CTGGCTCTCTTGGGTACTCTCGCGATGTATTTATTGGTCTCCCGTCGTTATCTTTGGCTGTCAATTGTTAATGCACTTCTTCTCTACACTCATTATTCTTCCATATTTTTAATTTTGGCTCAAACCGTTTATGTGATTCTTTATGCTCGTCGTGATCTGAAACTATTTACTATTCACTATTTACTGTTAACTATCTACTATATCCCCTGGCTGCCTCAATTTGCCCGTCAACTCGGTTCGGGTCTAAACATTGACAATTATCTTCCCGGATGGCGCCAGGTTTTGAGTATTAGCCCTGTTAAAGCATTTCCGGTTATATTTTTCAAGCTCGTAGCCGGCCGTATCAGCTTTATTTCCAAGTATCTCTATGGTTTATATATTACTTTCGTTTTTGCTGTTACTTTTACTGCACTAGCCGTAACCCGAATAAAAAAACACCTGTTATTTATTTGGGTATTCGTACCGATTTTTTCTCTCCTTTTCACTTCCTTGGTATTACCCCAAAATCAGCCGTTCCGGGTGATTTTTGTATTGCCCGGTTTAATTATTCTGTTTGCATCTGCGTGTTTTCGCTACCCCAAGCTATTTTTGACCTTAATTCTCTATATATTCTTAGTCGGCGATATCGCCTACTTTACCCGTCCTCGCCTGCAGCGTGAACAATGGCGCCAGGCAATCGGCTTTTTATCCGGCCAACCGGGTATTACCCTCGTCAAATTTTCGGATAAGTTTGCCCCCTTTTACTGGTACTCACCTGATTATCGGGTAATTCCGGCGGTGTCCGTATATCCTGCCCGAAAAGCGGCCGTGACTGATAGTTTAAGTGCTCAGTCTCTTCCTTCCCAGATTTTCCTGCTCCAGTATCTGACAGAACTGACAGACCCGGATCTTCTGGTGGATTCTGTTATAAAAGAATTAGGCTACAGACAAACCCGGATCTACAATTTCGAAGGCGTTGGGTTTATTTACCAATATAAACGGATATGATTCTGTTCCTGGTTATCCAATTACTGCACCTCCTGATTCTGTCACCAATGGAGTTCGTAGCTTATCCCGAATTCTTTGTTTACCCTTATTTAACTTCGTCCGGATGGTTACCCTACCGGCAGATAATCGACCAGCACTTCCCCGGTTTGTTCTTTATGCCGGTCAATTTTTTCACCCTGGGTTTTATTAACCCCCGTTCCTTGAAAATACTAAGTTTACTTCTGGTTATTTTCCAGTCTGCTTTAATTTACAGAATTGCCAAAAGTATTTCGTCCCGAGTGTACCCGCTTATCGCTATGGTTACTTTTGCTTTATGGCAGCCGTTTTTTTCCGGTAATCATTTATGGCTAGAGTCGTTAATATCACCCCTGGCCCTTACTTCCTTTTATTTATGGAGAAATGCTACTCCCTTCTGGTCCGGTGCGGCTTTGGGTGCGGCAATCCTCTTCAAGCAGTCAGTCGCCTTCCCTATCTTCATCTTAATCCTCATAACATATTTCCGCCGGGGATTTAAATCAGCGTTGACTTTTGCCGCCGGGGCGGTATTACCGCTTACTCTGGCAGTTTGTTACTTTGGTTACCGCGGTGTGCTTTCGGACTTTTTTTTCTGGACGGTTAAATTTAATTTTTTATACGCCGTCCAGGCTGCTACGGTTCCGGATTGGACTGTCCTTTTCAAATTACTTCTGCCGGCATTATTGTTCATTTTGGCGCTGTTTAAATCCCAACCCAAAAGAGTAGTTCTGGTCCTCGCGGTATGGGGTTTGATTCTAATCCCCGGCGGTTTATCCCGCTTCGACTTCACTCGTCTTCAAGCCATTGTCCCCTTTCTTTCACTTTCCCTGGGGTTGCTTATTACCAGTCTGTGGTCCGCCAAAAAATACTTCTTGTTTTCTGTCATATTGGTCGCTCAGTTGGCCTGGTTTTCAATTTTCTATATCCGTCAGGAAAATTGGGGTCAATACCGTTTCTTTGACCAGTCCGCCTCGGCCTTGGTCCAAACTGTCACCTCACTTACTTCTCCGGGTGACGAAATTTTTCTCTTGGGTGTCCAGCCCCATCTCTACATGCTGAGCGGGACATACCCGCCCGGCAGTCATTTCTCCTACCAGCTTCCCTGGTATCTGCCATTTACCCAAAACCGTATATTGTATTCTTTAGCCTCGGATCCTCCGCAGTATATTTTTTACGACGCCGCAGCGTCGGTCGATGGCAAACCGATTTCTGAATACGCCGCCCCCCTGATACAATATGTAAAGCATTATTATTCCCCCATTTCTGCCATTGGTTCTGTAACAGTATATGAGAGTCGGTATTGACGTTTCCCAGGCAGTTTACGGTACCGGAGTGTCGGATTACACTATCGAACTGGTGTGTAACCTGCAATGTGTAGAAGTTGTACCTGTCGGTTTCTCCCTCCGCCGTCAATCTGATCTGAAAAGATTATTTCCCCAAGTAGCCGTCTATCCCATACCCCCGACCGCTCTGGATTGGTTATGGAATCGGTTGCATGTGGTCAATTTCGAAAATTTTGCTCCCGGTAATATTGATATATACCACTCGTCTGACTGGGCCCAGGCCCCGGATTCCAGTAAAAAAGTGACTACAATTCATGATTTGTCCCCCCTTTTATTTCCCCGCGAATCTGACCCCCGTATAGTTTCGGTCCATCAGGCCAGGCTGCGCTGGGTGGTCAAAGAATGTGACGCGGTTATCTGCGTCTCGAAAAATTCAGCCGCTGATTTCCAAAAACTGTTTGATTACCCGACTTCAAAAATCAACGTTATCCCCGAAGCCCTCCCCTCCCGCTTCCTCCTAAAACCTAATGGCTATAACCTGGAGCCTTACCTCGTAGCTATCGGTGCCCGCCAGCCTCGCAAAAACATCCCTCGCCTTATTTCTGCCTGGCAAAAGTTCCGCCACAAATTCAACCTGCCCGAAAAACTTGTTATCATTGGCGAACCTCCTCAGCCTTCACACCTTAAAGGTGTGATACCCAAGTCCCCCGAGGTGGAATTTACTGGCTACGTTTCTGACCAGAAACTTATTGATTTAATCGCCGGGGCTGCCGCATTTGTTTACCCCTCCCTTTACGAAGGATTCGGGCTCCCGATTCTGATCGCCTTCCATCACCGGGTTCCGGTAGCCTGTTCAAATACCTCCTCGATACCGGAAGTGGCCGGACCAGCGGCTACTTACTTTGATCCAGAGAACGAAGAATCCATGGCCTCAGGTATTGCTTCCGCCATCAAAAACCGCCGTCAACTAATTACCACTGGTTCTAAACAACTAACTAAATTTTCTTGGACCAAAACCGCCCAATCCACCCTCACTGTATATAAAAATATATTAAGCTAACTATTTTAAACCCATGATCATAGGAATTGACGCCAATGAGGCTAATTTGACCAGTCAGCGTGTAGGAGTCAATCAATACGCCTTCGGTCTGCTGCATGCTCTTTACCGCCAAAAAACTGACCACCGTTTTATCATCTATCTCAAAACCCCCGTTTTAGGTGACTTGCCTGCCGCTAAGACGGGCTGGGAGTATCGCGTTATCCCCTTTCCCAAACTCTGGACTCAGACCCGTTTACCTATGGATTTATATACCCATCTCCCTCGACCGGACGTATTTTTCAGTATGGCCCATTATGCACCCCGTTTTTCTCCTATTCCTACTGTAGTTGCCATTATGGATTTAGGTTTCCTGGAATTTCCGGATCAATTTACCCCCAAAGATTACAACCAATTGAAAAACTGGACCGCCTATTCAGTAAAAAGAGCTGCCTGCGTCATCGCTATTTCAGAACACACCAAAAAAGATATCATTTCGGCTTACGGGATTGACCCGGCTAAAATTACCGTTACTTACCCCGGTTATGACCAAAAGTTATTTAAGCCGACCAAAAACCCCCGAATTCTGAAAAAATACGGTATCTCCAGGAATTATCTATTTTTTCTGGGTAGCCTCCGTCCCAGTAAAAATATCGAAGGATTGATTAAAGCCTTCGCCCAATTACTTCATACTCGCTTTAAATCCCCCCTTAGAGCAGGGGGCGGCATTGGTGGTTTACCGGAAAAGTTGAGCTTAGTCATTTCCGGAAAAAAAGGCTGGCTTTACGACCGGATTTTTCAAACAGTTGCAGATCTGGGTCTCGATAAACAGGTCATTTTCACAGGTTTTGTAGAAGAAGAAGAAGTACCGGCGCTCATGTCTCACGCCACCGCTTTTGTCATGCCCAGTTTCTATGAAGGTTTTGGTATCCCTGTGGTCAACGCTATGGCTTGTGGTACGCCTGTTGTAGTTTCCCGGGTTGCCAGTCTGCCGGAGGTGGTCGGGAACGCCGGAATTTTTGTTGACCCGGCCGACCCCGCCTCGATCAGTTCAGGTATAATTGAGGCTATAGGTTCCATGCGTAACCGCTATGTGAAAGCTGGTTTAAAAAGGGTAAAATTATTCGATTGGGACCGCACTGCCCAAAAGACCATGCAGGTAATAGAAACAGCAGTAAAAAATATATGATCCGAGACAAAATGGGCAAAACACTTACCGGAGCCGAGATTATGTCAAAGGGAGTCAACCGCATAATAAATATTTTGCTTGATTTTGAGCTATTTATCCTTTATCTGGCAGGTTTAGTGCCCTCTCACTGGTTTAGACTGGAAGTGTATCGCCTGGCGGGGTTGAAAATCGGTCGGGGTAGTACTATCCACATGTGGGCTAGGTTTTATCAGCCGAAAGGTATCGCTGTTGGGTCAGACTCGATAATCGGCGACCACGTTTTTTTAGACGGGAGGGATAGTTTGAAAATCGGTAATCATGTGGATATCGCCTCTGAAGTCATGATTTACAATTCAGAGCACGATATAAATTCCGAAGATTTCCACGCTTCAAATTCCCCGGTGGAGATAGGGGATTATGTTTTCATAGGCCCCCGGGTCATCATTATGCCAGGGGTTAAAATTGGTACAGGAGCAGTGGTAGCCGGCGGGGCTGTCGTCACCGCGGACATACCCGAATTTGCAATAGTTGGCGGGGTGCCCGCAAAAGTGATAGGGGAGAGACGGAACAAAAAACCCAATTACAAATTGGGCCGGGCCAGGATGTTTCAATGAAATGAAAAATATAATTACCGCATTTCTCGTTGTCCTATTGCTATTTACTATTTACTATTTACTTCTCCCCTCTCCCGTATTTCCCCCCTTTCCCCCTGGTTCGCTGACATCGACTGAGCCGGCAGATACCGAAAGTATATATCGTCAGGCTTTTTTTACCGACTTAGACCGGATAGAACTGATTTCCTATTTCACATCTCAATTTTCATCCCCCGTTACCCCTCTCCGCCTTAATTATCCCCCCGAGGAAGCATACTCATTGATCCGTGACCAGACCCGGAGTTCTTGGATGGAAGAACTTGTGCATCCTTGGCGCGATTCGCTTCTGATTAATGGTTTCTACCCGACCCTCCCTACCGAACAAATTAACCGCAACGGAGTTCACTACCAGGGAAAAATTACCATTCGCCGCCTGCCGTCTCATGCCCTGACACGTTTGACGGTGCTGGCTTTGACGTGTATTGCCGGACGGTTACTGGTTAAAGAATATGCTCACCTCTAAAATATCGCCTTTTATTCTGGCGTTGGCACTTATCTTTATCCCTTTGTATCCTAAATTCCCTCTCTTGGGAGTCCCTGGCTCTTTTGTCTCGATCCGTTTTGAAGATTTGTTAATAGCCTGTATTTTTATTCTCTTCCTGTTTACCCAATTAAAAACTAAATTTCAGAGTTTATCGGCTCCGCTTCCCCGCAGTCTCCTTTTATATTTAGCTATAGGTTTTATAGCCGCTTTTTCAGGAATATTCTTGACCAAAACTGCTTCCCTTAGTCTGGGTTTGTTGCATTCTTTACGCCGGGTTGAATATGCGGTATTGTTTTTTGCGGCGTTTGCCTGGCTGAATTCGCTTTCTCAGTTACGCTATCTGGTCCGGGTGATTATTATCACTTCCTTGCTTGTAGCTTTATACGGATTAGGTCAGCAATTCCTGGATTTTCCGGTAGTTACCACAACCAATAGCGAATTTTCCAAAGGTTTAGCGCTCTCTCTGGGACCGGGGGCCCGTATCAACTCTACATTTGCTGGACACTATGATCTGGCGGCTTTTTCTGTTTTTCCCCTGTTATTAATTATCGCTCTCCTGCCTATATCTTCATTGCCTGGATTATTGGTTATCGGAGCCGGTATGATTTACTGGACTCTTCTCCTTTCTGCATCACGCATTACTTTTGTCAGTTTTTTTGTCGCTGCTTCAGCCCTGATCCTGCTTATTCGTAAGCCCTTTTGGCTTCTGCCATTATTTTCGGCGGCATTTTTAGGGGTCTTCTTTTCTCCCCAGCTGAAAGGCCGATATTTGGATTTTATAACCAATCATCTTCGTCTTACCTATATCCAATCCGTATCTGCCCAGGTTGAAAACAAGGATGTCAATGATGTTCCGGATGCCCTTAAACCTCCGGAAGTTCCCGAAGATCGCTCGTTTAATATCCGCCTCAAGGCCGAATGGCCCAAAGCCCTAAGGGCTTTTACCAAAAATCCGGTGCTGGGTACAGGTTTCTCTTCAGTCGGATTAGCGGTCGACAATGACTATTTACGGACTTTAGCCGAAACCGGTCTTCTGGGTTTAGCGGCGTTTGTATTGATTTTTTTACGTTTTTTCAAATCCGGCCTGCCTTTTGTTGTCCGCTACACTCCTTCAGTATCACATGCTTTTATCGTCGCCATCACCTGTTCCGTTCTTGGTTTATTAATAAATGCCGTATTTATAGACGTATTTGCCGCGTCAAAAATCGCCATGTTTACTTGGGCGGTAATGGGCTTGGCTGAACGGACAAAACTACTAGCTATCTCAAATCCCCATGCAACATAAACTCCAATACTTGTTACTGGCGCTAATTGTCATTTTCGGTTTTTTGGTCAGGATGTATAAGATTGACAATCCGGTTGCCGATTGGCACAGCTGGCGCCAGGCAGACACCGCATCCGTCACCAGAAATTTTGTCGACCTCGGGGTTGATCTTCTTCATCCCCGTTTTGATGATTTCTCCGATACTTCAGGACGCGGGTTATTTAATCCCGACGGTTACCGCTTCGTTGAGTTCCCCGTCTTTAACCTGATTCACTACTCTTTCTATACCCTAATCCCTAAAACCTATAACCTTTCATTAGAATACTGGGGGCGTATGACTTCAGTTATATCTGCCTTGGTTTCTGCAGTTTTAATATTTTTACTGGTCCGGCGCCATAGCCGGCCCTTTACCGGACTGTTAGCTGCCTTTTTCTATCTCTTTCTTCCTTTCAACATCTATTTCACCCGGGTTATCCTGCCCGACCCCCTGATGGTTACCTTATATTTGGCAGCCCTAAATTTCTTCGATGTCTGGACCATAAATCATAAATCATATATCTTAATTCTTACCGCACTTTTTGGTACCCTCGCAGTTCTGGTCAAACCGGTTGCCCTTTTCTTTCTCTTGCCTATCACCTGGTATTTTTGGCATCGGTACAAAATTAAAATGTTAAACCTTCGCCATTTCTGGGTCTTGCATTTAGCCTTTGTGCTTCCCTTTGCCCTGTGGCGCCTCTGGTCATTCCGTTACCCTCAGGGAGTTCCGGCCAGCTTGTGGTTATTAAACGGTGATCATATTCGTTTCCGCCCCGCTTTCTTCCGCTGGCTGTTCGGCGAGCGATTGGGTGACATGATTTTGGGCCACTGGGGTGTATTTCCTTTATCTCTCGGCCTATTTGCCGCAGGCTCTTTTCTCCCTTGGGTTATTGGCGCCCTGGCATATTTGGTGGTCTTTGCCACCGGCAATGTCCGTCATGACTATTATCAGATCCCCATTATACCGATAGTATCGATCCTTTTAGCTCTGGGCGTCATTCATTTTGCCACCAGTTGGACCAAAAAGGCCTTTATTTTATTTGTCATATTCATGATGTTGGGCATGACTTGGTATGACATTCGGGGTAATTACCAGGTCAATAACTGGTCGATTATCCGTGCCGGTCAGGCGGTCGATCGCCTGTTACCAAAAGATGCTCTTGTTGTTGCTCCCTACAATGGGGACACCGCCTTTTTGTATCAGACCAAACGCCGTGGTTTTACCCATCTCCCCATGCCGATAAAAGACCTCAAGGACCGTTACGGCATCGGCTACTACGTCTCTGTCACTTATGACCCGGACACCCGGGCCATTATGGACCAGTACACCATCATGGAACAAAATCCGGAGTTCGTCATTATCAAGCTGGACGAACGCCCCGACTACTGGCAGAGAAAGAGACTTGAATGAGGATATTAATGCTTACCCCATACCTTCCGTATCCGCCATCGGCCGGTGGTCAGATTAGATCATACAATCTGATCAAACACCTATCCCGTCATCATCAGATCACCTTGGCTTGCTTCACCCGGGAAACAAATACTACCGATCAGATCAGGCACATGGAGAAATTCTGCAATAAAGTATTGGTTTTCAAAAGGGGAAAAGCTTGGACTATCCCCAACATCCTTCGTACCGGCTTCTCACCTTATCCGTTTCTGATCATGATTTATTACCGTCCGCAGGTGAAAGCTGCGCTCAAAGCTGAGATTGATTCTGGGCAATACGATCTTATCCACGCGGAAACGTTTTACGTCATGCCTTATTTACCTGTGCATTCGGTGCCTACGGTTTTAGTCGAGCAAACTATCATGTCCCGGGTCTTCTGGCATGAGGTTCAGGCCGAGACTCCCTGGTTATTAAAACCTCTATATGCAATTGATGTAGCCAAAATAGCCTACTGGGAAAAATATTTTTGGCGGGTAGCGGACAAACTGGCTGCCGTCTCGGAAGAAGATGCTGCAATTATAAAAAAGGCGGTCCCCCAAAAAGTGGTTTCGGTAATTCCCAACGGTGTCGGTGACGACTTTGATAAAGCCCCCAAGAAACTGCATTACAACCAGACCATATTTTATATTGGTAATTATAAATGGATGCAAAACTGGGAGGCGGCTATGATTCTGGCTACTAAGGTATTTCCCTTGATTATCCGTCAAATCCCTGAAGTCAAGTTGAATATAATCGGCCAATTTCCCACTCCTGCTTTAAAAAAACTGGCCAATAAATACATCCGCATCTCAGAACTTAAGGACTCCGACAGGCAGGGTGTAGTGGCAGCTTATCAAAAATCCGGTTTGTTAATAGCGCCTATTTACGGCCCTAGTGGTACTAGGTTAAAAATCCTGGCAGCCATGGCTTCAATGACCCCGGTGGTTACCACTCCGATAGGAGCAGAAGGATTAGGTATCCGGGATGGGGTTTCTATGATGATCGGCCAGTCGCCTGAGCAAATGGCCCAAAAAGCCATCGAAATTCTCAAAGACAAACAACTTTATGAAAATATTGCTCAAAATGCCAAACAAATTGCTGACTCCGGATTTAGATGGGAACCTATTAGCAAGAAGTTAGAAACTTTATATCAAAGCTTAATCGATGAACAAAAAAAGTAATTTAACTATTATTATCCTAAATCATAACGTAAAACAGTTATTACTTAATTGTCTTTCTTCACTCACCGCAGCCAAGACTTCTCAGGATGATTGGGAGATTATCGTAGTTGATAACGCCTCATACGATGATTCCGTACCTACTACCCAGCGCATATTTCCGGACGTAAAAATTATTTCCTGTCACAAAAACGTTGGCTTCGCTGCCGGTAACAACATCGCTCTGAAAACAATCACCTCAGAATTTGTCTTGCTTTTAAATCCTGACACTATAGTCTATCCCCAAACTATTCAAACAGTAC
>MEXE01000018.1:10295-20624 GCA_001775555.1 Candidatus Amesbacteria bacterium RBG_19FT_COMBO_48_16 | reverse complement strand
TGGAGAGCGGCGTTGATACGCAGAATCCAGGTGCGGCGCAGATCCCGGCGGCGAATACGGCGGCCAGCGAAAGCATACTGGCCGGCGTGAAGAACTGCCTCATGGGCGACTTTGTACAAGCGGTGCTTGGTCATGCGGTACCCCTTGGCTAGCCGGAGAAGCTTTTTGTGGCGGCGAAGACGGGGGGATTTGACACGCATATAAAATTTCTAATTTCTAAATAATGTTCAAATTTAAATTCAATAATTATGCGATGGCCATGAGGCGTTTAACCCGGCGGGCGATTTTGCCGGTGACTACCAGGTGGCGGCGATAACCCCGCTTTTGGGAAGCGGATTTATTACGCTTTAGGTGGCGGCCAAAAGATACGCGGCGGAGGATTTTGCCTGAGCCGGTGATCTTGAAACGGCGGACGGCTGATTTGCGGGTTTTTTGCTTCATATTAGGTGTTAGTGATTAGGTTTTAGTGACTAGTTTTTTTGTTGGTGTCAGGGTGGCGATGAATTGGCGGCCCACCCACTTGCCAGGCTGATCGATAACGGCTAATTTTTCCAAGGCTGTCACTGCCCGATCCAACATTTGCGGACCGAACTCCTTGTGAGTCAGCTGACGACCAACAAACTTGACGGTGATTCTGACCTTGTGGCCATCGGTTAAGAACCCTTGTGCCCGGCCGATCTTGATAGAAAAATCGTTTTGGGCCATAAAGGGCGTTAAACGAATTTCTTTAAGATCAACTTTTTTGGCAGACGCTTTGGCTGCTTGCTCCTTTTTGGCTAGCTGGTAGAGAAACTTTTTGTAATCTATCAGCTTGACCACCGGGGGCGTAGCCAGGGGGGCGATTTCGACGGCATCCACGTGCAGTTTGGCAGCTTCCGCAAGAGCTTGTTCCTTGGAAACGAGGCCAAATTGCGTCCCGTCCTCCCGTAACAACCTGACTTCCTGGCTTTTGATGAACTGGTTGATGCGGTAAGAGGGATGGCTCACTATTAGTTTGCAAGATTATATCAGGCCAGACTCCTGGTGGCAATTTCTTTTATGACGGAGGCGGAGAATTGAGGCATTGATTGGGAGAATGTTTTGGCGATGCCGCGCTTTCTGACCGAAACTGAGTTGTCTTGTGCTTCCCTGTCCCCTACCGCCAGGATGTACGGGACTTTTTGCAGTTCCCAGTCGCGCACACGGGCAGAGAGAGGCTCGTTGCGGGCATCCAGCTCGCTTCTGATACCAGCGTCTTTAAGTACCTGATGGACTTTTTGGGCGTAATCGAGATGCTTGTCGGTGATGGGGAGAACTGCTGACTGGACAGGTGCGAGCCAGACGGGGAAAGCACCGGCAAAATGCTCGAGGAGAAAACCTACAAACCGTTCGCTTGAGCCCAAGGGGGCCCGATGCTGGACGATGACATACTTTTGGCTGCCGTCACGATCGGTATATTTCAGATCAAAACGTCGGGGCATGAAAAGATCGATTTGATTAGTGGAAATTCCATATTCAGTACCGATGGCGGATTTGATCTTGAAGTCCATTTTCGGTCCATAATGAGCTGCTCCTTCATCTTCGACTACGTATTTGACACCAGCCTTGTCCATGGCCGCTCTGGATAAGCTTTCGGATTTTTGCCAGAGTTCTTCTTCGCCGTGATATTTGTCTTTCTTGGCCGGATCACGCAGACAGAGAACAATATAATAGTCTTTCAGACCTAAAGCATCGTAATAATATTGGTGCAGGCGGATAATTTCAACAAAAACATCAACTGCCTGATCCTCGGTACAATAAACGTGAGCGTCATTTTGACAAAAAAGACGGGGCCTCAAAATTCCATTTAGGGAACCGCTGTCTTCATATCTGGCGACTGTTCCATATTCAGCCAGCTTTAGGGGGAGGTCACGGTAACTACGCATTTTTGATTTGTAAATCATATGATGGAAAGGACAGTTCATAGGTTTGATGAAATATGTCTCTTCCTTGTTTTCGCCGGGTACCGTAACTTTGTACATTTCATCTTCGAAATAAGGCACATGGCCGGAGGTGACGAACAACTCGCGCTTGGTCAGAAAAGGTGTGCTGACTCGCTGGTAACCCCATTTGGCTTCCGTCTGCTTCCCCCATTTTTCCAGCTCGTCTTTGATGATGGTACCTTTGGGCAGCCAAAGCGGTAAACCGGGACCGATTTCATCCGCGAAAGTGAAGATTTCCAGGTCTTTGCCTAACTTTCGGTGATCGCGTTTTTTTGCTTCCTCCAGTATTGTCAGATAGTCGTCCAGTTCTTTTTGGGTGGAAAAAACGGTGCCGTAGATGCGCGTCAACATCTTGTTTTTTTCACTCCCGCGCCAGTAGGCACCGGCGATACTTAGGAGTTTGAAATGTTTGAGCTGGCGGTCCGGGTGGTCGACGTGGCCGCCGCGGCATAAATCCCAGTATTGGCCGGACTTGTAAAATGTAAGTTTTTGGCCTTCATTGGTAAACTCGTCTATCAATTCGTGCTTGTAGGCATTTCCGGGATATTCCTTTTTTGCCGCATCAGTGTCAAGTTCGTACCGTTCGAAGCTTTTCCAGGCGGGTAATATCCTGGTCATTTCGGCTTCGATGCGAGGTAAGTCATTTTGTGTGATTTTTGTATCACCAAAGTCAAAGTCAAAATAGAAGCCGTTTTCGATTGACGGACCGATAGTGCGGAGGGCTTTGGGCCAGAGCTGCATGACTGCCGCGGCCAGCAGATGGGCGGCTGAATGGCGGAGGTTGGTTTGTTCGTCGTTCATGGTTAATATTAGTTTACCCCACTTCGCTCTTGCGAGCTACGTTAGGGATTTTCGCTTCGCTACGAAAAAAGCCTCCGTTTCGTTAGTCCCAGGGTTCCAACTAACTACTGTGGTGGCTTGATACGTCCGTTTTGGCTCGGACAGCCTTTTGGCCATAGAGGTGGTGAGTCTCCATGAGTACACCAAAATTAATGTGATATTAGTTTAACAATATGATTTCGTTTTGTAAATGGGTTAATATCCAAAAGGTTTCTTACTACCACGCTACAGAGTATGGTAGTTAGGTAACCAGGGATTTAAGTAAATCAAGATCAACTTTGCTGGGACCGGAACGATTTATGCCTGGTGTTTCCAAGATAAGGGGAGGGAAAGTTTTGGTTTTTAATTTTAAATTCGTTATAAATTCCCTGAGTGTTTCCAGGCCAATCTTGCCTTCGCCAAGGTTTGCATGGCGGTCACGACGGGAAGAGAAATCAACCAGAGAGTCGTTGAGATGGATAACTGACAGAAATTTGAGACCGATTAAGCGGTCGAATTTGTCAAGTACTATGTCCAGGGGATAACCTGAAGCGAAAGCATGCTGGGTGTCCAGACAGATGCCGATTTTTGACCTGTCCCCTACCCTTTTTATTATTTCTGCCAGTTCTTCAAATTTGTCCCCGACAATACCGGAGTGACCTGCGGCGTTTTCCAAAATAAGTTTGGTACCTTTGGGACTGCTGTCCAGGACGTAGTTAATAGCAGCGACAATTTGGTCGATGGTGGAGGACAGACCCTGACCTTTGTGGCTGCCGATGTGGAAAATGGTACCGACGGCATCGATAGTGCCGGCTAACCTCTGATAAAAAATCAGGGAGTTGATACTGGCTGTGAGTAAAGCCTTACTTTCGGAAGCAAGATTTACCAGATATACACTGTGGAAGAAATGCGGCCCGATTTTAAATCGAGCTTTTTTGGCCAGATACGTCTTAATTACCTGTGGGGAAAAAGTACGGGTTTTGAGACTTCTGGGGGAGGAGGCAAATGTCATAAGGCAATTGGCTCCTAAACCGACAGCCCTGTCAATGCACTTGTCAAAGCCACCGGAGATAGAAACGTGCGCGCCGAGATACATGTGGGCACTAAGGGTTTCGCACCCCTGACCTCTTCGATGTCAACGAAGCGCTCTACTGCTGAGCTAAGTGCCCGCGGGCAAGAGCCTGCTGATTAATTATATCACTGGAAGAATTGGGCTATTCGACTTATCGGATGATTTGAGGGAGGGAAGTTGGGAGTATAAGTTAGCCATAGCGCGGATACCTAAGTGGAAGTTGTCTAAGGAGAAGTGTTCGTTGGGACCGTGGACGTTTTCGTCGGGGAGACCGAATCCGATCATCACGGCGGGGATATTCAGAGCGGAAGTGAGGGTCGAGACAGCGCCGATACTACCACCCTGGCCGACAAAACTGGCAGGATGACCGAAAGTATCAGCTAGCACTTGTTTGGCCAGGCGATAGACAGGATGGGAAGTCGGTGCTTTGTAGGGAGAAGCCACCGGATAGCGGA
The DNA here is from genome assembly GCA_001775555.1 of Candidatus Amesbacteria bacterium RBG_19FT_COMBO_48_16. Taxonomy (GTDB): domain Bacteria; phylum Patescibacteriota; class Microgenomatia; order CAZETR01; family Amesbacteraceae; genus UBA12042. The sequence goes on along the minus strand of MEXE01000018.1, from coordinate 16,317 downwards.
TGATCCGGACGACAGTGTTACGCGGTGTGCGGCGGGTGATAAAGCGAGAGAGAGAGGCATAGATCCGGTCGGGGTCCTGTCGGGGGACGAGGCGAAAGCTGAGTTTGGCAGAAGCTTCGTGGGGGATGATGGTTTTGGTGCCATGGCCGGTGTAGCCTGAATCCAGACCGGTGATGTCCAGGGTCGGTTCGGTCCAGCGGCGCTGATTTAAAGTGAGGTCGGGACTTCCGGAAGAAAGATAGTAAAATCGGCCTTCTTTGAGGAGCTGGGAAGATGCCGGCTCAAGGTGGCGGAAATCCGCCAGTTCCTGGGGGGTGGGCCTGACGACACCGGTATAGAAATCCGGTAATAATATTTTCCCGTGCCTGTTTTTGAGCTGGGAAAGAAGGGCAGTCAGAAGGAAGGCCGGATTGGGAGCCAAACCTCCGAATTGGCCGGAATGAAGATCATTACGGGCGGTTTGCAGGACAATTTCTATATCCATGACGCCGCGAAGAGAAATATCGATGGTGGGATGTCCCGACTGAAGCATTTCCGTATCTGAAAGTACCAGGTAATCCGCCTGGAGTAAGTGGTGATAGTCCCTGACAATAGTTTCTATTCCGGGGCTGCCGATTTCTTCTTCGCCTTCAACCAGAAACTTGAAGTTGACCGGGGGGTGGAAGGCTAAGTTTTGGCTGGCCAAAACGTGGATTAAGAATTGGCCTTTGTTGTCCGCGGCACCGCGGGCGTAAATACGGTTTTTTCTGATATTGGGCTCGAAGGGAGGTGAATGCCAAAGACTGGGGGCACCGGGCGGTTGGACGTCGTAGTGGCCGTAAACTAGCACGCTAGGGGCTAGGGGGTTTGTGACTAGCTGAGCGAAGACGGCCGGGTGGTGGGGAGCAGGGAGGAGTTGAGTAGAAAACCCAAGTGATTTGAAGAGATTAACCAGAAATTGCCGGGCAGAAGCCATGTCCGGCTGATGCTCGGTTAAGGTGCTGACACTGGGAATCCGCAGTAAATCGGAAAGTAAGTTTATCTGGGAGGTCATCAGGGTTCATGTTAGATATTGGCTCGGCTTTCGCAAACTGGAAAGCCTGCGCCATATGTGGTAATTTTAGCAGAAGTTTTGCTTAACCCGTGGACATGACCATGTAGCGTTCGGAGGAAAGCATGTACTTGGTACCGGATTTTGAGACCTGACCCCAGTAAAAACCGCGTTTGCCGGCACGGGCGTTGGCTGTAGCCAGCCAATTGCGGGATGATTCAACCCGTTTTCTGAGAGTCATAATGACTTCGCGCAAGTGGATAAAGAAATTTTTGTGGTAAATTCCGGGCCGGCTGGGAATCTGGGCAGTGGCTTTTTGGACTTCCTGAGCAAATTCACCCGCAGATTTGGCAAAGGTCTGGATTTCCTGCTTGAGGGCCAGGATTTGCTGTCTGATTTCGGCAGTCTGGCGGGAAGCGAAAGCTTCCTGCTGACGCTGGAGTTCTGCAAGCTGCTGACGGAATCTGGATTCGGCTTGTTGTTCACCTCTGGATTCGGCAGACTGAAGCTGGGAGAGAGAGACAGACTCATTGGGATTTAATACACCGGAACCTGATATACCGAAAGACTCCGGTAAATCGGAGGCGACTATCTGTTTGGCTTGGGTTTTGACCTCGTCGACCACACCCTTACCCAGGTCGCGCAAAGCCTCAAGAAAGTTGTCGTGAACGACAGCATTACGTTTTGATTTTCCGGTGGAAGCCATGATAGACTATGGGATAGTTATAATGGGTATATTATAACAGGTTTTGCAAGAAGTCCAGAGTGGCTTTGCGATCCTGTAATTTAGCCCGGGTCTGGATGTGGGAGAGAATGAACTCGGTCTCCAGGTCGGTCCGGGATTGCCGGGTGAGCTCGGATTTGAGGTCTTCGGGGCGCATCTTTTTGGTGGCTAAATAGCTTTCGGGGGTCAGCCCCAGCCGGGTGAGATTTTCGGCCAGTGAAGAGAGGCGGTGGTTGGCTTCCTCTTCGACTAAGAGATCCGGGATTTTGAGAGCAGTTTTTTGGCGTAAATAGTCAAGAAAGCCGTTAAGTTGTTTGATAGTTTTGGGGGGTTTTGTAGGAAGATTTAGATTGACTATAGGGGCTTCGCAGGTGGTGGCCGTGATTTGCCAATCTTGTCCAACATTTCCGGAATCGATATGCAGGTGAGGCAGGAGCGCGGGTTTGAGTTGGTGATCCGTGACGGCCCGGGAGTAAATTTGGGGGAGGAGTTTTTGAACCGCTTGGGAAAGAAGCCGGGCGCGGTCAAGACGGGGTTCGACTAAATGCCGGGGAGCAGAGCCGGGACGAAAACCGGGCAGGCGGGCGGTTTTGATTGCGGCCAAGACCTCTTTTTCTAGAGCTGACTGAATTTCCGGCCAAGGCAGGGTGAGGCGGATTTCGAGAGTGCCGTTTTCCAGTCGGGTAAGGGTTGAAGCGGGCGGGGGCATGATTTATTTACCCAGGAAAGCTGCAGCAATAATTTTGTCCCCGGCTGTAAGACGATTGATTATATCCATTCCGGAAATAACCCGGCCGAAGTAAGTGTACTGGCCATTGAGGAAAGATGAGTCCTTTTTGACGATAAAAAATTGGGAGTCGTTGGAAAGGTCTGCGGGGACGGTTTTGCGGGCTACACCCAGACTGCCGGCAGCGAAGTTTTCCGCTGAAGTTTCCGTGGGTAAAGTGGTGGAGCCACCGGTACCGTCGCCGGCGGGGTCACAACCCTGAACGACCCAATCCTCTACCCGGTGAAAAGTGAGATTGTCGCAATATCCGGAATTCCATTTGGAGAGAAAATTAGTGACTGTTTTGGGAGCCAGGTCAGGGCGAAGCTCGACGGTAAAATTGCCTTTGGAAGTGGAAATTTCCACCCGGGGGCGGCCGGTAATCGGGGTGGTAGGTCCGGGGGTCGGGAGCTCCAGCTGGGTGCTGGTGGTGAGACTACCAGGAGGCAGGAGGCGGGAGCGGTTGCGGAATAAATAGATGACTATAAGAGTCAGTAGAATGGATAATACAGTCAAAGTCCCACGGGAAAGTTTCATTGGTGCAGATGATACAATAACTAAATTCAAAATACAAAATTTTTTAATTTAACAGGGTTTGTGATATATTATGGGATCTATGAGTCGGGAGAGACAGTTTTTGAAATTTATTTTTACAGAGGCACTGGTGGTTAGTGCGATTGCGACTGGTGTTTCATTGTGGGTAGATTTGAAGTTGGCACCGGATGATAACCTGATGCGAGCAGTAACGCTGGGAGTGTTGGGGTTAGCTGCCTATCTTGACTATAAGTCTACCTTGGCTATTTTGGATGAAGGCGGGGTAGAGGTTAATCCTTGGCTTCCTTCACGACCGGATAAAAGACAGTTATCCAGAAGTGTGCGGTTAAATTTTGCCGTCAGTTCGCCCTTTTTATTGGTGTACTGGCCAATTGGTATGGTAGTGGGAGTGGGGAGGATGTACACGGCGGCAAGGAACTTTTGGGATGCGGGGAGAATGAGAGGGCAGAGATTTTAATCGGGGGTTGACATTCGGGTTTGGTTCGGGTATTAAGAAAGAGATGATCCAGAAGTTGAGCGTGCCGGTGTCGGTGACCCTGGTATTTGACCACAGGCGGCGGACAGCGGCCCCGACACAGGTGGTGTTTGACGGCCGGGAATACCGGATTTTGAAAGTGGGGTTTCATCACACTTACCGGCGGGGGCGGACTTTGTTCCAGGTGTTTTCCGTGGCGGCGGAAACGGTTTATTTCCGGTTGGTTTTGAACACGGATAATTTATTTTGGACGCTGGAGGAAATTCATGACGGTGAGGCTGGTTAAGTTGGGTTTTAATCCTAAACCGCCGACGGTGATGCATCTGGACTTGAACTCGTGCTTTGCGAGTGTCGAGCAGCAGGCTGACCCGTTTTTGCGGGGCCGGCCGGTGGCGGTGGCGGCCTATGACAGCCCGGGGGGATGCATTATCGCTCCGTCGGTGGAAGCCAAGCAGGCGGGAGTAAAAGTGGGGATGCGGGTGAGGCAGGGGCGGAGCTTGTGCCCGGAACTGACGGTACTGCCGCCTGATCCCAACAAGTACCGGGCGGTGCACCTGGCTTTAAGGAAGCTTTTGGAGACTTATACCGATAAGGTTTGCCCTAAGTCGATTGATGAGTTTGTGCTGGATCTGGAGGGAGCGCCGGCTTGGCGAAGGGGGATGGTGCAGGCGGCCGGGGAAATAAAACGGCGGATAAGGGAGGAGATCGGAGAATGGCTGAGGGTGTCGGTGGGAATAGGGCCGAACAGATTTTTGGCTAAAACCGCGGCATCGTTGCGCAAGCCGGACGGGCTGGAGACGATTGACGAATCCAATTTCCGCCAGGTGTACCGGCGGCTGGCGGTGACGGATCTGTGCGGAATCAAAACCGGGAACCTGGTCAGACTGAACGGCCAGGGGATATTCACGGCGGAGGATTTTTACCTGGCGGATGAGGCGAGGCTAAAGGCGGCGTTTGCGTCGGTGGCGGGATACTATTGGTATTGCCGATTGAGGGGGTGGGAGATAGACGAGGTGGTCTTTGGCCGGCGGAGCTACGGCAACAGCTATGCCCTGCCCAAGTCCCTGACGGACCCGGAGGAGCTGCTGCCGATACTTCTAAAGCTGGTGGTCAAAATGGGGGCGAGGGTACGGCGGGCGGGGTGGCGGGCACGGGGGGTACATGTGAGTTTGTTGTACCGGGACTGGTCGCATTGGCACCGGGGACAGGTACAGGCGGAGACGGTGTTTGATGACCGGGATATTTATGCGGCGGCGGTGAAGATTTTGGGAGCCTGTCCGTACCGGAAGCCGGTGCATACCCTGGCGGTGTCCTGTTTTGACCTGGTGAAGGCCGGATCGGCGCAAATGTCTTTATTCGGGGAGGCGGAAAGGAAGGAGCGGCTGGCGAGAGCCATAGATGAAATAAACGACCGCTGGGGACAGTATGTGATCACTCCGGCCCTGATGCTGGGGACGGGGGAAAATGTGCCTGATAGAGTGGCTTTCGGGGGAGTAAAAGAGCTGGAGGAGGCGGTGATGGCGGCGGTATAATATGCTGATGTGCGGGAGGTACGGATTTATACCGGGAAAAGATTTTTACGACAGGTTTGAGATAACCAACCGGGATTTTGACCTGCAGACGAGTTACAACGTAGCTCCGGGGAGGACGATGCCTGTCGTTGTCATGAACAGCCCAAAAAAAATAACTCTGATGCGCTGGGGACTGATCCCCTTCTGGGCTAAAGATCCCAGGATAGGATACAGGACGATAAATGCACGAGCTGAGGACGTGAGTAACCGGCCGAGCTACCGCCGGGCGTTTAAAAATCAGAGATGCCTGGTACCGGCCTCGGGTTTTTATGAATGGAAAGCGGGAGAAAAAAAGAAGACACCGTATTATTTTAGGAAAAAAGGCGGTGAAATGATGGCATTTGCCGGACTTTTTGATATCTGGAAAGACGGTGAGGGGCAGGAGCATAAAACTTATACAATTATCACTACCGCAGCCGGTAAGTTACTGAAAGAAGTTCACGACAGGATGCCGGTAATATTATCCAAGGAAAGTGAGGATATATGGGCGGATAATATAAAATACACGGGGGAAGAGCTAAGAGATTTGATGAAGCCGGATGAAAAAAACGAACTGATCGGTTACGAAGTGGCTACCCGGGTAAATAATACGGCTAATGATTATCCGGAATTGATAGACCAAATTAAAAAAGGAGATTTTTGATTATTGACAGAATGGAAATGAGAGGTTAATATGTCAAAGCTTTCGCAAGAAAGCCGTCCGCAAGGACGTTGAAAAACCCGTGTCGCAAGATGCGGGTTTTTCTTTTGAGTATGAAGTGATAAAATGGGCGGCTATGGCTAGTTTTGCAAAGGAGTTGAATCAAGCAATTGTGGAGAAGATGGATGCGGCGATCCAGCAGGTGAAGAGGGAGGGATTGAAAAGGAATGGGGGGTGTTTAGCAGTGGCTATTGATGGATT
>MEXE01000018.1:9375-10239 GCA_001775555.1 Candidatus Amesbacteria bacterium RBG_19FT_COMBO_48_16 | reverse complement strand
AGTGGTAGAAACGATGGCGGAGGTGCTAAAAAGCGAGGTGAAGTGTTATTCAGCTTCTGCTCGACCGATGGGGTTGGAGGATGTCGCCAGCCGAGAGCTGACTCGGCGAGAAGCGGAAGAGATGGCTAGGCGGTTGGCATGCGAAAAAAGTTTGGGGGTATTAGTGCTGAGCCAAGGTGAGAATCTAAATGGTAATTGGGGCCATGTTATGAGTTTGATTGGAAATGAGGAAGGGGTTTTACGGGTTGATGGACGGTTATCCCGCAGGAGAAAAGTGACGGAAGTAACATCTAGGGGGGCGGCAAATATTTTGCGGAAGGGTCAGCGACGGAAGGGACTGATAATAGAGATTTAGGGTAGCTGGGTGATGCTGATCACACACCAGGTGTGTGATGATTTTGGGTGTGTCGTTTAAAGGACTAATTCTTGAAATGAAAGATCAAGCCTGACTTTAGTTTAGATAATCACAAAGTCTTTACTAATTGATTGAAGAATTAAACTTAACCTCTACTATTACCTAAAATTCTATCCTTTCACAACTTGGTGCACGCCCAGCTTTTATTTGTACCGCGTACGCTGCTTCATTTTCATCTGCTGCAACTAAATATATAAAAGATTTCGCTTGACGTTCAAATTCTACCAAAGAAACCTCTCTTCCTCCTGCGAGACGAACAGTATTTTGATTGATTATAAAAGCGCCTGTCGCCTTTATCAACTCTTCGCTATTAGTAGCCCTAATCATGATTACTATTATACAACCGATTCCTATAATGACAAGGTTGGGGGTCGCTTATGTAGGCTTATTAAAGAAAGATCACACACCGGGTGTGTGATGTTTGCTATAAAATCTGCGTGTCTGATATA
>MEXE01000018.1:4812-9349 GCA_001775555.1 Candidatus Amesbacteria bacterium RBG_19FT_COMBO_48_16 | reverse complement strand
CCACGCCTTGCGGCATACGCTCCTAAAGCGTACGTGTATTCCAATTTCACCACCAGCCCAAATATGCGTATTTTAACATCTTAATATCTGTGTTTATATCTAATTTGGTGGTATGAGTTTTCCAGCTGGACTTTCAGTTGATTATGCCCCTTACCTCCTTTTAGAAAATATTCTCGTTTTTTCGCATCAATGCGATTAATATAAGCTTCGTAGTATATCAGCTTCAATGGTCTTCTGTTCCTAGTGGCGATCACATATCCGGAATTGTGTTTTTTAACCCTGCTCTTCAAATCCGGCGTATAACCAATATATAACTTCCCATCCACTTGGCTGATCAACACATAAACATAATCCACCTAATCATTTTACACAGAAGCGTACGCTTAAACACCATCACGCTAAGCGTGATTGAAGGGACGCTGAGCGTCCCAAACAAAAAGCCCCGGCTCCTGCCCGATGCCGAGGCTTTTTAAAATTCCACCGTCCCGACTTTCACCGGAACCGCGGAACCTAGCACGTATTGTACTACAGGACTACCTAATTGTCAATCTTATGGGCTTTTATAAAAATGCTGGGACCGAAATAAAGGGGGGAAAGAAGGGGTTGGGAAATTTTCTCCAGGGTGAGAAGAAATGATATGGGTAAAACTTGCTTTATTAAGGGATGGCGGAAATTGGAGACGGACAAAATCTGATCAATTGCAAATCCCGATTGAAGAAGAAGTTTTTTGACAGTAGCAGGATGGTGGTTGACGAAAGGGATGGAGTTTTTTTTGATGTTAGTCGAACTTCTTTTTTCCAGGGGAGTAAGGAGGATGGGTTGGCCAACGAACATGCTTTTGAGCCGGGATTTGAAGTTTTGGGAGTTGGCGAACTCGAAAATAAAAATACCTCCGGGTTTGAGTATCCGATGAGTCTCCTGAAAGACTTGCAGGAGATTTGGTAGGTGATGGGCGACCCGGATAAGAACAGCCAGGGAGGTGGTGCGGGCAGGGAGACGGGTGGATTGTGCGGTACCGGACAAAATGGTGAAATGAGACAGATTCAGAGATGGGGAGGCGGCTAAGTATTTTTGGGCAAGGCTGCGCTGACGGGCGGAAGGATCAATAAGAATAATGCGGCGGCAGAACCGGTGAAGCGTGGGAACGAGGCGGCCGAAACCGGCGCCGATGTCAACGCAGGAGGGAAATTTATACCCTCTCAGGAGAGATGTGAGAGCGATTGTCTCGGCTTGCTGTTCATAACTCCTCTGAGTCCAATACTCGGGGTAGGAGTATTGGGGGTCGTCGTAGTGATGAGTCATAACAAAATGAGGCTGATTATTCCAATTCGGAAAGAAATTGATTGATGCCTTTGGCCCAAGCCCCATCCTTTTCGAGAGAAGGGGGGGTGTATTTGACCATGATTTTTTCGGGGGTGTCCAGGCCGTAATTGACGTATTTATTTTTTAAAGTTTTGGCGACCGTTTCCAAAGCTTCCGGGTAACTTGTGAAGCGAATTACATTATCACCGTAAATGCCAAAACCCCAGCAGTTGTGAGAACCGACAGGGATTTTTTTGCAGAGGTTGGATTCCTGCTGGGCGATAGCTACCAGAAGCCGGTAGTCGAGCAGATACTTGTCCGAGACAGCGACTATCTGGGCGGCGTACGGCTCCAGAACTGAACGATGGCGGCTCAGATAGCTGGCGATAATCAGGGTACGGGCGTCACCGGTGAGCAGGAGATTGGTGAGCGAAGGGGGCTGGACGGAGTTTGAGAAAATGGTGATATTTGAGCCCAAAACTTCCGGAGATACGGGAGAGGCAGAAATTGGCGGGAGAGTTGATGAGACAAGAGTTGATACGGAATAAAATAGCAGGGCGGGAGCGCCTATAAAGAAAAGCGATAACCAAGTCAGGGATCGCATGGAGCGGCTAAGGGGAATCGAACCCCTGTCATCTCCTTGGCAAGGAGAAGTTCTACCATTGAACCATAGCCGCACTTCGGCAAGCTCAGTGCCGAGAGAGGGAATCGAACCCCCATCTGACGCTCTTCAGGCGCCCGCCGTGACCGCCTTGGCTATCTCGGCTCGTCGAAATGAACTACGCTTTTCGTCCTTCGATATAAGCTCAGGACTCTTCGCTCCATTATTTCTCCTCTTAAAATTGTTTAACACAATTTTGGATTATATATATTAGTTAGTGTCAGGACCTGACATAAATCCATTTTATCAAATAGGTGCCGAGGGCGAGAGTCGAACTCGCACGCCGGTGTTACCGGCGGAGGCTCTTAAGGCCTCTGCGTCTACCATTCCGCCACCTCGGCTCAAAAATAAATTTTACCACTGAAATTTGATAAAATAGCTTTTATTAATAATTTTGGGCGAGTGGCGGAACTGGCAGACGCGCAGGCTTGAGGGGCCTGTTCCCGCAAGGGAGTGGAGGTTCAAATCCTCTCTCGCCCACCAAGCTTAGCTTGGTTATTGTCACGCTGAGCGTGACACCAAAACAATCTAGGGCAAGTGGCGGAACTGGCAGACGCGCAGGCTTCAGGAGCCTGTTCCCGCAAGGGAGTGGAGGTTCAAGTCCTCTCTTGCCCACCCATTTGACAAACTCAGGGTCGCTTAGCTCAGCTGGCAGAGCATCGCTTTTACACAGCGGGGGTCGGGGGTTCGAATCCCTCAGCGACCACAAGCCAAAGTGGCGGATATGTTCAGATGTGTAAATTGCGGGATAAATGTGAGCGGACAAGCGTTGGGGACACGGAATAGAAATCATTGCCCGAAGTGCCTGTGGTCCAAACATGTGGATGCTAAAACCGGTGACAGAAAATCCCGGTGCGGAGGGAAAATGACTCCTGTGGGGCTGACTTTTAAAAGAGTGACTCCGGATAAGTATAAGGGCGAGAAAAGAGGAGAACTGATGCTGGTGCATAGGTGCCTCAGATGCGGTAAAGTGTCCATAAACAGAATAGCGGGTGATGATAGTGCAGAGGAGATATTAAAATTGCTGGATAGCGATTTTGCGGCGGAGGGGGTAGAGGTTTTGGGTAGGAATAATAGAACGGAAGTGAGGCGGCAGTTGTTTGGCAGTTAGTATTACCTGCCGATTTGTCTGGGATCCCAGGAAGTATCAGTAGACAGACGCAGCCCGGTGGCGAGATTTTGCCAGGGAACAAGTTTGTGATTGCTGGCTGAGGCGCCGGTATTGGAAGCGTCGTGGACAACCAGCAGACCTTGGGGGAAAGCTGATCCAAGAGGGAAATTGGTAACGTCAAGTCCGTCGGTGCCGGAGGTAGCGTCAATGGATCCGTTAGCGACAACCCTAAATTGGCCCAGGAAGGTATTGGGAGTTGATCCGGCAGGACGCCTCTCGTAAACGGAGAAGGTGCTATTGCCCTGGCTGGAAACAATCAGGTAACCATTGCCGTCCGATTTGTAGTACAGCGATATTCCTTCGACGTCGGCAGTCAGGTGACCTCCACTGCCGGTCCTGTCTACCTGGACCCGCGCTGTGCCGTCACCGGGCTCGGCTCCGTATCTCCAGACACCGGCGGCCTCTTCACCAATATAGTAAAGTTTGTGGATATCATCGGTTACGCAGCCTTCGGTCTGGCCTCCGGCATCATGGGAGCGGACCATGGAACCGGTAACACCTCCGGAACCGTTGTCCCTGACTTCAATCTGCTGCCAGAGCCCGGATTTCCAATTGATGAAATAATAATATTTGCCGGAAACCGGGCTGTGGTACATACAGCCGCCGTATGGAGAACCGGCGCTAAGAGTGATGTTTCCAACCGGTTCGAGCCGGCGGGTAGTTGGGTTGACTTTGTAGAAAGCTATACTGCCTGCGTTTTCATATCCGACTCCGACTAAGGTGACGGAGGAGTGGGGGGTACCACCGGTATATTGACCGACGAGAGGGAAATTATAGCGCAGGTCGACATTGTTGAGGCGTTTGGTAGGATCCAGATACTGGAGTTCGGTACCGTCCAGATTCCAGACCATCATACCTCCGTTTTTGTCATCGCCGATGACGGTACTTAAGCCTAGGTTGGTGGGATGGATCCAGATGGCGGAATCGTCGGCAGTATCACCTGAATTATGGGCGGGACCGGTTTCTACAGTAGGGAGAACCGGAACCACCTGGCCGGGAGGGACAGAAGTGGGGGTAGGACTTTGAGGACCGGGAGTGGGAGTACGGGTGGGGGTGACAGCGGGCGGAGTGGGTGTTCTGGTTGGGGTCGCAGAGGGTCCCGGTGTTGGTGAGATCGTCGGTGTGCTTGTCGGCCCGATTGTTTGTCCGTAGTGGTTAAACCAGATGACGTAGTCCACTCCATCCACAAAGCCGCTCCTATCAAAATCTCCGCCGGCCGGACCGTTGTTGACATTTGTCCCGTAGTGGTTAAACCAGACAACGTAATCCACTCCGTCTACCCGGCCGTCCCCGTTGGCATCTCCCGGCAACTCTCCTGAAGGGGTGGGTGTAGGTGACCGAATTGGTGATGGTGTCGGTGTCCGGATACCGGTCGGGGTAGGTGTGCGGATGGGGGTTGGGGT
>MEXE01000018.1:3163-4795 GCA_001775555.1 Candidatus Amesbacteria bacterium RBG_19FT_COMBO_48_16 | reverse complement strand
TAGGTGTGCGGATGGGGGTAGGAGTGGTTGGCGGAGGAGAGATGGGAGTACTGGAGGCAGTAACTTCGAATTGGTCAATTGTCTCGCCGGATATATTTTTAAAATATCCCCTGGCTTTATTGGGATTGGCGTCCACATTAAAGGTAATAAACAGCGAGCCGTATTTAGCCCCCTGGTCCGTGGTATAGGCTTTGGCCCAGATGTAATTACAGCCAACCCCGCCTCCGTAAGGATAAGTTGTAGGTAAACAACGGTCCTGGTTTCTGATTCCGTTGCCGCCATTTCCGGAAACAAATACAAAAGTTTTTCCGGGAGCAACTAACAGGCTGTCGGGATTGCCGGGCACACCGCCAACGACGGGGTGCTGGACAGTGTCTACGGTCAGATTTTGGGTGCTGAGCAGGGTTTTGGTGCGTTCATAAGTATGTTCATGTCCGGTGGCGATAATACTTCCGTATTGGCGGCAGGTTTCGTAATCCGGCCAGCCCTGCTCGTTGCCTTTTGAACCCAGCTGCATATAATTCTGGTTTTCATGCCAGGAGCAGACTTTCCATACATGGTTGTCGCCTGCTAACGCGCTGGTAATGAAAGCAGGATCACCTCTTTCCTTGGAAAAAACCATTTTCAGGCCTTTGTAAGTGGCCGTATAACTTGCGGGAAGGTTACCAGCGGGAGGAGGAAGTCCCATTTTGACCAGGCGGTCTTTGAAAAAAGCCGCATAGCCGTCGGAGTCCCAGTTGTCATGGTTGCCATCCGAACCTAAATAGGGAAAATTAGGACCTAAAGTAGCGTTGATCATATCCATCCATTTTTGGGGACCGTCGGAGTAGTCGAAGTCACCCTGGTGCATAACCAGCTGAGCGCCCTCGGATTTGATGAGGTTGAGAACCGATTGGAAGTTTGAACCTGCACCGGAATCACCGATAAAAGCAACCTTAAAATTGGGGTCGGTCGAGGTGACGGCGGAAGTACCCTGAGCCGAAAACAGGCAGGAGGCAATCAGAGTCAGAGTTATAAGAACAGCGAAAACGGTTTTATTCATCAATTATTCGGACAAAGGAAATTCAGCAATAATTTCGGTAATATTGCCGTCTTCGTTTTCTACAGTCAGGTTTAACAACAGCCGGTCTTTTGTCAGGACCATAAACTGGCTGGCGTCGGAATCCGGGTTTTCGGGAGGAGTGGCGATAGTCCAGCCCGCGGCCGGCAGACTGTCGAGATACCAGGCCATAACTGTGTTGACCGGGTCGGGAGTGGTCCAATTACCTTCGTAGCCGAACTTACCTCTTTCTGCTTTTTTGTAGGTATTTATCAGAGTGGAATTAGGGTATACAGGCAGAGGGGGAAATTCTTCTATGATTTCCCCCTGAGCTTCTTTGAGCAGAGCATCCGCAGAGGGGACGGAGGGAACATTGGCGGGTGGCTGTTTTTGAGATTTGGAATTAAGATAGAGGAAACCTGCGGTAACCAGGAGAAATATTAATAAAAAAGCCGGAATTACAGTTTTTGCAGATATAGTCATGAAGTTTTTTTATTATTGAACTTTATTGCGTTTGAGTCAATGACTGTATTTTGGATAATGATAATTACTTTTTTGGTACATGCCAGTTACACGGCAGGCGGGTTTGTGTG
>MEXE01000018.1:0-3117 GCA_001775555.1 Candidatus Amesbacteria bacterium RBG_19FT_COMBO_48_16 | reverse complement strand
TCTGAGGCGGCGGGACTGTTTATTAAGGGATTCGGGAGTACCGGTTTTTACCGTCCGATTGTCAGTTTGGTCAATTCCAGTGACAAATGGCTGTACGGGAATCGGCCTTGGGGGTGGCATTTGACTAACGTGATCCTGCATACGATGGTGACAGGGGCAGTTTATTTTTTTTGCAGAAGTTTTTTCCGGGTGAATAAAAAAATTGCCACGACGGCAGCGTTGATTTTTGGAGTCCATACATTATCGTGGCTACCGGCCGGAGCGATTTCTTACCGGCCGGAGCTGCTGGCGGCCGGATTTACCTTACTCACTGTGCTTTGCCACATTCGGGGAAAGGCCCTCTGGAGTTGTATTTTTTTGGCACTGGCTTTGATGTCGAAGGAGTCGGCATTTGTGTGGACTATCGGTTTGATAGGTTTTTGGACAATAAGAGAGAGAGTTACCACAGGAAAGAAGCTGTGGCTGGCGGAAGCCGGAGTGATCCTGACTTATTTGCTGGTTAGATGGATAGCAGTGGGGAGGATATGGCCCGGGCTAAAAATAAACCTAGACTGGTCCGAAAGTATCGGTACCCGGGCGTGGGTAATAGGGAGACAGTTTCTTTATTTGGTGTCACCAGTCAGGCCGCCTTTAAGCGATACTACCCCGATTCTACCGATAATGAATACCGGAGTGGTTTTAGTAATCGCCGGTTTATTGGTGTCGGTGATTTTGGCTGCCAAGCGGGGACTAAATTCGCTGGGGACGCAGATATTGATTTTCGTAGGGATAGCGTTGATACCGGCTACTAACTTAATTCCCCTACCCCGGTTTAATTCTCCCCATTATGCATATCTGGCGGCTGTGGGGGCGGGAATGGCTGGGGGAATTGCCTGGCAGAGGAGAAAGGCGTTCAGAATAATATTGACAGTGTGGCTGGCGGCAGCCGCAGTGTCTACTTTCAGGGGAGGGTTCCTGCTAAAAAATGACTTAACCTTGTTTGAGCCGGAAGTGAGGCGGGATGAAAATTACCGCGAGGGACTTTTTTACCTGGGAGATTATCACCTGAAAAGAGGTGACTATGAATTGGCGGGGAGATATTATGAGAAAGCCCTGTCCCCTACTCCCCGCTATATAGCCTATGCGGATGAAACGTCGCTGCTGGTTAATATGGCTGCCGTCAAAATAGCGCAGGGGAAACATGTAGAGGCGGAGGAACTGCTGATAAAAGCAATTTCCGGGCGGGATACGGCGGATTTGAATATAGTGTATAACCTGGCCCTGGTGTTTTGGGAAAGGGGTGAATATCAAAAGGCGGTTATATTATTATCAGAGTACCAGGGATTGTGGCAAAGACCGGAACCGATGGTACTTCTGGCCAAAGCGTATCTGAAAACGGGTAAACCCGGGGAAGCGGCGCAAGCCTTAAAGAGAGCAGTAGTTTTTCTGGAAGGCGGGCAAAAAAAACAGATCGAGGAGTTGATCGGAGAAATCGAATCCAGCTTGGGGGAGTGGTAAAATTGAAGTGGCGGAGTGTGGCGCAGCGGTAGCGCACTCGGTTTGGGACCGAGGGGTCGTGAGTTCGAATCTCACCACTCCGACTAAGTTGGATAACACGAGTTTTTAGCATGGTATCGAGAAGAAGGGGCTAAGTAACTTTGGATTCATTCTAATAATCCTTCCAGTCTTTTTGAACTTGCGCCCGTAACCTTTTTTGTTCATATATTCTGATATGCTCTCAAGAGAATCTCCGTTCCTTCTTTTTTCCCAAGCGTCACAAACAAGCTCGAAGTTTTTACCATCAGGGCGGTAAAGTCCATCCTCATCACGTAAGTAGCCGTGTTTGGGTGCAGGGCTATTGCCTTCAGCAAAATTTCTCACTACGCCTCGTGTTACGCCTTGTGATAGATTGTCGGAGTATTGTTTAGAAAGTACAAAAGCCATACCCAAAAGCATCTTACCGTTGGCATCTTTGGTGAAGTAGTGGGTAACAAACTTGAGGTCTTTCAGAATCTCTTCATCAATCAGGTGAATTATTGTTCCTCCTTCAAGCATGTTTCTTGCCAGCCTATACAACGTTTAAGTTGAGCTTAGTTGCCAGTTGCCGACACTCGAGAATCTGGTCATGGATAGAACGAACTTGCCTTGATTCATCAGTGGTAGATTTTCGGGTATAAAACGTATTTAAGCTTATGAATATCAATTTCCTCATCCATATCAATCTATCTTGATTATACAAGCTTACAGGCTTTATTTATGCCTACACCACCCATTGCAATTACCACTCTACTTTTGATAATCTAGTAATAGAGCATATGGAAAATCAGGCATCAAATACTATCCCTCCAATTACTAACGCACCACCACAGGTTGCTGTCACCCCTACTACCAATTGGATGAAGATTGTTCCACTTGTTGTATTAGTCTTAGTTTTGATGGGTGGTTCGGTGTTCGTAGGTATCCAAATTGGCAAAGGGCAAGTATTAAAACAAAATACAAACCTAACTCCTACTGACCAAAACCCAACAATAACCCCAAATCAAGATATGCCAACATTGGTTGTTACTGCAAGCCCGACTCCCGATGCCACAGTAAGTTGGAAAAGAGTATATAACGAACAAGTTGGAATTAGTTTTAAATACCCCGATAATCTCTTGCCTTATGCAAGCACACCTCAAATTCCAGATTCAACTTATTTTGGTTTTGACGCCTACAGCAGTCAGGAAAAGCGTGACCATCGGTCTCTAACTGAAAGCGACTTGGAACTTGAGTTGATAGTTTACAAGCCTGCAAAGACAAGTATAGAGCCTTATCTATCAGCTATTAGAGCATCTGACGATACAACCGTTACTCAACCCTTCCCTGGGATAACTGGGTCTTTCATAAAAGTAAAAACACTAACGAGTGGCAGTATTCAAACTGCAATTATTTACGCAGAGCCAGCCAGAGAGTATTCCGAATATGACGCTATAGTCGTTGATGGAAACAACGTGGCAATAATTAAGCTTATGACGGGGTCACATAGCAAAAAACAACAACTATTACCAATAATTGAGCAAATAGCTTCAAGCTTCAAATTTTCTAAATAATTATCCACCTTGACAATAAAGGTTCCAGTTTGAAATAAGATACCTCTGA